>NZ_JAAPBF010000035.1 GCF_022695985.1 Streptomyces sp. NP-1717 | reverse complement strand
GCGGTGCTCGCGAGTGCCATGGCACTGAGGACGGTTCGGCGCATGAGTCGCTCTCTTTCGTCGTCCGCCTGCCCGGGGATCCGGCGGGCGGGGCCGGTGATCGGGAGGAGAGACGAGGGGGCGACGGACCAGGTTGTAAAGGAATGGCAAAGTCGCGCGGGCCGCCAGCCCCTGCGCGTGCCCGGGTGTCGTGCTGTACTGACGAGATGAAGCGCAAGCACACGCCGGCGTTCGTCAGGACGCTCGCCGAGCGGCCGGGCAGAGCGGCTTCCGACACCGGCCACGCCGAGCGGGCCGAACAGGTGCGCACCAGGGTGCGGCTCATGATCGAGATCACCGCGCGGGCCGGGTCGTACCGCAAGGGCCTGGTCCGGGCCGCCGAGCGGCTCAGCCCCGAGGAGGCGGTGATCCTCGCCGATCTGGAGGCGCACGGCCTGCAGGTGCCGCAGCTGCGGGACGTACTGCGCGGCGGCCATGTGCTGGTGGACGATCCACAGCTGTACGAGAGCTGGCGGTTCGCCAAGGGCAGCCATCCGCGGCTCTCCAGCCACCACCGCGACATCGACAAGGCGGTCTACCCCGACATCGGGATGCGCGGACACGTCGTACGGGAGAAGCTGCACGGCCGTACGGCACAGGGGACCTGGGTGCAGCTGGAGAAGACCCCGGCCGCGTTCGGCGGATCCAAGCTGCCGCGGCCGAGCGATCTGCGGCACCTGATGGACTACGTGGTCTACAAGTTCACCGACAGCAACGTCGGGCCGTGGGGGCTGTCGCGGATGACCGAGCGGCGCCCGCTGTACCTCTCGCCGGTTCTGGCGGTGCCCACGTCCCTGAGCCCGCCAGTCGCGCGGTCGCTCACCCGGGAGCTGCGCCGGATCGAGGCGAACGACGACGTCACGGCGGTGTCCCGGTCCCAGGAACTCGCGTCCCGGTTCCCACCGCCGGACCGGCCGGATCTGGCCGGTGAGCTGGGACAGGCGCTGTCCGGGAGGGGCGGCCGGGGCCTGTTCGGCAACTCCGACGTATGGGTGACGCAGACCCCGTCCCGTACGGCCGCCGCGGTGCTCCGTGAGAGCCGGGCGGCGCCTTCCACGGACGGATGGCCGGCAGGAGGTCTGGCATGAACGACGACCGGCGCGGTACTCCCCCGGCGGCGCGGCCGGGACCGGGCGAGGCATCCGTCCCCCAGGGACTGGTCTCGGCCGTGGTGGATCTGGTGAACACCGGGCCGGTGCTGCTCGGCGCGTACACCATCGCCGAACTCACGGCCGTGGACGCGATCGTGGACTTCCTGGAGGCGCGGCCCTCGGACGACGAACTCGCCGAGGCCGTCCGCTCACTGGCCGCACGCGAACTGCTCCTGGCGGGGTCCTCGGGCGAGGAGGTCCAGGTACGGGGGGACCTGGGCATCGCCGTGGCGTTCCAGCAGCGGGCCAGGAAGGTGCTCGACGCGCGTACGACCGGCACTGCCCCGGGCGAGCCGTGGCGGATCCTGCTGCTCCCCCAGCCCGAGAAGATCTGTCTGATGGTCCGCATCGACGCGCTCGGCGTCCACCAGATCGGTCTGTACAAGCTCGACGAGGCGCTCCGTACGCTCACCGAGTGGCTGCCCCGGGGACCGTCGGCGGACGGCGATCGGCCGGTGGACGCCGACGCGGTGCTCTCCGGGTCGGAGCGTTCCGCGCTGGTCACCGTCACCGAGTACACCGCGGTCGGATCGGCCGAGACGGCGGGCGCCAGCACCGACCTGATCCTGGCCCGGAACGAGGGGCGGCTGCACGTGCTGTCCCGGGACCCAGGGCAGCGGGAGAGGCTGGTGGCGGCCCCTGAGAGTGACCGGGACGGTGTGCGCGACAGACTGGCCGGCCTCCTGGCCGCGTAACCGCCGCCGGGTGTTGTCTCAGAACGTGGAAGAAAACTCGGTCACGAGCGATGATTCCGCTCCGGGTCGGGAGTCCTCTCCTGGACGCCCGGCCTGAATTCCGTTCCGGCTCCGGTGCGGCACAGAACACGACCCGTGACAGGAGCCTCTCTCGTGATCGATCCGGAACCGACAGCCGACTCCGGCCGCAAGACCGACGTCTGGCCCTTGATCCGCACCGAGCGGGCGGCACTGGCCGCCGATCTCGCGGACCTGACCGACGAGCGGTGGGCGACGACGTCGCTCTGTACCGAGCTGACGGTGCGCGAGGTGCTGGCACACCTCACCGCGTCGGCGAACCTCAACGCGGTGCGCTGGCTCGCGGGTGTGATCCGCTGCCGGTTCGACTTCGACAAGATGGTGGCCATGCGGCTGGCCGAGCATCTGGGTTCGAGTCCCGCCGAGACTCTTGAGAGGTTCCGGCGCTCGGTCCCGAGCAGGACCAAGCCTCCCGTCCCCGCCATCGCCCTGCTCGGCGAGGCGATCGTGCACGGCGAGGACATCCGGCGCCCGCTCGGCATCCGCCACCCCTATCCGATCAGTACGCTCACGCTGGTGGCCGAGTACTACCGGGGTACGGACCAGGTGGTCCTGGCCAAGGGCCGTATAGGCGGGCTCCGGCTCGTCGCGGACGACGGGCCGTTCACGGCCGGCTCCGGGGCGCTCGTGTCCGGCTCCACCGTGGCCCTGATCATGGCCATGACCGGGCGCGCGACGTACTGCGACGATCTCACCGGCGACGGTGCGGAGACGCTCCGCGGCCGCTGCTGACAGGGGCGCCCGTCAGAACACCCGGATCGGGATCTCGGCCGGGTCGGTGAGCAGCTCGAAGATCTCGTCGTCCAGCCGGACCAGTGTCACGGAGGCGCCGGCCATGTCGAGCGAGGTGCAGTACTCACCCACGTAGCTGCGCCCGACCGTGATGCCGCGGTCGGCCAGCTGCCTGTGGGCCAGGCCGTAGACCAGGTACAGCTCACCGATCGGTGTGCCGCCGAGTCCGTTCGCCATCAGGGCGACGCGGTCACCGGAGGCGAACGGCAGGTCGTCCACGACAGCGCTGACGAGCTCGCCCACCATGGCGTCCGCCGACTGGAGCTTCTCGCGCTTGCGGCCCGGTTCACCGTGAATGCCCACGCCCATCTCGACGGCGTCCTCGGGCAGGTCGAACAGCGGCGACCCCTTCGCCGGCGGCGTGCAGGCGGTGAGCGCCATGCCCATGCTGCGGGTGACGGAGTTGACCTTCTCGCCGATGCGGTACAGCTCGTCGAGGTCCGCGCCCCGTTCGGCCGCGGCGCCGACGGCCTTCATGACGAAGAAGTTGCCGGCCACCCCGCGCCGGCCGACGGTGTACGTCGAGTCCTGTACGGCCACGTCGTCATCGATGAAGAGGGTACGGACGGTGACCCCGTCGGCCTGCGACAACTCCTCGGCCATCTCGAACGCCATCCGGTCCCCGGTGTAGTTGTTGACCAGCAGCAGGACGCCCTTCGGGGAGGCGACCCGCTTGACCGTCTCGTAGACGAAGTCGGCGGGCGGCGCGGCGAACACGTCACCGGGGCAGGCGGCGTCGAGCATCCCCTTGCCGACGCTCATCACGTGCGCCGGCTCGTGGCCGGATCCGGATCCCTGCACAAGGGAGACCTTGTCCTCGCGCGGGGCGTCGGCACGCATGATCAGGTTGTAGTCGGGCACGTACTTCAGCGTGTCGGGGTTGGCCAGGGCCAGTCCCTCCAGCATCTGCGCGACGTAGTCCTTCGGGTCGTTGACGAACTTCTTCATGCCGCAACTCCTCCTGATCCGGCCCGTCCCGGGCGCCCCGGGACGGGGATTCGGTCCGGGCGCCCGGCCCGGTGTCCGCTGTCAGTCGCGTGCCTCCCACTCGGCGGCGACGCGCTCCGCCATGACGGCGATCGCCACCGCGCCCGGGTCGGGCGAGCCGATGCTGCGCTCGCCGGTGTAGCTCTGGCGCCCGCGTCTGGCCTGCATGGGGGTCGTCGCGTCGGCGGCGGCGCGGGCGGTCGTGGCGGCCAGGGCGGCGAGTTCCGCACCGCCGGCCGCCGGTTCGCCGCCGGCCAGCCGCCGCTCCAGGGCGTCGGTCATCGGAATCAGCGCGTCCAGCAGCGTCTTGTCCCCGAGGTCGGACCTGCCCCGTGCCTTGATCCCCTCGGCGGCGGCCCGCAGCATGGCCACGGCGTCCGCGGCGTTCAGCTCCGGCCGGTCCTTCACGGCCCCGGCGGCCCGCAGGAAGGCGGTGCCCCAGAGTGGCCCGGAGGTGCCGCCCACCCGTTTGGAGATCACCAGGGCGACCTTCTTCAGGGTGTCGGCCGGGGAGTCCGAGGCCAGGTCGTCCCAGTCGCTGAGCACGATCTCGAAGCCGCGGGCGAGCGAGTACCCGAAGTCCCCGTCGCCCGCGACGGCGTCGAGATCGCCGAAGGCCTTCTCGTTGTCCACCGCGGTCCGGGCGACGGACCGGACGACGAAGGTGAGGTCGTCGGCCGGAGTCGACGACGACGGCGACGGTGTCGGTGATGGCGATGACATGGCTCTCCTGACTGCCGCGACGTCACCGCGGCCGGGGGCGGGGGCCGTCCACGGGCGGATCGGCTGCCGTGGGGTCCGGGGCGCCGTCACGGCTGGGCAGGACGGCCAGGTCCGCGAGTACCACACAGGGCCCGGGCCGGACGCCGAGCGGGTCGCTCAGCACCCGGGTGACGGTCTCCCGCGGCGGTGGGTCGCCGAGCGAGTCGACCACCAGCAAGGCCCCGGTGAAGTCCTCGTCACCGGTGTAGGCGCTGGTCGTGACCGCGCAGGCGAGCCCGGCGCCGAGCGCGGCCAGCATCCCGTTGCGGCTGTCCTCGATCACGACGGCGTCCGCCGGATTCAGGCCCAGCCGATCCACGGTCAGGGCGTAGATGTCCGGGGCGGGCTTCTTGCGCCGGACCACGTCGCCGGCGAACACGCCGAAGTGGGCGGCCAGTTCCGGCCCCATGGCCAGTTCGAGCACACTGCGGACGGACGCTTCCGCGGAGGTGGACGCGACCGCGAGCGTCCACCCGGCCTCGTGCGCGGCGGCGGCGACGCGCCGCACGCCCGGCCGGGGCGGGACGCTTCCGCCCCGGATGATCCCGGTGTAGATCTCGGTCTTGCGCCGGTGCCAGCGGGCGACCCGCTCATCGAGCGCGTCCGGGTCGGAGGGCAGGCCGGCGGCGGCGACGAACTCGGGCGTCAGCAGCGTCCGCATCCGCTCCTTGCCGCCTCCGACCTTCACCTTCCGCGCGTACTCCTCGTCGCTCCAGCGCACGGGCAGGCCGAATTCCGCGAACGTCTCGTTGAAGGCGGGCAGATGCCCGTCGCGTTCGGTGTCGGCCAGGACACCGTCACAGTCGAAGATGAGCGCGGGCACGGTTACCCCGCCTTCCCGGCGCTGCCGAAGAGCCTCATCAGCGAACCGGCCATCTCGACGACGTCCTGGCGCACGGCCCGGAAGAGCGACGGCGGATCCCACTTCTGCCGCTCCTCCGCCGTCCGCAGGAAGGCCAGGTTCGACTTCATGTACGTCTCCTTGAGGGCCGTGGAGATGTTGACCTTGGCGCACCCCCGGGAGATCAGATCGTGGAACTGCTCGTCGGACAGTCCGCTGCCGCCGTGCAGCGCGATCGGCACCGGATACTCCGCCACGAGGTCGGAGACGCGCTGGGCGTCGAGAACCGGCGCCTGCTTGTACGAGCCGTGAGCGTTTCCGATCGCCGGGGCGAAGACGTCGACGTGCGTGGTCCGCAGGAACTCCAGCGCGACCGCGAGGGTCTGCTGCTCGGCGGCCTCGGCGCTGCCGATGCCGTCCTCCACGCCGGTGATCGACTCGATCTCGCCCTCGACCGCGGCCCCGTACGCGCGGGCCTCCGCGACGACCTCGACGGTCTGCCGCATGTTCTCCTCGACCGGCAGCTTGGACGCGTCGAACAGCACCGAGTTCCAGCCCCGCCGCAGGCACTCGGTGATGACCTCGCGTTCCGGACAGTGGTCCAGGTGCAGGGTGACGGGCACCTCGATACCGGCGGTCATCGAGGTCCACATGTCGTGGAGGACGTCGCTGCCGATCGATCTGACCGTCTTGACAGAGGTCTGCACGATCAGCGGCGACGCGTTCTCCACCGCGGCCGCCAGCACGGCCTCCAGCGTGAGGTCGTTGAACACGTTGATGGCCGGTACGGCGTAGCGCTCGTCGAAAGGCTTGGCCAGGATCTCGGTCAGCGGTGTCACACCCACAGCGCCTCCACGTCTCCTCCCCGCCCCTCCATTCCACGCCCGCGCATCCCGCCCCGCCACTTCTGGGCCTGGGGTGGCACCCGCGCGGCAGGCTCCGCCGGGGTCGGTCAGGTCGCGGTTGCGGGGTGCGGGTCGCCGAGGTAGGGGAACCGGTCCAGGGTGTCGGTGTGCGGTGTCAGACCGGTGGGCGGCGCCTCGTTCTTGGTGAGGAACGCGACGCGGATGTCGATGACGTCCTCGGAGAAGGTGCGGCCGTTGGGGTACGCGGCGGGCCTGGACGGGTCGAAGTGCAGCACGTCCGGCAGGATGCCGTGCTCGTCGAGCGCGGCGATCGCCTCCTCACGCGAGTAGTCGCCGGTGTGGCCGAGCAGGTGGACGAACTGGTCCGTCCACCGGGCCCGGTCGTCGACGGGCTCGCCGGCGTTGTACTCCTCCTTGGTGTCGTCGGTGTTGAAGAAGCTGCTCACCGACGGGTGCCCGGCCCGGTCCGCGTGGACGAGCTCACCGTCGCGCATGACGCTGCACCGGCCCCAGATGCGCAGCTCGGGCTTGGGCGCCAGCTCCGCGGTGGGCAGTTCGACGGCCATGGAGAAGACGTTGGCCGTGCTGTTGGAGTCGACACCGGTCCACGGGGACTCACCGCTCAGATGCGGTGAGGTGAAGTTCCGCTTGCCGCTGGTGTCGAACAGCTTCTGGATGCCGTCGAAGTCGAAGAAGAAGGCATCACTGCGGCTGCCGGCGGCCACCTTGTAGTCACCGCTGACCACCACATTGGCCCGGGTGTCGAAGGAGACTGCGGCGTCCGACACGATCTTGGTGCCGACGGCCTCGGGCTTGCGGGCGTCAGCGCCGGTGGCCATGAAGACGCTGTAGGTCTGCGAGCCGTCCGCCGCCGGCGGGCTGAAGACCCAGCTGAAGGCGATGTCCGTGAGGAGGTCGCCGTCGTTGTCGATGTTCAGGCGGTACACGGCGTCGGGGTGCAGGGCGTCCGCGACGGGGTTGGCGTTGAGGATGAGAACGGTCCTGCTCGGATCGCCGGGTGCCCCGAAGGCGTACAGGTCGCACAGGTCGAGACGCTGGTCGCCGAGCGGCGCCCCAAGGCTGAGGCCGGTGAAGTGGTTGGACATGTCGGGCTTCCTCTGCTCGCGGGCCGGGAGCCGCCGGAGCGCACGAACAGCCGTTCGCCGCCCATGAGGTGCGTCCCGCACCCCGGCGGCGCAGCCAAGCTAGCCCGCGACGGCGGTCCGACCGCCGCAGCCGAAAGAGCCGCCGTGAAATGGCGCCCGAATGGGCCACCGCGAGGGCGACGACCGGGCGGCGTACCGCCGGGTCCTACCATTGGCGCATGCCCCATACACCGTCACGGGTCGAACTGAGCCCGCTCACCCTCGCCGACCAGGACGAGTTCTGCTCGCTCGTGAGGGCCAGCGCCGAGCTGCACCGGGCGACGATGCAGCTGCCCGCGACCGCGGAGGCGTTCCGGGACTGGATGCGCCGCTTCGAGGACGGCACCAACCGGGGCTATGTGATCCGCGTTCGGGAGACCGGTACGGCCGCCGGCATGGTCAACATCAACTCGATCATCCGGGGCCGTTACCAGGGCGCGTCCCTCGGGTACGCGGCGTTCGCCCCGTCCGCGGGGCGGGGCTATATGACCGAGGGACTCACCGCCGTCATGCGGCACGCCTTCGAAGACCTGCGGCTCCACCGGCTGGAGGCGAACATCCAGCCGTCGAACAAGGCCTCCGTGACCCTGGTCGAGCGCCTGGGCTTCCGTTACGAGGGTCTGTCGCCCGCCTACCTCTACATCAACGGGGCCTGGCGCGACCACGAGCGCTGGTCCGTCACCGCGCCGTCCCCCTGGACACCGGATCCCTCTCTTCCCGAGGTCTAGGTCCTGTCGTCCGGATCTTGCGGGGCTCAGGTGACCGGGCGCCGGATTCGCCCGCGCCACGGTCGGCGATCGTCATTCCCGGCTGCGGCGGGCGGCGGTGCACCCGTCTGAACCCCGCCGCTCTCTCCTGGCGGTGCCTGCCGAGGGTTCAGCCGGCGGAGTTGTGCTGTTGGCGCTGCTGTTCGTTGATGCGCAGGGCGTCTTCGAGCTGGTCTTCGAGAATGATGATGCGGCAGGCGGCTTCGATCGGGGTGCCGTTGTCGACGAGTTCACGGGCTCGGGCGGCGATACGCAGCTGGTAGCGGGAGTAGCGGCGATGCCCGCCGGCCGAGCGCAGCGGGGTGATGAGCCGGTTCTCACCGAGGGCGCGGAGGAAGGCCGGGGTGGTGCCGAGCATGTCGGCGGCGCGGCCCACCGTGAAGGCGGGATAGTCGTCGTCGTCGAGTCTGTCGGCGGGGCGGGGTTTCTCAGGGGGCACAGCACCTCTTTTTCGGGAACGCATCGAGGGGCCCGGGTGCCGTTACGGCACCCGGGCCCCGGGTTTCAACACCATCTGCCGACTATGTGCGCCGGCTTTCGTTTTCCGCCGACCGCCCGGTAGACCGGGCGGCTGTGCGGGGATCGCGTAAGCGTGACCGGGGACCACCTTCCGTTCTGGGGTCTGCGGTACCCGGGCGCAGTGATGCCCGCCCGGGCGATCCTGACGGTGTCTACTCCTCACTTCCTTCGGGTTGTACTGCCGGATTCCGCGGGACTGCTCGCGGCCCCTGGGGCCGCACGGCCCGGCAGCCAGTCACGGGACCCACCGATTCCGGCCCCGCCACTCCACTGCCGTTCCACAACCTGCTTGACCTGCATGCACGCCAGTTCATCTCTGCCGTGCTTCTTCACTGCCTGGCTACGAGAAGAACGTTAGCGCCGCAGAAGACCGAATGTCTACTCCCAACACGACAGATTTTCTGCCGCGCCGGGTCGGCGATGTTCTGCCGTCCGGATGCCACGGAAAGCTCCTCTCGCGAGGTGTGAAGCCCGGCGGTCCGGGAATGAACGCGGTTTTGCCGCGAGTCTCGTGATCGCGGACGACGGATGCCAGCGCGCCAGGCTTCACGATCGCGCCTGCCTCTTCGATACTGAGTGCGCGCCGGCCCTGGGCAAGCCAGGCCGGATGCGGCCTGACGACCGGTCAGGTCCCTCGCGCACCGGCTGACCAGGTAGATCCCGGCTCGGAAGCCTGGCTGGTAACTCTTCCCAGGAGGAACCCCTTGAAAATGCTCATCAACGTGCCGGAGACCGTCGTCGCCGACGGGCTGCGTGGAATGGCCGCCGCGCACCCCGATCTGTCCGTCGATGTCGACAACCGCGTCGTCGTACGCCGGGACGCGCCCGTCGAGGGAAAGGTGGGGCTCGTCTCGGGCGGCGGTTCGGGGCACGAACCGCTGCACGGCGGGTTCGTGGGGCCCGGGATGCTCTCCGCCGCCTGTCCGGGTGAGGTCTTCACCAGTCCGGTGCCCGATCAGATGCTGCGGGCCGCCACCGCCGTGGACAGTGGCGCGGGGGTGCTGTTCATCGTCAAGAACTACACCGGCGACGTCCTCAACTTCGACATGGCGGCCGAACTGGCCGAGGACGAGGGCGTCCGCGTCGGGAAGGTGCTGGTCAACGACGATGTCGCCGTGACCGACAGCCTGTTCACGGCGGGCCGGCGCGGCACGGGCGCCACGCTCTTCGTCGAGAAGATCGCCGGCGCCGCCGCCGAGGAGGGTGCCCCGCTGGAGCGGGTCGAGGCGATCGGGCGGCAGGTGAACGAGAACGCGCGCAGCTTCGGTGTCGCCCTCAGCGCCGTGACGACGCCGTCCAAGGGCAGTCCGACCTTCGATCTGCCGGACGGTGAGCTGGAGCTGGGCATCGGCATCCACGGCGAGCCGGGGCGTGAGCGGCGCGCCATGATGACCTCGCGCGAGATCGCGGACTTCGCGGTGGACGCGGTGCTGGAGGACCTGCACCCGTCGGGCCCGGTGATCGCGCTGGTCAACGGTATGGGGGCGACGCCGCTGCTGGAGCTGTACGGCTTCAACGCCGAGGTGCAGCGGGTGCTTGCCGAGCGGGGCGTGGCGGTGGCCCGTACGCTCGTCGGGAACTACGTGACCTCGCTCGACATGGCCGGGTGCTCGGTGACGCTCTGTCAGGTCGACGAGGATCTGCTGCGGCTCTGGGACGCGCCGGTGCAGACGCCCGCACTGCGCTGGGGCCGCTGAGCCGCCCGGTCCCGCCGGTCCCGCAGGCACGTACGTCCGACACGTACGCCCGACGCTCTTCGAGGAGACCTTGTGTCCGACCAGGATTCCGAGCCGGTGCTCGACGTCGATTTCTTCCGCCGCTGGCTCCGGGCGGCGGCCGCCGACGTGGAGCGGGAGGCGGCCCGTCTCACCGAGCTCGACTCGGCGATCGGTGACGCCGACCACGGCAGCAACCTCCAGCGCGGCTTCCGGGCCGTGACCGCGGCGCTGGAGTCGGAGCCGCCGGACACGCCCGGCGCCACGCTGATCCTCGCGGGGCGGCAGCTGATCTCCACGGTGGGCGGCGCCTCGGGGCCGTTGTACGGGACGCTGCTGCGGCGTACGGGCAAGGAGCTCGGCGATATTGCCGAGGTCACGCACGCGCGGTTGGCCGAGGCGCTGGGCGCCGGGGTCGCCGCCGTGGCGCAGTTGGGCGGCGCGAAGGCCGGGGACAAGACGATGATCGACGCGCTGGAGCCCGCGGTGGCCGCGCTCGGCACGTCGTTCGCGGCGGCGGCGACCGCGGCGGACGAGGGCGCGGTGGCGACCGTGCCGCTCCAGGCCCGCAAGGGCCGGGCCAGCTATCTCGGTGAGCGCAGCATCGGGCACCAGGATCCGGGCGCCACGTCCTCGGCGCTGCTGATCGCCGCCCTGGCCGCGACGGCGGGCGAATGAGTACCGGCAAGCCGGTCGGCGTCGTGCTGGTGTCGCACAGCCGGGCGGTGGCCGAGGCCGTCGCCGAGCTGGCCGTCGGACTCGCGGGCGGCGGTACCACCGCTCCGGTGGCCGCCGCCGGGGGCACTCCGGACGGCGGGCTCGGCACGAGTTCCGAGCTGATCGCGGCGGCGGCCGCCGAGGTGGACCGCGGCGCGGGTGTCGCGCTCCTGGTCGATCTGGGCAGCGCCGTGCTGACCGTGAAGTCGCTGCTGGCCGAGGGCGACGAACTCCCGGACGGCGCACGGCTGGTGGACGCGCCCTTTGTGGAAGGCGCCGTCGCGGCCCTGGTCACGGCGTCGGCGGGCGCGGACCTGGACGCGGTGGAGGCGGCGGCCTCGGAGGCGTACGACTACCGCAAGGTCTGACACCCCGGCGGGGCTTCGGGGAGCGATGGGCGAGAGACCGGCCACACTTTGTGCAACTGGTTGCACAAAGTGTGGCGGCCGGGCTACTACTGGAGCGCAGCCGTCGCGCGAGGAGCCCCCCATGAGCCCGTACCCCCATCTGTTCAGCCCTCTCGACCTGGGCTTCGTCACCCTGCCCAACCGGGTGCTGATGGGTTCGATGCACGTCGGCCTGGAAGAGGCCGAGAACGGCTTCGCGCGCATGGCGGCCTTCTACGCCGCCCGTGCCCGTGGCGGCGTCGGCCTGATGGTGACCGGCGGCATCGCGCCCAACGACCGGGGCCGGCCGTACGAGGGCGGCGCCCGGCTCACGACCGAGGCGGAGGCGGAGCAGCACCGTCAGGTGACGTCGGCGGTGCACGCCGAGGGCGGCCGGATCGCCATGCAGATCCTGCACTTCGGGCGGTACGCCTACCACCCGGACCTGGTGGCGCCGAGCGCGCTCCAGGCCCCCATCAGCCCCCACGTGCCGCACGCCCTCACCGACGACGAGGTGGAGGAGACGGTCGAGGACTTCGTACGGGCGGCGGAGCTGGCGCGGCTGGCCGGGTACGACGGTGTCGAGGTGATGGGGTCCGAGGGCTATCTGATCAACGAGTTCATCGCCGCGCGGACCAACCGGCGCGAGGACCGGTGGGGCGGCGCCTACGAGAACCGCATCCGCTTCCCCGTGGAGATCGTCCGCCGGATCCGGGAGCGCGTGGGTCCCGACTTCATCCTCGTCTACCGGCTGTCGATGCTCGATCTGGTGCCGGGCGGCTCCTCGCTCGCCGAAGTGGTCACCCTGGCCAAGGAGATCGAGGCCGCGGGCGCGACTCTGATCAACACCGGGATCGGCTGGCACGAGGCCCGGATCCCGACGATCGCCGCGTCCGTGCCGCGCGGCGCGTACACCTGGGTCACCAAGGCGCTGATGGGGTCGGTCTCCGTACCGCTGATCACCAGCAACCGCGTCAACACCCCTGAGGTCGCCGAGCAGTTGCTCGCCGACGGGCGTGCCGACATGGTGTCGATGGCGCGCCCCTTCCTCGCCGATCCCGATTTCGTCGCCAAGGCGCGTGAGGGGCACGCCGACCGGATCAACACCTGTATCGGCTGCAACCAGGCGTGTCTCGACCACACGTTCAGCGGGAGGATCACCTCCTGCCTGGTCAATCCACGGGCCTGCCACGAGACGGAGCTGGTCCTCTCCCCCACGCGACGCGTCAAGCGTGTCGCCGTCGTCGGAGCCGGTCCCGCGGGGCTGGCGTGCGCGGTGTCGGCAGCCGAACGCGGCCATTCGGTCACGCTGTTCGACGCGGCGCACGAGATCGGCGGACAGCTCAATGTCGCCCGACGCGTCCCCGGCAAGGAGGAGTTCGGCGAGACGCTGCGCTACTTCCGCGGCCGGCTCGCCCGGCTCGCGGTCGATGTCCGCCTCAACACCCTCGTGACGGCACGGGAGTTGACGGACGGGGCGACCGGATACGACGAGATCGTCGTCGCGACCGGTGTCACCCCCCGTACGCCGCTGATCCCCGGCATCGACCACGCCCGCGTGGTCAGCTATCTCGACGTGCTGCGCGGCGGCGTCCCCGTCGGTGAGCGCGTCGCGATCATCGGCGCCGGAGGCATCGGTTTCGACGTCGCCGAATTCCTCACCGACGGCGGCGAAGGCGCGAGCCTCGACGCGGACGCCTACTTCCGGCAGTGGGGCGTCGACACCGGCTACCGCTCCCCCGGCGGACTGCGGGAGCCCGTACGGCCGAAGCCGCCGAGGACGGTCCATCTCATCCAGCGGAAGACCGGGAAGGTGGGCGCCGGACTGGGCAAGACCACCGGCTGGATCCACCGCACCGAACTGCGGCACCGGGGAGTCACCACGATCGCGGGCGCGGTGTACGACCGCGTCGACGACGAGGGTCTGCATCTGACGGTCGACGGCTCGCCCGCCGTCCTGCCGGTGGACACGGTCGTCCTGTGCGCCGGGCAGGAACCGCGGCGTGAGCTGTACGACGCGCTCCGCGCGGCCGGCGCCGCCCCGCATCTCATCGGCGGCGCGGACGTCGCCGCCGAGCTCGACGCCAAGCGCGCCATCGACCAGGGAACCCGGCTGGCCGCCACGATCTGACCGGCGGCCGTTACTTCTAGGATGCGGTCATGTCCCTCCCCCACGCCATCCTCACCGCTCTCCTGGAAAGACCCTCGTCCGGCCTGGAGCTCACCCGCCGGTTCGACCGTTCCATCGGCTACTTCTGGTCGGCGACGCACCAGCAGATCTACCGGGAGCTGGGCAGGCTCGAAGAGGCGGGACACATCCGCGCCCTGGCGCCGGAGCAGCCGGTCCGTGGGCGGCGGAAGGAGTACGAGGTGCTGGAGGCCGGTCGTGAGGAGCTGACCGGATGGGTGGCGGGGAGGGAGGATCCCAAGCCCGTACGGGACCCGCTGCTGCTGCGGATGCGGGCGGCGGCGGTCGTCGGGACCGACGGACTCCCCGTCGAGTTGCGCCGCCATCTCGCCCTGCACGAGCGCCAGTTGGCCGAGTACCGGGACATCGAGGCGCGGGACTTCTCGCCGCGGGAGCCGGAGCGGGGCACGGAGCGGCGGCCGGAGCGGCGGCTCCGGGAGCCGCGCGCCGGCGAGCCCTCGGAGGCGGACCGGCTGCGCCATCTGGTGCTGCGCGCCGGGATCGATCTGGAGCGGATGTGGGTCGACTGGCTCACCGAGGCGCTCCGCGAGTCGGACACCGCACCGGCAGGACCCGACGCCGCGTAGAGCGCGTCAACCGCGTGCGGCACGGCCTCGACCGGAGGACGTCCGGACCGTGAGCCGACTTCGACATACTGGACGCTCACGATCAACTGCCGCACGAAACGGGAGACATGAGTATGGACGAGGACGTGGACGGCCTGGCGGCGCCCGATGCCGGGGAGCGCATCCCGCCCCATCGGCACACCGGCCGCCCCGCCCGGCACGCGGTGGTGATCGGCGGCGGTATCGCGGGCCTGCTCACGGCGAAGGTGCTCGCCGCCCACGCGGACCGGGTGACGGTCGTCGAGCGCGACCGGTTCCCCGACGAGGCGAAGGCACGGCCCGGTGTCCCGCAGAGCGGGCACATCCATGTGCTGCTCGCCGGGGGCCAGTCGGCGCTGGAGACGCTGCTGCCTGGGATCGTCGCCGAGCTGCGGGAGCACGGCGCGCCCGAGGTCGGGATGCCGGGTGACATGGTGCAGTGGCAGTCCGGCATCTGGTATCGCCGTACGCCCTCCACCACCCATCTCCTCACGGCGTCCCGGCCGCTCCTCGAATGGCTCGTACGCCGCAGGGTCCTGACGGACACACGCATCGAGACGGTGCAGGGCACGGAGGTGGTGGGCCTGCTCGGTGACGCGGTCCGCACGACCGGCGTACTGCTGCGGGAGCGCGGAGCCGGCGCCAAGGCCACCCGCGAAGGCGTCGTCACCCGGGCGCTGACCGCCGATCTGGTCGTGGACGCCTCCGGCCGCGGCTCGCGGGCGCCCAAGTGGCTCGCGGCCGTGGGCGCCGAGCCTCCCCACGAGGAGACGCTCGACAGCGGGCTCGCCTACGCCTCCCGGGTCTACCGTCCCGGCGACAACGAGGGCATCACCGACACCGTCGGGTACTACGTCGTCCCCGACCCGAATCAGGTGAGCGGCGGCGTCGCGCTGCCGATGGAGGACGGCCGTTACCTCGTCACCCTCTCGGGGGTGCGCGGGGGCGAACCCCCCTCGGACGAGGCGGAGTTCGCCGACTTCACCATGCGGCTCCCGCACAAGTTCCTGTACGAGTGGCTGAGGCGGGCCGAGCCGGACTCGCCCGTCCGCGCGTTCCGCAACACGGCCAACATCCGCCGCCGGTACGACCGTCCGGGCCGCCGTCCGGCCGGTTTCCTCGCCGTCGGCGACGCGCTGTGCGCCTTCAACCCGGTCTACGCGCAGGGAATGACCGTCGCCGCCCTGAACGCCGTCGCGCTGCGCGAGACGCTGGCGGACCGGCGCCATACGCCCACCACCCGGCGTGTGCAGCGGGCGCTCCTCGACTCCGCGCGGCCGGCGTGGGACATCTCCTCCGGGGCGGACAAGGAGATGCCCGGTGTCGTCGGCGACGCGGCACGGACCCGCGCGGTGGACCGGCCCGCGGCCTGGTATCTGGAGCGGGTGCAGCGGCGGGCAGGCGGAAATCCGGACGTCGGCAAGGCGTTCCGTGCCGTGCTGCACCTCTCCGCGCCGCTGAGTGCGCTGTTCGCGCCGAGTGTCGTACGCGCGGTGCTGTTCGAACCGGTACCGCACACGCCGGCCGAGCCGCCGATGTGGCGGGAGTCCGAGGGTCCGCTCCCCGAGACCTGGTAACTTCTACACCACTGTAGAAACAAGCACTGTCCGTGCCGGCCTTCCTCCGGTACGGACAGTCCGAGACATACGGAGCACTCATGGCCCTGTGGGATCGCATCAAGGAATCCGCCCAGACGATGCAGACCCAGCTGGAGGCGAAGAAGAACGACCTCAAGAGCGGCTCGTTCCGTGACGCCAGCATGGCGATGTGCGCACTGGTCGCGGCGGCGGACGGCTCCATCGACCAGGCCGAGCGTCAGCGCGTCACGCAGCTGATCACCAGCAACGACGTGCTGCGGAACTTCCCGCCCGCCGATCTGCAGAGGCGCTTCGACGACTATCTGAACCAGCTCGTCGCCGACATGGCGATCGGCAAGGTCGGCGTGCTCCAGGAAGTCGCGAAGGCGAAGAAGAAGCCGGCGGAGGCGCGTGCCGTCATCCAGATCGGCATCATCATCGGCGGCGCCGACGGCAACTTCGACGCGCAGGAGCGGGCCGTCGTACGTGAGGCGTGCTTCGCGCTCGACCTCCAGCCGCAGGAGTTCGACGTCTAGGGGGTGTCCGCGAAGTAGCGCCGTCCGCCCGCAGGGCGGGGCCGGCGGCGGCTGGTGCGGTGCATCGCGAGGCGGAGGATCGGCGTTGTGGACGGACCGGCCCTACTCGGCCGGGTCCGACAACGCGGCGAGGTGCCGTGCCAGGCATCGCGGGCCAGGCGGGACTTTGCGGACACGCCCCAGAGTCTGTCCGCGAGGTCCCGCCCGGCGGAGTATCGCGGGCCCGGCCGGTGGCCGGTTCGTCCTCGATCGCCGGACGCGCTGCGTACGCGGCCCGTCCGGCGATCGGGACAGGCGCGGACCACGAGCCGCGCGACCCGGCCGGCCGGCTTCACAGCGGGCCGGCCGCCTTCAGTACGAGGAGCAGCGTCACCGTCGCGTTCGCGGAGGAGAGCGCCGATCCGAGCGTCCCGGCCGCCGCCGCCCAGGCCGCCAGACCCACCGCGGTGAAGACCGGCGGCCACCGTACGGCCGACGGCGCCGGCTCCAGCAGCGCGGCCACCCGGCGCGGTACGGGCCCCGGCGCCGCGAAGCCCGCCAGCGTCGGGGTGGGCGTGCCGCGCGAGACGAGCGCCGCCTTGCCGATGGCCCGCGCCACCACCCGCCGCTCGCCCGTCACCCGGGCCGCCTCCTCGTCCGCCCAGCGCTCCGTCGCGTAGGCGACGGCCGAACGCAGCGGCCGCAGCAGCGGGTTGGCCCGCGCGGCGAAGCGGACGAGAAGCAGATAGCGGTGATGACGGCCGGCGAGATGGGCCCGTTCATGGGCGACGAGCGCCGCGCGTTCGTCGGCGTCCAGAGACGCGAGCATGGCCGTGGAGACGACGATCCGGCCCCCGGAGGTCACCTCGCGCGGGGAGGTCCCGTCCCGCACGGAGCGGCCACCGGTGAACCACGCGCGGACCGCCGGCCCGTTCCGTACGCCCGGCAGCGCGTACGCGTACGCCGCCTCGTCGTTCAGTACGGCCAGCTCTCCGTCCGGCACACCGGCGAGCGCGTCCTCGGCCCGGCGGCGGACACGGCGGTGTCTGCGGGCCGAGGTGGACCACGACACGGCCACGGCGAGCAGCGCGACGACCGCGCCCTTGCCCGCGGCCTCCTCGTACGGCGCGGTGGTGGGGGCCTCCCGGTCGGCCCAGGCGTCGGGGAGCGGATGGCCGGGCAGCTGCACCGTACCGACGACGACCAGCAGCCCGAGGCACACCGTGCTGCACACGGCCAGTACGGCGGCCAGCGCCGACAGCAGCCGGGTGGCGACCCGGGGATGGAGATGCCGTTCGGCGAGGCGGGCGACCGGGACCGCGGTCAGCGGCAGCAGCAACGGCAGCAGGACGAACACTCCCATCCGGCTCAGCCCTCCGTCCCGTCCTCGGGAAGACCGAGGAGGTCACGCAGCAGCCGTTCGTCGTCCGGCGAGAGCGTGGTGACGAACCTGGCCAGTACGGCCTCACGGTCCGACTCCGCGTCCAGCACACGGCGCATCCGCAGTGCGGCGAGCCCCGCCTCGTCGGAGGTCGCGCACCATTCGAAGAACCGGCCCACCCGTTCACGGGTGACGGCCCGTTTCGCCTGGAGTCTGGTCAGGATGGTCATGACCGTCGTGTACGCCAGGTCCCCGCCGAGCCGGTCGAGCACCCAGCCCGCGTTGACCGGCCCCGGTGCCTGCCGCAGCACGGCGAGGACCTGGGCCTCCAGCTCGCCCTGGCCGCGCCGCCGCGGGCGATCGCCCGGGCCGTCCGCTCCGCTCTGTTCCCTCACGCCGTCTCCCTCCGCCCGCTCTCGCCCGGAGCCATCCGGCGCAGCCCCGGCGTGGCGGCTTCGCAGCTCCGCACACACTTCTACAGTGTTGAAGATTTTTATTCGCGTCACCAGCTCAACTCAGGAGGAGCAGCGTGGGAGTTTCCCTGTCCAAAGGCGGCAATGTCTCGCTCACCAAGGAGGCGCCGGGGCTGACAGCAGTCCTGGTCGGTCTCGGATGGGACGTCCGCACGACGACCGGTACCGACTACGACCTGGACGCCAGCGCGCTGCTGGTCAACGAGGCCGGCAAGGTCGGCACCGACCAGAACTTCGTGTTCTACAACAACCTCAAGAGCCCTGACGGTTCGGTCGAGCACACCGGGGACAACCTCACCGGTGAGGGCGAGGGCGACGACGAGGTCGTCAAGGTGAACCTGGCCGCCGTACCCGCCGAGATCACCAAGATCGTGTTCCCGGTGTCGATCCATGACGCCGAGAGCCGCGGCCACAGCTTCGGCCAGGTCCGCAACGCGTTCATCCGGGTGGTGAACCAGGACGGCGGCACGGAACTCGCGCGCTACGACCTCAGCGAGGACGCGGCGACCGAGACGGCCATGGTCTTCGGCGAGCTGTACCGCAACGGCGCCGAGTGGAAGTTCCGCGCCGTCGGCCAGGGTTACGCGAGTGGCCTGTCGGGCATCGCCGCCGACTTCGGTGTCGGCGTCTGAGCCGAGGCCCTGTCCGGCTCGCCCGTGGCGGCACTCGAAGGGGTTCGGAGCGTGTGACGCGCGCTCCGAACCCCTTCGGCGTGTCCGGGCCGTGGCCCCGGGCCGGGCCTCAGCCGTGCGAACGAGCCGTGTCGGTCGGCTCCGGGGCGATGGGCGCCTCCGCGGTGGCCGACTCCGCGACGGCCCCCTCGGCGACGGGCCGCTCCGCGACCGGCGACGCCTTGGGCGAGGCACTCGGCGAGGGCTTCGGGCCGAAGCGCCGGGCGAGCGGTTCGGTCCAACGGGCGGCCAGCGGGCCGAGGATGACCAGGATCAGCACATAGGCGGTGGCCAGCGGTCCGATCCGGGGCTCCACACCCACGGCCAGTCCCGCGATGACGATGGAGAACTCGCCGCGCGCGACGAGCGTGCCGCCCGTACGCCAGCGGCCCGCTGCCTTCACTCCCGCTCTGCGCGCGGCGTACCAGCCGGTGGCGATCTTCGTCAGCGCGGTGACGACGGCCAGGATCAGGGCGGGCACGAGGACCGGCGGTATGGCGGCGGGGTCGGTGTTCAGTCCGAAGAAGACGAAGAAGACGGCGGCGAACAGGTCGCGCAGCGGCGCGAGCAGGTTGTGGGCGCCCTCGGCCACTTCCCCGGAGAGCGCGATGCCGACGAGGAACGCGCCGACGGCCGCCGAGACCTGGAGTTCCTGGGCGACGCCCGCGACCAGCACGGTGAGGCCGAGGACGACGAGGAGCAGCATCTCCGGGTTGTCGGAGGAGACCGCGCGGCTGATCAGCCGGCCGTGGCGCAGCGCGACGTACAGCACGACACCGACGCTGCCGAGCGAGATGAGCAGCGTGAGGCTGCCGCCCGCGAGGCTCAGTCCGGCCAGCAGCGCGGTGAGCAGCGGCAGGTAGACGGCCATCGCGAGGTCTTCGATGACCAGGACACCGAGGATGACGGGGGTTTCGCGGTTGCCGAGCCGGCCGAGGTCGCCGAGCACCTTGGCGATGACGCCGGACGAGGAGATCCAGGTGACGCCCGCGAGCGCGACGGCGGCGACGGGACCCCAGCCGAGCACGAGCGCGGCGACGGCGCCGGGAGTCGCGTTCAGGACGAAGTCGACGATGCCGGAGGGGTACTGCGTCTTGAGGTTGGTGACGAGTTCGGAGGCGCTGTACTCCAGCCCGAGCAGGAGGAGGAGCAGGATGACACCGATCTCGGCGCCCGTGGCGATGAACTCCTCACTGGCGGCCATGGGGATGAGGCCGCCGTGACCGAAGGCGAGCCCCGCCAGCAGGTAGAGCGGGATGGGCGAGAAGCCCACCCGCCCGGCGAGCCGGCCGAGCAGGCCCAGGCCGAGGATGACGGCCCCGAGTTCGATGAGCAGCGCGGTCGTGTCGTGCACGGGCGTTTATCCTCCGGTGATCAATTCGGCGACGGCGTCCACGCCTTCCCTGGTGCCGACGACGACGAGCGTGTCCCCCAGTGCGAAGCGGAAGTCCGGGGTGGGCGAGGGGACGGCGTCGGTGCGGCGCAGGACGGCGACGATGGACGCGCCGGTGCGGGCGCGGGCCTGGGTGGAGCCGAGCGTGCGTCCTGCGAAGGGGGAGCGTTTGGTGATCGGGATGTGCTCGGTGACGAGGTCGATCTCCAGGTGCTGGTGCAGATGCCCGACCGGGTCGGGCATCAGGAGCTTGGACAGTGCCGTCGCCTCGTACGGGGCCAGCGGCGTGGAGTCCTTGCAGTTGTCGTCGTCCTCGGGGTCGTGGAAGCCGACGATGCGGCGCCCGTCCTGGTGCACGACGACCGAGATGTGGCGGCCCGAGTCGGTGTTCAGGTCGTAGCGGGTACCGACTCCGGGCAGGGCGGTCTTGCTGACGTGAGCGGTGTGCTCCATAGGAAGGCGCTCCATGCGGGCATGCGTTGGCGGTGTGCGGGCGCGATGGCCCCTTGCGGGGGAATTCTCCACCATGCGGCGCGGCAGGGGCCCGTCAGTCCCCGGCGGCCGGCTCCGACGCTAAGGGGGGACGGGTGCGCTCGTCCATGAGTCGCCCCTCCGCCTCGACCACCGATCGGCAATGAGCAGCCCAACGCTCAACAGAGCGGCGACAACTCGTTAGCTATTTTAACGTAAAGTTAAATGGGCTTATTGCGGTGATAGGTGAGGGTATTGGCGCTTATTCACGCGCGGCCGCTCGTACCGCGCGGGCCGCCGGGCCGCCCGCGCGGCCCGGAGCAGCGGCCAGGACACCGGTCAGGTCACGGGTCGGAACGCCGTCGGAACGCGGGTCAGGAGGGCGGCGGAGTACCGCGCCGTATGTGCTCCCGGTTCGGGTCGAAGAGATGCCCGGCCGCCCCGGACACCACGAGCCCGCCCGCCAGCAGCAGCCCGTGTCCGAACACGATGCCCATCCCGAGCAGCCCGAGCCCGACGGCGAGTGTCAGCCACGCGACGCCGCGCCGGTACTCCCGGGGACGGCAGGGCAGGCCCTGCGCGAAGGCGGCGGCGAACCGCGGGTCGTCGCGTTGCAGCCGTTCGGCGAGGTCGTCGAGAGTCCGGTCTTCGTCGGGGGCGTGCATGGAACCTCCTCCCCCGGGTCGGTGCGGTGCCGTGGACGGCGCCGCGTGGCGTCGCGCCCTGGCGGGCAGGGATCAGGCCAGGACGAAGTAGCGCAGCCACACGTAGATCGCGGCGATGACGGTCGTGACCGCCGTGACGACCAGTCCGTAGCGGCTGAACTGCCAGAACGAGATGTGGTGGCCCTCCCGTTCCGCGATGCCGACGACCACGACGTTGGCCGACGAGGCGATGATCGTCGCGTTGCCGCCGAGGTCCGCGCCGAGCGCGAAGGACCACCAGAGCATGCCCGCCTCCTCCGTGCCGCCAGCCGAGGAGACGATCTCGGAGACGATCGGGCTGACGGAGGCGACGAACGGGATGTTGTCGATGAAGGCCGAAGGGACGACCGAGCCGAAGATCAACGCCATGGAGGTACCGAGGAGTTCGCCCTCGGTGGCCTCGGCCGCCATTTCGCCGAGATCCCCGATGACCCCGATCCGCACCATCGCGCCGACCATCACGAACAGGCCGGTGAAGAACGCCAGCGTCTCCCACTCGACGTCGCGCGCCACCTCCTCGGCGTCGAGCCGCGACAGGGCGAGGAGGACGAGCCCGCCGGTGATCGCGACGACCGAGGGCTCGATGTGCAACGTGGTGTGCAGGACGAAGCCGGCCATCACCGCCAGCAGGACGACCCCGCTCAGCTTGAGCAGCCGGGGGTTCGTGATGGCGGCGCGCTCGTCCATCTCCATCACGGACTTGACCCGCTCGGGGTCGTAGCGGAACGCCTTGCGGAACATCACGCGGCTCATCAGGACGAAGACCACCATCAGCACCACGACGATCGGTGTCATGTGCAGCAGGAAGTCGTTGAAGGAGAGTCCGGCGCGCGAGCCGATGATGATGTTGGGCGGGTCACCGATCAGGGTGGCGGCGCCGCTGATGTTGCACGCCATCACCTCGGCGATCAGATACGGAACGACCGGCAGACCGAGCTTCTTGCAGACGAGGATCGTCACCGGTGCGATCAGCAGGACGGTCGTCACGTTGTCGAGCCACGGGGAGAACACCGCGGTGGCCAGGATCAGCAGGACCATGAGCCGGTAGGGCTTGCCGCGGGCGCGTTTCGCCGCCCAGATCGCGATGAACTCGAAGACCCCGGTCCGCTTGAGCACCGAGACCATCAGCATCATACCGAGGAGCAGGAAGATGACGTTCCAGTCGATGCCCGCCTCTTCGGAGAAGAAGGCGTGCTCGGCATCGGTCACCCCGAGCGCCAGCATGATGACCGCGCCGCCGAGAGCGGCCTTCACGCGGTGGACCCACTCGGTGGCGATCAGGACGTAGACACCCGCGAACACCCCGACGGCCAGCCAGGCCGTGATGCCCATCTACGCTTCCCCCCGGTGTGCCACGCCGCTCCGGGCGGCCGGCTGCCCGACCGCCCCGTACCCGCCTGATGTCTGTGTCCACGATCACCCGCCGTGGGGGGCCGTCACCATCGGTGCCGGCACCCATATCGGGGGGTGTGGAACATGTATCCGGGGGTGGGGGACATGCAGATCGCCCCGGGGTGGCCGGGACTCACGGCGCGTAAGGGCGATAGTGGGGAGGTCCACCCCGAGGAGGCCGTACTCCGTGTCCCTGTTCTGGCGCATCTTCCTGCTCAACGCCGCCGTGCTGTTCGCGGCGACCGCGCTGCTGCTGCTCGGCCCCGTCACGGTGTCCACGCCGGTCCTGCTCACCGAGGCGATGATCATGGCCGCCGGTCTGGTCGCCATGCTGATCGCGAACGCCGCGCTGCTGCGGATCGGACTCGGGCCGCTCCAGCGCCTCACCCGCGCGATGACCACCACCGATCTGCTGCGGCCGGGGCCCCGGCCGGCCGTGTCGGGACACGGGGAGATCGCCGAGCTGATCCGGACGTTCAACACGATGCTCGACCGGCTGGAGGCCGAACGCGCGGCCAGCAGCGCGCTCGCGCTCTCCGCGCAGGAGGCCGAACGCCGCAGGATCGCCCAGGAATTGCACGACGAGATCGGCCAGACCCTGACCGCCGTCCTGCTCGAACTGCGGCGCGTCGCCGACCGGGCGCCGGAACCGCTGCGGGACGAGGTGCTCCAGGTGCAGGAGACCACCCGGGACAGCCTGGACGAGATCCGCAGGATCGCCCGCCGGCTGCGCCCCGGCGTGCTGGAGGAGCTGGGGCTGATCAGCGCGCTCAAGGCGCTGGCGAACGAGACCACCACACACACCGAACTCGCCGTCAGGCGCAGCTTCGACAGCGATCTGCCCCCGCTGGACCAGGAGGTGGAGCTGGTCCTCTACCGGGTGGCGCAGGAGGGGCTGACCAACATCATCCGGCACGCGCGGGCCCGCCAGGTCGCGGTGGCGCTGCACCACGGCGCGCTCGGACTCGAACTGCTGGTCAGGGACGACGGACGCGGGATCGGTACGGCCCCGGAGGGCGCCGGAATCCGGGGCATGCGCGAGCGCGCGCTGCTGATCGGCGCCGAGGTGTCGGTGGGTGACGCGCCGGGCGGCGGTACGGAGGTACGGCTGCACGTGCCCGCCGCCCATGTCGGACCGGCGACGCATCTGACGAACGGGAGCCACAGACTGTCATGACCGAATCCACTTCCGGACACGGCTCCGGCCCCGGTTCAGGTCCCCGTCCCGGTTCCGGTTCCGGTTCCGGTTCCGGCTCCGAGGGCGGCTCCGGCCCCGGTGCCGCCCTCGACCCCCCGCCGACGCGCATCCTGCTCGCCGACGACCACGCCCTCGTCCGGCGCGGGGTGCGGCTGATCCTCGACGGCGAGCCGGACCTGACCGTCGTCGCGGAGGCGGGCGACGGCGCCGAGGCCATCGAGATGGCCCGCGAACACCGCCCCGATCTGGCGATCCTCGATATCGCGATGCCCCGGATGACCGGCCTCCAGGCCGCCCGCGAACTCTCCAGGCTGCTGCCGGACACACGCATCCTGATCCTCACGATGTACGACAACGAGCAGTACTTCTTCGAGGCGTTGAAGTCCGGCGCGAGCGGCTACGTGCTCAAGTCGGTCGCGGACCGCGACCTGTTGGAGGCGTGCCGGGCGGCGATGCGCGACGAGCCGTTCCTCTATCCCGGCGCCGTCACCGCCCTCATCCGCAACTACCTGGACCGGGTGCGCCGGGGCGAGAGCATCCCGGAGAAGGCGGTGACCGTGAGGGAGGAGGAGATCCTGAAACTGGTCGCCGAGGGCCACTCGTCCAAGGAGATCGCCGACCTGCTCGTCATCAGCGCCAAGACGGTGGAGCGCCACCGGGCCAATCTGCTCCAGAAGCTGGGGCTCAAGGACCGGGTCGAGCTGACCCGTTACGCCATCCGGGCCGGTCTCATCGAGCCCTGACCGTCGTACGGTTGGAGTCCCGGCGCGGTCCGCCGGGCAGGGTCACACTCACGTACCGCACCACGAGAGCGGAATGAGGCGACGCCATGTCCTCGCACGGAGGCTGGGAGTTCACGGACGATCGCGGCCATCTGACCGTCGCGGACCGTCCGCCGGTCCGGGTGGTGGCCTACGTACAGGCGGGCGCGACCCTGTGGGACCACGGTCTGCGGCCCATGGGCGTCTTCGGCTCCCACCACGACGGCGACTCCCCGGACCCCGCGAAGGCGGGCGGGCTGCCGCTCGCCAGCATCCGGGACTTCGGCGCGGGCAGCTCGGTGGACCCGGATGCCGTCGTCGCCGCCGGGCCCGACCTCCTGGTCGCCGTCAGCTACGGCGGCGGTCAGATCTACGGCATCGACCCGGAGGCGGCCAAGCGTCTGGAGGAGCGGGTGCCCGTGGTCGTGGTCGATGTGGGCAGGGACCGTCCGCTGCACGGGATCAGGGACCGGTTCACGGCGCTCGCCCGCTCGCTGGGCGCACCGCGGGAGCCCGACGCGCAGGATCTGGAGTGGGCGGAGGCCCGGCTCCGTACGCTCACCGCGCGGCCCGCCGCGGCCCGGGTGCTCGCCCTGTCGGCCGCCGGGCCCGGCACCGTCCATCTCGCGCGGCCCGGCACCTGGCCGGACCTGCGGGCGCTGACGGAGCTCGGTGTCGATCTGCTCGATCCCGGACAGGGCGCGGGCGGCAACTGGCTGACCACCGGCTGGTCGCGGGCGCTCGCGCTCGAACCGGACTTGGTGCTGAGCGACGTACGGGCGAACGCGGCCATGCCCGACACGCTCAAGGGCGACCGCCAGTGGCGCGCGCTGCGGGAGCGGGTGCGCACCGTGGCGTGGAATCCGGAGGCGCCGCGCAGCCATCGGGGGCACGCGCGGTTCGTGGACGCGGTCGCCGCGGCGCTGTAGCCGGCGCGAC
The DNA here is from genome assembly GCF_022695985.1 of Streptomyces sp. NP-1717. Taxonomy (GTDB): domain Bacteria; phylum Actinomycetota; class Actinomycetes; order Streptomycetales; family Streptomycetaceae; genus Streptomyces. The sequence continues at coordinate 23,642 of NZ_JAAPBF010000035.1, read as the reverse complement.
GGCCGTGTAGGCGGCGTGTCGGTGGCGTATCGGTGGCGGCTGCGACCTTCTCCGTATGACACGTCACACAGACACGCCCGCCGGGCGGCCCCCCGCTCCGGCCCTGCCGGTACGGACCGTGGAGGTCTCCGCCGTACGCCGGCTCTCGCCGCGCATGGTCCGCGTCACCCTCGGCGGTCCCGCGCTGGCGGATTTCTCGTACGAGGCTCCCGATCAGCAGGTGAAGCTCTACTTCCCCAGGCCGGGCCAGAGCGTTCCCCGGCTCCCCGAACCCGGCGCCGACGGGGACGTGATGCGCTGGTACGGGGCGTTCCAGGCGATCCCCGAGGACGAGCGGCCCTGGATGCGCAGCTATACGATCCGCGCGCACGACGCGGAACGGGGCACGGTCGACGTCGACTTCGTCCTGCACGAGGGACCCGACGCCGCCGACAGCGGGGGCGGGGGCGCCGTCGAGGGGCCCGCGACCCGGTGGGCACGGTCGGCCGGGCCCGGGGACGTGCTCGGCATGTTCGGCCCGTCCGCGTACTTCACGGAGCCCGTACCGCTCGGGACCACCGACTGGATGCTGCTGGCCGGTGACGAGTCGGCGCTGCCGGCGATCGGCACGATCGTCGAGGCGCTGCCGGCGGGGGCGCGTGCGGTGGCGTACGTGGAGGTGTGGGACGCCGCGGAGGAGCAGCGGTTCGAGTCGGCGGGTGAGGTGACGGTGCACTGGCTGCACCGAGCCCCTTCGGCCGGGGACGCGGCGGCCGGGGACGCGGCGGCGGGCGGCGGTCCCGCGCTGGTGGAGGCCGTGCGGGCGGCGGTGTTCCCGGCGGGCTCGGTGTTCGCCTGGCTCGGTGGCGAGGCGGACACGGTGCGGGCGCTGCGCCGTCATCTGGTCGGCGAACGCGGCCTCGACAGGCGCTCGGTCCACTTCACCGGCTACTGGCGACGCCGTCTCACGCACGACGACGCGCCGACCGATGCCGATCTCGCGGAGGCCAGGGAGCGGCTGGCCGACCGGTCCTGAGCGGAGCCGGGAACATCAGATGAGGGCGGCGGCCTCCCGCACGGAGAGGGCGCCGCCCTCGGCGTACGCGCGCGCCCATGTCCCGTCGTCGAGCACGGCCCGCACCTCGGCCTCGGCACGCCGGGCGATCTCCCGTTCGTAGCCGGCCGGGTAGGGATGGAGGAGGAACTTCTCCGCGAGCCCGGTGTGCCGTCCGTACGCCCCCAACAGCCGTGCCCCGTCGGCGGCTTGACCGGTCCCGGACTTCGCCCAGGCGGCACAGAGGAACTGAACTGTCATCAGCTGAGGCGCCACGAGATGGGCCAGGCTGTCCAACAGGCGCACCGATTCCCGCAGATGGCCCAGGGCCCGCTCGTACGTGCTGTCGAGACAGTCGAGCCAGCCGTGCAGGCCCTCGGTCAGACCCAGCTGGAGGGTGTGCTCACGAAAGCCGGGTTCGTCTTCCAGGGTGGTCAGTTGGTCCCGCGCGAGGGCGGTCCGGCCGGTACGGCCGTATCGGCCGGCGAGCAGCAGGCGGGCCGTGCCGCCGGTGCGTCCCGCCTGGCCGCGGGATTCCTCGACCGCCTCCAGCAGCAGCCGCTCGGCGGCCTCGGCCGCCTCACGGCCGGTGGCGGCCTCCAGCCGTACGGCCGCCAACCGCGCCTTGAACAGCGACACTTGGACGGGCACACCGATGAGCGCACAGCTCTCCATGGCCCGCTCGAAGTCCGCTGCGGCCTCCTCGTAGCGGCCCCGCCGTTCGTACGACTCGCCCCTGGCGGAGAGGGATTCGGCGAGCATCACCAGATCACCGGCCTGCTCGAACAGGGTGACCGCCTCGTCGGCGTCCCGCACCGCCCGGTCCTCGGTGCCGGGCGCGGCCTCGAGCAGTTTCCCGCGCAGGGTCAGCGCGAGGCCGAGGTCCCAGCCCCGGCCGGGCAGAGCCCGGCAGGCGTCCACCAGGGCGTCCAGCGTCTCGCCCATGCTCCGCCACTCACCGGCCAGCAGCCCGGCGAAGAACCACATGACGCCGGGCTGCCGGCAGACCTGGGGCATGCCGGGGCGGTAGGCGGCGACGACCTTGGTCAGCTGTTCGAGCGTGTCGGCGCTGCCCCGGGACCGCGAGGCCTCGTCCGGCGTGCGGCCCGCCTCGTCCTTCTCTCCCCCGCCGCTCGCGAAGCTCACCAGCCGCACACCACGCCTGGCCTCCCACACCTGTTCGACCGACCAGGGCGGCGGGAGGTCGATACTCGGGGCTGCGAGCGGTACGGCGGGCCGGACGGGCGGCGCGAAGGGGTCGGGTCCCAGAGAGGCGACGGCCCCGGACCAGTCGCGGGCGTCGCGCTGATGACCACGCAACTGCCAGAACCAGCTCATGGAGAGCACGAGACACAGCGCGTCCTGTTCGCGGGGCCGCCCGTCCCCGCCGGCGACCGCGGCGCGCAGCGCGGCCCGTACGTTGTCGTGCTCCCGCTCGAACTGCGCGAGCCGGCAGGACTGGCGGGGGCCGCGCAGTTCGGGTTCACCGGCGCGTACGAGTTCGCGGTAGGCGCGCAGATGCCGCAGTTCGACGGCGGTCCGCTCACCCGACTCGTCCAGCCGCCCGGCCGCGTACTCGGCGACGGTCTCCAGCAGCCGGTAGCGCATGCCGTCCGGGCCGCCGGGCACGGCCACGACAAGCGACTTGTCGACAAGAGAGGCGAGTGCGTCGAAGACCGGCACGTCACCACCGGCGCAGACCTCCTCGGCCTCGCTCGGTGCGCAGCCGCCCACGAAGACGGAGAGCCTGCGCAGCACGGCGCGTTCGGACTCGGTCAGCAGCTCCCACGACCAGTCCACGACGGCGCGCAGGGTCTGCTGCCTCGGCAGCACGGTCCTGCTGCCGCTGCCCGCGCCCAGCAGCCGGAAGCGGTCGTCGAGCCGGTCGGCGAGCTGGCGCGGGGTGAACAACCGCAGCCTGGCGGCGGCCAGTTCGACGGCGAGCGGCAGACCGTCGAGCCTGCGGCAGATCTCCTCGCACGCGGCTGTGTCGTCGTCGGTACGGAAGCCGGGCCGGGCGGCCGCGCCGCGCTCACCGAGCAGGCGCAGCGCCGCCGGCCGGCCCAGCGGTCCGACTCCGTACAGGAACTCACCGCGCACCCCCAGCGGCTCGCGGCTGGTGGCGAGGACGGTCACGTGGGGGCAGCGGGTGAGAACGGTCTCGGCGAGTCCGGCGGCGGCACCGATCACCTGCTCGCAGTTGTCCAGCACGATCAACAGCCGGCGGGACCCGCAGTGTTCGACGAGCCCGGCGAGCGGTCCGGCCGCGGCGCCCTCCGCGCCACCGGGACCCCGCACCGCCGTCTCACGCCCCCCGAGTGCGGTCAGTACGGCCTCGGGAACGTCACCCGGCTCCCGTAGGGAGGCGAGCTCGGCGACCCACACCCCGTCCGGCCACACAGCACCGCCGCGCGCCGCGCTCTCGGCGGCCTCGAAGGCGAGCCGAGTCTTTCCGGCGCCCCCGGGCCCGGTGAGCGTGGTCAGCCGACGCGCCGACAACTGCTCTTCGAGCGTGCGGAGTTCGTCCTCACGCCCGACGAAGGAGGTGAGCCGGGCAGGAAGATTCCCGGGCCCGGGGGCTGCGCGGGGCGCGTCCGGGCGCCAGGTGGCGGCCACCTCACGGGAGGCCGCCACCACACCCTGCCCCGCACCGTCCCGAACGGCGTCTTGCTCCGGGACGAACGCGTCGCCGTCCCGGGCGGCCGGCGCCTCGCGCGAGTACGCGGCAGCCCGCCGGGCACCGTCCGGGCCGTCCGAGAACACCCCGCCCTCACCGCCGGAGGGCGCCACTCCCTCCCGCGTGGCAGCCGCACCGAGCCCCGCCGCATCATCCGAGTCGCCGGAGGGCGCAGCCCGGTTCCGGACATCGTCCCGGCCGGTCCGCGCCTCGCCGAAGGACCTCACCCCGCCGCGCGAAACGTCCTCCCCGCGCGAGTGGGCCACGCCCTCGCCCGGACGGGCCGGCTCGCGCGAGCGCACCCCGCCGTCCCTGGCGCCCCGCGACTCGGCAAGGCCCCCGGTCCCGTCGCCCGTCAGGGCATCGGCGTCCGTCTCGTCGTCCGAGAGGAGTGTCGCGTGGAGGAGTCGCAGCTCCCTGCCCGGGCCCGTGCCCAGGCGGTCGGCCAGCAGGGTGCGGATCTCGTCGTACGCCTGGAGGGCTTCCGCCCGGCGTCCCGCCGAGCGGAGCGCGCCGATCCAGGTCGCCTGCAAGGGCTCGTCCAGCGGTGCTTCGGCGGCGAGTGCGGCGAGTCCCGGCAGGGCACGTTCGGGCCGGCCGAGGCGGACATCGGCTGTCAGGCGGTTGCGGCGCGCCTCGGCGCGGCGCTGACGCGCGCGTACGGCCAGGGGGTCGCTCTCGCGGCCCGGCAGATCCGCGAGCGCCTCGCCGCGCCACAGTGCCAGCGCCTCGTCCAGCAGGGCCGCCGCGCGGGCGCCGTCGCCGCCGTCCAGCGCGAACGCGCCTTCGGTGGCGAGCCGTTCGAAGCGGAACAGGTCGATGTCGTCGCGCTCCACCACCAGCCGGTAGCCGCCCGGCCGGGAGGCGATCGCGGCGCCGCCCAGCGCCTTGCGCAGCCGCCCGATCAGGGCCTGGAGCGCGGCCGACTCGTCGGCGGGGGGCTTGCGGGTGTCGTCGTCCCACACCTGCGCGGCCAGCCGGCCGGCGGTGACCGTACGGCCGCCCCCGGCGGCGAGCGCCGTCAGCAGCGCGCGCATCCTCGCCCCGCTGATCCGCGCCTCGGAGCCGTCCGGCGCGAAGGCCCGGGTGGCGCCGAGTACGTCGTAGCGGTAGGTCACCAGGCCATTGTCCCCGCCCCGCCGGACGGCCGCGTCCTTGGATGTACCGGTGGATGCGGCGCGCCCGGCAGAAGCCGGGGTCAGCTCTCTGGACACGGCTCAGGCGCCGTGCTGTGATGCCAACTGCCGCCGTTTCCAACGTTGTACAGACCTTCGACGATGCTTGTGGACGGGAGACCCAATGACGCTCGACCGACGACATTTCCTCGGCACCGGCGCCCTCGCGATCGGTGGCGCGGGTCTGCTGGGGCCGCTCGCGCCGACAGCCGCGGCCGTCACCCCGGCACGCGGCGGCTGGTACACGCCGAACGCCGCACCGCTCGCCCCGACCGCGTTCCAGAAACTGCCGCTGGGCAGCGTGACCCCGCGCGGCTGGCTGACCGGCCAGTTGCGTCTGCTGCTCGACGGTCTCTTCGGCCGGTACGCCGAGGTCTCGCACTTCCTGCGGTTCGACGAATCGGGCTGGGTGCACCCGGAGAAGGCAGGCTGGGAGGAAGTCACCTACTGGCTGCGCGGTTATGTGGACCTGGCGGCCCTCACCGGCGATCAGGCGGCCCTCGCCACCGCCCGCCGCTGGATCGACGCGATCATCGCCACCCGGCAGCCCGACGGTTTCTTCGGCCCGGCCCGGCTGCGTACGGCCCTGAACGGCGGTCCGGACTTCTGGCCGTATCTGCCGCTGCTCCAGGCGCTGCGCTCGCACGAGGAGTTCACCGGGGACGAGCGCGTCGTGCCGTTCGTCGTGCCGTTCCTGCGCTACATGAACGCGCAGGGCCCCGGCGCCTTCAACTCAAGCTGGGTGTCGAAGCGCTGGGGCGACGGTCTCGACATCGCCTTCTGGCTCTACAACCGCACCGGCGAGTCCTTCCTGCTCGATCTCGCCGACAAGATGCACACCCACGGCGCCGACTGGGTCGACAACTTCCCCGACCTGCACAACGTCAACATCGCCCAGGGCTTCCGTGAGCCGGCCCAGTACGCGCTGCGGTCCGGCTCGGCGGAGCTGACCCGTGCCACGTACCGGAGTTACTCCTCCGTCATGGGCACCTACGGCCAGTTCCCCGGCGGCGGTTTCGCCGGGGACGAGAACTCCCGCCCCGGCTTCGACGACCCCCGCCAGGGCTTCGAGACCTGCGGCACGGTCGAGTTCATGGCCAGCCACGAACTGCTCACCCGGATCACCGGCGACCCGATGTGGGCCGACCGCTGCGAGGAACTGGCCTTCAATCTGCTGCCGGCCGCCACCGACCCGCACGGCCGGGGCATCCACTACATCACCAGCGCCAACGGCGTGGAGCTGGACAACACCACCAAGAACCAGGGCCAGTTCCAGAACGGCTTCGCCATGCAGGCGTACAAGCCGGGCATCGACACCTACCGCTGCTGTCCGCACAACTACGGTATGGGCTGGCCCTACTTCACCGAGGAGCTGTGGGCTGGCCACGCCCGACCGGGGACTCGCGGCGGCGATGTACGCGCCGAGCCAGGTGCGCGCGAAAGTCGCCGACGGCACGGAGATCACCGTCACCGAGGACACCGACTACCCGTTCAAGGAGACCGTCACCCTCACCGTCACCACGCCCCGGCGGGTGACCTTCCCGCTCTGTCTGCGGATCCCCGGCTGGTGCGCGGATCCGCGGCTCACGGTCGCCGGACGGCGCGTGGACGTGCCGGGCGGGCCCCGGTTCTTCAAGGTCACGCGCGAGTGGCGCGACGGCGACCGGGTGACGCTGCGGCTGCCGCAGCGCACCACCGTACGCACGTGGGACGACAACCACGGCTCCGTCAGCGTGGACCACGGACCGCTCACGTACTCACTGAAGATCGGCGAGCGGTACGAACGGTTCGCGGGCACCGAGGACTTCCCCGAACTCTCGGTGCACCCCACCACCCCGTGGAACGTCGGTCTCGCGCCGGACCCGCTCAGAGGACTGCGGTTCACGGCCGACGAGGGACCGCTGGCCGCGAACCCCTTCACCCACGAGGGCTCGCCGGTCCGGATCGCCACGTCGGCGCGCCGTATCGAGGAGTGGGTGGCCGACGACCAGCGTGTCGTCGCTCCCCTCCAGGACAGTCCGGCCCGCAGCACGGCGCCGCCCGAGCCGGTGACGCTGATCCCTATGGGCGCGGCCCGGCTGCGGATCACCGCCTTTCCGACCGCGTCGCCCGGCGGGCGGGCCTGGACGGCGGAGCCGCCGTACCGCCGGATACGGAACAAGCACAGCGGCAAGGTGCTCGGCGTGGACGGGATGTCGCTCGACGCGGGCGGGCGGGTGGTGCAGTTCGACAACACGGGGACGGCGGACCACGCCTGGCAGCTGCCCCCGGTGGGCGGCGGCTGGTTCCTGATCCGCAACGGGAACAGCGGGAAGATCATCGGCGCCGAGGGCAGGTCGACGGCCAACAGCGCACGGATCGTGCAGTTCGAGGACGACGGGAGCGGCGACCACCTCTGGCAACTGGTCGACCGGGGCGAGGGCTGGTCGCTGATCCTGGGCCGGCACAGCGGAAAGGTGCTGGGCGTGGACGGGATGTCGACGGCCAACAGCGCGCAGGTGGTCCAGTTCGAGGACAACGGCACGGACGACCATCTCTGGCGGCTTCTCTGACCGCCCTCCCCTCCGCGGCCGGTGACGGCAACGCGGCCGGCACCCGAGGGCGGGACCCGGCCTCATCATGAGGCCGAGTCCCGCCGTGCGCGCGTAACGCTCCGGGTCAGCGGTGGTCAGCGCCTGCCACCACGCAGCTTGCCGAACAGGCGGCGGGCCTGTTCGCGCTTCCTCGGGTCCGACGAGGCCGCGCGTGCCTGACCGATCACGCGCTGCCCCTGCGGGCTACGGGTGAAGGCCTTGATGCGGTCGATGATTCCGGGCATGCCGTCTCCTGCGCTTCGATGACACCGACGGCCCCGCTGAAGGGCCTCGGACTGCGTCTACCCCCCTAACGCTCCGAGACTCGCATTACGTTCCCATTACTTACTCTTTACCTTGAGGGGCCTGCTTCGAAGCGGTCCGCTGCCCCGCATGCGCTCCCCCGATGGCGGCCCCGCGCCACCCCCCACAGACTGACGTGATGTCAGGGAAGCGAAGCGCGGGACTCCTTCTGTACCGGGTCACGGACGCGGGCACCGAAGTGCTCATCGGACACATGGGCGGCCCGTTCTGGGCGGGGCGCAGCCGGGCCGCGTGGTCGATCCCCAAGGGTGAGTACGGCCCCGACGAGACGCCCGAGGACGCGGCCGACCGGGAGTTCGAGGAGGAGGTGGGCCATCCGCCGCCCGCCGGGGACCGGGAGCCGCTGGGCGAGACCCGCCAGTCGGGCGGAAAGACCGTCACCGTATGGGCCGTCGAGGCGGACTTCGATCCCGCGCTCGCCGTACCCGGTACGTTCACGATGGAGTGGCCGCGCGGGTCGGGCGTCGAGCGGGAGTTCCCGGAGCTCGACCGGCTCGGCTGGTTTCCTCTGGAGGACGCCGTGGAGCTGCTGGTGACGGGGCAACGGATCTTCCTCGGCCGGCTGGCCCTGTTCATAGAGAGCCGCGAGGACCGGCCGTAAGGAGCCTTCGAGCACCCGAAAGGGATCGTCTCCGTGCACCACCGTTCACACCTCTACGCCGCCGTCGGCGCCGTACTGTTCACCGCGTCCGCCCTGCCCGCCTCCGCGCACCCCGCCAGGGCGCTCGACACGACGCATCTGCCGCCACCGCCGGTATCTCCCACCGAGGCTCACGGCCCGCCGGCCGCCGAGGGCCCGCCGACCACCGAGGGCCTGCCTGCCGACGAGGGCCCGCCGGAGTCCGACGGTCCGACGGCCACCGACGGCCCGCCCCGGCTGGAGGGCTCGGTCACCGCGGCGGCGCTGCGGGCGAAGGCCGGGCACTGCTCGCGTGTCTCGAAGGGGCTGTACCGGACGGACCGGGGCAGGCCCGCCGACGTCCCCGTGTGCGGCGGGAAGGGCGCCGTGTTCTGGAAGGCCGACCTGGACGTCGACTGCGACGGTCGGGCCACCGCCCGCTGCAACAGGAGGTCGGATCCCTGGTTCCAGGAGGACACGGCCTTCCGGCAGTCGGACGGCAGGCGGCTGAACGCGGAGGAGCTGCCGTACGTCGTGGTGCCGGCGCCGAGCGGCACCTGGAACCACACCGCGTCCGGCATCCGGGGCGGCGGTGTCGCGGCGGTCGTCCACGAGGACCGGGTGGAGTACGCGGTGGTGGGCGACACCGGGCCGGCCGGGCTCGTCGGGGAGGCGTCGTACGCCGCCGCGCGCTCGCTGGGGATCGATCCCGATCCCGCGCGGGGTGGTGTCCCCTCGGGGGTGACGTACATCCTGTTCAAGGACTCCGAGGTCACGCCGATCGAGAGCCGGTCGTCGGCGGTGAGGCTGGGCAGCGAGCTGGCCAGGAAGTTCCTTCAGGAGGACTGACGGACGCCCTCGGCCCGGGCGGTCCTCAGCAGGAGCACGCACGCCGCAGGCGTCGCACGCGACAGGCGCCCTCTCGTACGGACGTCCCCGGTGCGGAGGCGGAGTCGGCGTCGCCTCCGTACCGAGGACCGGTCGTACGTGTCCGCCTACACGATCCCCTCGGAGATCTCCGACTGCTCCCGGGCACTGCCGTAGGACTGCGGGGTGCTGTACGAGCCCCGCGCCGCGTACCACCAGGCCGTGGCCAGGGCGAGCACGACGGCCAGCGCGATCACCGCGTAGTTCATGGTGTCCGTGGTGACCGGATTCTTCTGCGGCAGACAGAAGATCACGGTGACGATCGCGACCCAGACGACGGCGATCCAGCCGATCGGCTTGCTCCAGCGGCCCAGCGTCCAGGGGCCGGGCTGGAAGCGGTCGCCCGCGCGCAGTTTCAGATAGATGGGAATCGCGTAGGCGGGTGTGATGCCGATGACGTTGATCGCGGTCACGGCGCCGTACGCGGTCGGCGAGTACAGCGACGGCACGGCGAGCAGGCAGGCGAACCCGACCGACAGCCACACGGCGGGCACGGGGGTCTGTGTGCGGCTGCTGACGCGCCGCCACAACGCCGATCCGGGCAGGGCGTTGTCCCGGCTGAAGGCGAACACCATACGGCTGGCGGCGGCCACCTCGGCGTTGCCGCAGAAGAGTTGCGCCATGATCACGACAAGCAGAAGAGCGCTGGCGCCGTTGGTACCCAGGACGTCGATGAAGATCTGCGCGGGCGGCACACCGGCGCCGCTCGTGGCCGCGTAGTCCTGGATGGCGAAGGTCAGACCGGCGAGGAGGGCGAAGCCGGCGATCCAGGAGACCCAGATGGCGCGCACGATGCCGCGTGCGGCGGAGACGGAGGCGTTGGACGTCTCCTCGGAGAGATGTGCCGACGCGTCGTACCCGCAGAACGTGTACTGGGCGAGCAGCAGACCGATCGCGGCCACATAGATCGGGTTCTCCCAGCCGGTCTCGTTGACGAACTGGGTGAAGACGAATTCGGGCGACTGGTGGTTCTTGGGGACGACCGCGAGGATGCCGACGATCAGGGCGACACCGCCGAGGTGCCACCAGACGCTGATCGAGTTCAGCACGCTGACCAGACGGACCCCGAACAGGTTCAGCGTCGCGTGCAGCAGCAGGATGCACATGAAGATGACCATGGTCCAGCCCGGCGTGGGGTCGAAGCCCCACTGGAGGTTGAGGAACGCGCCGGTGAACAGGGCCGCGCCGTAGTCGATTCCGGCGATCGCGCCCAGCAGTCCGAGCAGGTTCAGCCAGCCGGTGTACCAGCCCCACTTACGTCCGCCGAGCCGGTCGGCCATGTAGTAGAGGGCCCCCGAGGTGGGATAGGCGCTGGTCACCTCCGCCAGCGCCATGCCTATGCACAGGACGAAGAGCCCGACGCCCACCCAGCCCCAGAGCATCACGGCGGGACCGCCGGTGATGAGCCCGAAGCCGTACAGGGTCATGCATCCCGAGAGGATCGAGATCACCGAGAAGCTGATGGCGAAGTTGCCGAAGCCGCCCATCCTGCGGGCGAGTACCGGCTGATAACCGAGTTCCCTCAGCCGTTCTTCTTCATCCTGCTGCGGAACTGAATCCGGCTTCGACCAGGCCGGTGGGGAGACGGACACGGAAGTACCTCCGGGTACGGAGAGTTTCGGGGAGAGACAGGGGGAACGAGCGGCGAGGGCGGCGGCGGCAGGGCCGGAGCAGGGGCCCTAGGTGTCCGTCTTCCGCTCACGGGCGGCGGAGAAGCAGCGGGCACGGGCGCGGGCGAACACCTCCTCGACCTGTGCGGAGTCGTTCGGTCTGCGGGCGCGGTAAGACCACGGCAGGGGGGTGTAGTACGGCCCCAGGGCCTCGAACACCCGGGCCGCCTCGGCCAGTTGGAGCGATCCCCACAGGGCGTGCGCCAGATAGTTGAGGTCCAGCAGCGAGTTCTCGGCGGGCACGGACCGGTCGAACCAGATGTGCAGCGCCCGCAGCGCGTCCCTGGTGGCGTCCTCGGTGACCCAGTGCAGATCGAGCGCCTTCTCGTTGCCGCCCTCCCTGCGGTACCTCTCGACCCGTACGAAGAGCGGCAGCGCCTGGAGCGCCGAACCCTCGGGGGCGGAAGACGCCGCCCACTGGACGAAGTTGACCGCCTCGGACAGCGAGCCGTCGGACCTGCGGGCGTACACGAACTGGAGCATCCGGTGGTACGCCTCGCGGTTGCCCGGATCGCGTTTGTCGGCCTCGGCCAGCAGGGCCCACGGACCGGGGAAGAGCATCGGTCCCGGCGGGGGCAGCCGGTTCTCCTCCATCCGCTGCTTGCCGTCGAGTTGGGCGAGCGCGAGCAGACAGACCCAGGGGACGGGGTCGGCCGGGACCAGCCGCGCGGTGGCGCCGCACGCCTCCCACGCCTGCTGCCACAGGTCGGTCGTCCGGGCGTGGTTCTCGCGGTGCGCGCGCAGGGCGCGCTCCACCGCCACACGGGTCCGCATGACGACGGCGGCCTCGCTGTCCGGCTCCTCGGCCAGCCAGGCGTGCACGGTGTCGGAGCCGGCGGCGACGGCGGCGAGCACCTGTGTGCGCTGCGTCCACAGCGCCCAGTCGTGCGTGCCGTCGAGCAGGTCGCGCATCGACAGCCAGCGACCGGCGCGCAATTCCTGGACGGCCGCCCGGAGTTCACTGTCATGACCCGCTGGGTGGTAGAGCGGACGAAAGCGATCGCTCACGGACCCTCCGCCCGATTCTCCCGCAACTCCGCCTCATTCCGGTGTAGTTCACATCCCGGCACCCGAGAATCACGCTACTCAGTGACACTCCGCTGTTACTCGGCGATCAGTGTAGGGGTCAATGCGACGACCTTTGAACACTTTGCTGATCTTAGGCAACCCTGAGTGCATGTCGTGACCTTGACGTCGCAGGCGGGCCGCGTCACCCTTTCGCTCAGTGATCGGACGATCACCGGCCTCCGAACCGAAGAACGTGACATGCCGCCTGCTCAGCACTCCCCCGGCACCGCCGTGGACCCGGCCTCGCGGCCGGTGCTCGCCGTCGATCAGGGCACCTCCGCCACCAAGGCGCTGGTGATCTGCCCGGAACGAGGGGTGATCGGCAGCGGCTCGGCCCCGGCGCCCCCGCGCTACGGCGCCGGCGGACTGGTCGAGGCCGATCCCGCACTCCTGCTCTCCTCGGTGGTCGACGCGGGACGCCTGGCGCTCGCCGATGCCGGTGAACCCGTCGCGGCGGTCGGACTGGCCAACCAGGGGGAGACCGTCCTCGCCTGGGACCCGGACACCGGTGAGCCGCTGACCGACGCGGTCGTCTGGCAGGACCGGCGGGCCGCGTCCGTCTGCGCCGAACTCGCCCCGCACGACGCGATGTTGAGAGAGCTGACCGGTCTGCCGCTGGAGCCGTACTTCGCCGCGCCCAAGATGGCGTGGATCCGCCGGAACCTGACCCGCGAGGGTGTCGTCACGACCTCCGACTCCTGGCTCGTCCACCGGTTGACCGGCGAGTTCGTCACCGACGCCGCGACGGCCGGCCGCACCCAGCTGCTGGACCTCGACACCGCCGAGTGGTCCCCCGCCGCCCTGGACGTCTTCGGGATGAGCGACGAACGGCTGCCCCACGTCGTGGACGCGGCGGGGCGGTTCGGCGTGACGACGGCCTTCGGTGACGACCCCGTCCCGCTGACGGGGCTGCTCGTCGACCAGCAGGCCGCGCTGCTCGCCCAGAACGTGACCGAGCCGGGGACGGCCAAATGCACGTACGGCACGGGGGCGTTCCTCCTCGCGCAGACCGGCGCGCGTCCGCTGCGCAGCGCGACCGGCCTGGTCGGCTGTGTGGCCTGGCGGCTCGGCGGCCGTACCAGCTACTGCCTCGACGGTCAGGTGTACACGGCGGCCTCGGCCGTGCGGTGGCTGAGCGACCTCGGCGTGATCTCCGGCGCCGGCGACCTCGACCGGGTGGGCTCGTCCGTCCCCGACAGCGGGGGCGTCACCTTCGTACCGTCGCTCGCCGGACTCGCCGCGCCGTGGTGGCGCGGTGACGCGAAGGGGTCGATGACCGGGCTCGGTCTGGAGACCGGCTCCGGGCATCTGGTGCGGGCGCTCTGCGAGGGCATCGCCGCCCAGGTCGTCGCGCTCGCGGACGCCGTGGCCGAGGACACCGGCACGCCCCTGGAGGCGCTGCGCGTCGACGGCGGGCTGACCCGCTCGGACCTGCTGATGCAGACCCAGGCCGATCTGCTGCAACTGCCCGTGGAACTCTCCCCGTTGCCCGACGCCACCGCGCTCGGCGTGGGCGCTCTGGCCCGGCTCGGTCTCGACCCCGGTCTGACGGTGGAGCATGCCGCGCCCCGATGGCGTCCCCAGAAGGTCTTCGAGCCCCGGATCGGAGCGGCCGAGGCCGCCGAGCGGCTCGGCGTCTTCCGTACGGAGGTGGACGCGCTCGTCGCCGGACTGCCGGACGCCGGACGGACGGGCGCGGTATGACCGTCACCGTCTCGGGGCCGCTGCCGGACGAGGTGTACGACGTGGTGGTCGTCGGCGCCGGGGTCGTCGGCGCGGCGATCGCCCGTGAACTGGCCCGGTACCCGCTGCGTACCGCCCTCGTCGAGGCGTCCGGCGATGTCGGCGACGGGACGTCGAAGGCCAACACGGCCATCCTGCACACCGGTTTCGACGCGGTGCCCGGATCGCTCGAAGCCCGGCTCGTGCGCGAGGGCCGCGACCGACTCGCCGTGTACGCCGAGGAGTGCGGCATCCCGGTCGAGCCGGTCGGCGCGCTGCTGGTCGCCTGGGACGACGAACAGCTCGCCGCCCTGCCGGCCCTCGCCCGCAAGGCGGCCCGCAACGGATACCGGCGCACCCGGACGGTCTGCGCCGACGAGCTGCGCCGACGCGAACCACATCTGGCACCGGACGCGGTGGGAGCGCTCGACGTCCCCGACGAGAGCGTCATCTGCCCGTGGACGACGACGCTCACGTACGCGACCCAGGCGGTACGCGCCGGGGTCGACCTGCACCTCAACTGCCGTGTGCGCGACGTGGGCGAGGGCTCGCGGCGCTCCGCGCACCGGCTCGCCACCACACGCGGTCCGCTGCGCACCCGGTGGCTGGTCAACGCGGCGGGCCTGTACGCCGACGAGTTCGACCGGCTGCTCGGTCACACCGACTTCTCGGTCACGCCCCGGCGCGGTCAGCTGGTGGTCTTCGACAAGCTCGCGCGTGAGCTGGTCTCGCACATCCTGCTGCCCGTTCCCACGGCGCTCGGCAAGGGCGTCCTGGTCGCGCCGACCGTGTACGGCAACGTGATGCTCGGCCCGACCGCCGAGGACCTGGACGACAAGCGCGCCACCGGTTCCACCGCCGAAGGACTCGCCTTCCTCATGGAGAAGGGCGGACGGATCATGCCGGACCTCCTCGAAGAGGAGGTGACCGCCGTGTACGCGGGGCTGCGCGCGGCCACCGAACACGACGACTACATGATCCGCTCGCACCCCGGACAGCGGTACGTCACCGTGGGCGGGATCCGGTCGACCGGGCTGACGGCGTCGATGGCGATCGCCGCCCATGTCGTGGAGCTGCTGACGGAGGCCGGGGCCCGGCCGGGGACGGCGGCCGACCTCGTACCGGTGACGATGCCCAACCTCGGTGAGGCGTTTCCCCGTCCGTACCAACGCGCCGGACTGATCGAGGCCGATCCCGCGTACGGGGCGATCGTGTGCCACTGCGAGCGGGTTTCGCGGGGCGAGATCCGTGACGCGCTCGCCGGTGACATCCCGCCGTCCTCGCCGGAGGGGCTGCGCCGGCGGACCCGGGCGCTGGGCGGCCGGTGCCAGGGGTTCTACTGCGGGGCGGCGGTGCGCGCCCTGTTCGACGCACCCGCGCACGGTGCGTCCGCACCCGTCTCGTCGTCGCCCGGCACGCCGTCGTCCGGCAGGGAGGCCGCACGGTGAACAGCGAACAGCCCCCTGCCGCGACCGGCCGCGCGCCGGGCCGCCGCGAACGTGCCGTCGACGTCCTCGTGGTCGGCGCGGGCCCGGCCGGTCTGGCGCTGGCGTCCCGGCTGGCCGCCACCGGCTCCGCCGGAGTCGAGGTCGTCGACCGGGAGGACGAGCCCGGCGGTGTCCCCCGCCACTGCTTCCACTCCGCGTTCGGCCTGCGTGATCTCGGTCGGCCCATGACCGGTCCGGCGTACGCGCTGCACTGGGCGGACGCGGCGGTCCGCGCGGGAGCGACCCTGCGTACGGGCGTCACGGTCACCGGGTGGAGCGACACGGCGGGGCAGGCGGCCGGCCCGCTCGGTGTCGAGGTGACGAGCCCGGCCGGTCTTGAGCGGATCACGGCGCGCGCCGTCGTCCTGGCCACCGGTGCGCGCGAACGCCCGCGCAGCGCGCGGCTGGTGCCGGGCACCCGGCCCGCCGGGGTGTTCACGACGGGTGAGCTGCTGCGGACGGTGCGCGGACGGCGCCAGCCGGTCGGCAGGCGCGCGGTCGTCGTGGGCGCCGAGTCCGTCAGCTACTCCGCCGTACGGACGCTGCGGGAGGCCGGTGTCGAGGTGGCGGCCATGGTCACGGAACTGCCGTACCACCAGGCCGGCCCCGTCACGGCTCTCGACGCCAGGCTGCGGCGCGGCGTCCCGCTCCTCGTCGGCGCGTGGGTGGGCGAACTGCTCGGCCGGGGGCGCCTGTCGGGGGTGGCGCTGCGGCACCGGGACGGCCGGAGCACGACCGTCGCCTGCGACACGGTGGTGTTCACCGGCGACTGGATCCCGGACCACGAGCTGGCCCGCCGGGGCGGTGTCACGCTCGACCGCGCCACCCGGGGCCCGGCCGTGGACGGCTCGTTCCGCACGGACCGGGCCGGGGTCTTCGCCGTCGGCAATGTGCTGCACGCGGTCGAGTCCGCGGGCACGGCCGCGCGCGAGGGTCTGCTGGCGGCCGGACCCGTACTGCGGCATCTGCGGGTCGGCGCGCGGCCGGCCGCGTGGGTGCCCGTCGAGACCGACGCGCCCCTGCTGTGGATCGCGCCCAACCGCATCGATCCGGCGGATCCGCGGGTGGCCACGGGCGGCTTCACCCTCCGTACGGAGAGCAGGCTCGGCCCGTGGTCGTCGCTGGTGGTCAGCCGGGGCGGGAGGGTGCTGCACCGGCGGCGTCTTCCGTGGGGCGCGGTGCCGAACCGGACGCTGCGGCTGTCCGCCGACTGGACCGGGGACGCCTGTACCGGGGACGCCTGGGCGGGATCCGGCGGCGAGCCCGTACGGATCTCCGTGGAGCGGTGACCTCCCCCGGAAAGGAGGCGGCCCCACCGGCAGGGGGTGGACCGGTGGGGCCGTTGGAACACTGCGGCGGGGGATGCCGCAGGCTCGGGTCGAAGAGGCATGTGCCCCCTCACCCGCGGATTACTCCTTACCGCATCAGTTCTTCTTTCCCCTGGGGACGAACATCTTGATGTCCGTCAGGCTCGCGCTGCCCTCGTACACGTTCGTGTAGAGGTCTCCGATGACGAAGGAGTCGGGGTAGGCCGATCCGGCGGGCCACTGGTCGGGCCAGGTGGAGCTGCCGTTGTGGTCGTTCTGCACGAGGGTGTTGTTGTAACGCCCGTCGTACTCGCCCGGCTTGACGTTGTAGTGCCAGATCGGCTTGTCGTCGACGATGAACGGCCGGTGGAAGCGCAGTGTCCGCTGACCGGCGCGGGCGAAGTTGCCGCTGGCCTCCAGCGTGTAGCCGGTGGCGTCACGCTCGATGGCGAACGTGTAGTCCTGGTTTGGCATCAGCTCCGGCTGGAGCTCGGCCGCGGACGAGAGCTGCTGCTCGGCGACCCCGTCCGAGCAACTGGTCATGAACCACTGCGAGTTGCCCGCGAGACCGCCCTTGCCGGGGGTCCAGTTGGGCAGTCCGCTGATCCACATGTTGACCGTGTTGAAGCTGCTGTCCTTGTAGTCGTAGTACGTGTCGGCGGCGGAGTCGCAGACCCGGCCGCCGGTGCCCGTGCCGACCCGGTCGGGGTGCTGGGAGAAGGAGTCCATCAGCACCTTGCGGCGGTAGTGCCAGAAGTGGTTGTTGCGGGGCGCGGGGTCGGCGAAGTCCACGATCGACAGGAAGTGGAAGCCGTTGTACCCGTACTTGCCGGCCCGGACGTCCTGCCACTCGCAGTACGGCGCCGACGCGTCACCCTCCCAGCCGGGGCTGTTCGAGCCCTCGCCCCAGGGGTGCTGGGTCTTGCAGCCGTCCTTGCTGTACCCGTTGGTGCGGTTGTCGTAGTCGATGGTGCCGCCCCGCTTGCCGCCGAAGTCGAGTGTCTTGAGCTTGTACTCGATGCGGTACTGGTCCGGCAGGGACTTCGTGGGCCGGAAGATGGCGCCGCCGGTGTGGTCGGGGACCTTCAGCTGGGCGACGGTCTTGCCGGCCGCCCTGCCGTTGGTGATGGACGGCGGCTTCTCGATCCGGCCGTCCTTGTTCCAGTCGCGGGCGGAGAGCGACGCGGTGAGCCAGCCGCCGTCACCGACCTTGAACTCCTTGCGGTAGGTGGAGAAGGAGTCGAAGGCGGTGTTCCACGCGGGCCCGTAGTCGTTGGCGTACCACTTGCCGTTGTCTTCCATGATGGTGTCGAACGGCCGGCTGTACGTCTCACGGGTCCAGGGTGTGCCCGCGGGGTCGAGCGGCTTGGCGAAGTTCTCCGAGTGGAGCAGTCTCCAGGCCGGTGCCTTGGGGGCCTTGGGGGGCTTGTCCGCCGCCGTCGCCGTCCCGTCGTCCGGGGCCGCGTTCGCGGACCCGAGCGAGAGCGGGAGGACGAGGGCGCCGCAGAGCAGCGCCGTCAGGGCGTACGCGCGCTTCTTCCGCGGCAGTGACCGGGCGCGGCCGGTGCCGCCTCTCGGTGGGGGAATCGTCGGGGTGCGGCTCATCAGAAGTTGCCCTCCGGGTCGTAGTACTTCTCCGCGTTCTCCTTGGTGACGCGCGGCGAGGGCACGACCGTGTCCTTCTCGGGCTTCTCGCCGTCGAGGATCTCCACGGTCCTGTCCAGGCCGAGACTGCCGATCACATCGGCGTCGTTGAGGCCGGTGACCAGGTAGTTGGTCCCGTCGAGGATCGCCTTCAGCGCCTCGGCCTGGCCGTCGACGCCCGCCAGCACGATCTTGTCGGCGCGGTCGGCGTCCTTGACGGCGCGCTGGGCGCCCAGGCACATGGCGTCGTTCTCGCAGAAGACGGCGTCGATGTCGTCGTGGGCGGCGAGCAGGCTCTCCATGACGGTCAGTCCGCCGTCGGAGCTCCAGTTGCCGTAGTCGGGGGCCTCGACCAGTTCGATGCCCGACGCGTTCTCCAGGGCTCCCTTCACCCCGTCCGTCCGGGCCTTGCCGATGCTGTTGTCGGCGGGTCCGCCCTTGATCAGGGCGACCTTTCCGCCGTCGGGAAGCCGCTCGACGAGGAATTCGCCGTTCTGCTTGCCGATCGCCTCGTTGTCGGGGCCGACCCAGCTCGCGTACTCCCCGGTCCGGAACTTCCGGTCGACCAGGACCGCGGGCTTGCCCGCCGCCTTCAGGGAGTTGAGCACGGCGGGCGCGGACTCCAGGGGCCCGCCGGAGATGATGACGGCGTCGACGTCCTTGCTCAGCAGGTCCTCCACGTTGGAGGCGAGCTTCGCCGCGTCGCCGCCCGCGTCCGTACTGAGGATCTCGACGTCCTTCTTCTTGGCCTGGGCCTTGATGGCCTTGTCCATACCGTTGAAGTAGGGGCCGCCGAGGGTGAAGTTGGCGACGCCGACGGTGTACGAGCCGTCGCCCTTCCCACCGTCGCTCCCGGAGCCATAGGAACAGCCGGTGAGAGCCGCGGTGAGGACTCCGGCCACCAGCACACCGGTCGCTCGTTTCGTGATCATGGACTTGCCTTTCCGGGATTCGGATCGTTCACGGCCGCGTTGCGGAACCGGCCGGTGCGCTGGACGAGGATGACGGCGACGATGATCAGGCCCTTGAGCACCTGCTGCCAGAAGCTCTGTACGTCGTAGAGGTTGAGCAGGTTGTTGATCAGGGCGAGCACGAGGACACCGGCGAACGTGGCCCGTACGGAGCCCTTTCCGCCGGCGAGACTGGCCCCGCCGATGACGCAGGCGGCGATCGCGTCGAGTTCGAACGCGGTGCCGACGCTGGGCTGGGCGATGCCGACCCGGCTGGCGAGGATGACGCCGGCGAGTCCCGCGCAGGCGCCGGAGATGGTGTAGGCGAGGACGATGTGGCGCCGTACGCCGATGCCCGCGAGCCGTACGGTCTCCGCGCTGCCGCCGATCGCGACCAGTGAGCGGCCGGCCGGGGTGCGGCTGAGGAAGACGCCGCCGACGAGGAAGACCGCGAGCATGATGAGGGTGGAGACGGGCAGCGGGCCGATCACCGCCGAACCGAGTTCGAAGAAGCCCGGCTTCTCGGGCGCGACGGGTGTCTCGGAGTAGACGAAGGCGAGACCTCTGATGGTGGTGAGCGCGGCGAGTGTGACCACGAACGGCGCCAGTTGGAAGCGCGCCACCAGTGCGCCGTTGACGAGTCCGAAACCGATGCCGGACGCGACGCCGACCGCCATGGCGACCGGCACGGGCAGTCCGGAGGAGAGCCCGGCGGCGACGATGCCGGAGAACGCGACGACCGAGCCGACGGAGAGGTCGATGCCTCCGGTGAGGATCACGGCGAGCATGCCGTAGGCGAGCAGGCCGGTGGTGACCATCTGCTTGAGCAGATTGGTGAGGTTGCCCTCGGTCAGGAATGCCTCGGTGGTGGAGCCGGCCACCACGACGAAGACGACCAGAAGCGCGGCGAGCCCGGTCTCGACGGTGATGTCGTGGCCGGCGACGGTGAGCCGGGGCAGCCGGACCCCCCGTGGCGGCGGAGGTCCGGGTTCGCCGGGCCCGGTGGTCCTGGTGAGCTGTTCGGTCATGCTGCGTGTCCGATCGCGTGGGCGAGGACCGTGTCCTCGGTCGTACCTTCCGAAGCCAGTTCCGCGGTGATCCGCCCCTCGTGCATCACCAGCACCCGGTCGGTGGCGCCGAGCACCTCCGTGAGGTCGGAGGAGATCAGCAGGATGGCCATGCCGTCGCGGGCGAGCCGGTCGAGCATCCGGTAGATCTCGGCGCGGGTGGCCATGTCGACACCGCGGGTGGGTTCGTCGAGCAGCAGGACGCGGGGCCCGGTGAGGAGCCACTTGGCGAGGACGGCCTTCTGCTGGTTGCCGCCGCTGAGCGTGCGGACGGGCAGCTTCGCGCAGTGCGCGGGCCTGATGTCGAGCCGGTCGACCATGGCGACGACGTCGTGGCGGCGTCGCGCGGTGTCGAGCAGCGGGCCCCGTGTGGTGGTGCGCAGGGTGGTGAGTCCGATGTTGTCGGCGGTGCTGAGTCCGAGTACGAGTCCGGTGCGCTTGCGGTCCTCGGTGACGAGCGCGAGGCCGGCGGCGATGGCCTCGCGGGGGCTGCGGAACCGTACGGTGTCGCTGTCGCCGCCCGGTGCGCGGACGGTGCCGGTCCTCGCGGGCTCGGCGCCGAAGACACAGCGGGCCAGTTCGCTGCGGCCGGAGCCGACGAGCCCGAAGAGGCCGGTGATCTCGCCCGCGCGCAGGGAGAAGGAGACGTCGCCGAACTCCCCGGTGCGGCCGAGTCCGGAGACGTCGAGCAGTGTGTCGCCCTCGGTGGTGCGGCGGGCCGGGTAGAGCTGTCCGGCGGGCCGGCCCGCCATCAGCCGGATGAGTTCGTTCTCGTCGGTGCGGTCGGGGGTCGTCTCGGCGACCACTCTGCCGTCCTTGATCACCACGATGGACGTGGCCAGTTCGGTGACCTCGGCGAGCCGGTGCGAGACGTAGACGATCAGGACACCGCGTTCCTGGAGGCGGCGGATGAGCGCGAACAGTGCTTCGAGGTCGCTGCCTGCGAGGACGGCCGACGGCTCGTCGAGGACCAGCACCCTGGGCTCGGCGCCCCCGCTGACGAGGGCCTTGGCTATCTCGACCATCTGCTGCCGGGCCACGGTGAGGCGGCCCGCCCTGGTCCGGGGGTCGATGGCGCCGTAGCCGATGCCCTCCAGCAGGGCGCGGGCCCGCCGGTGCGCGGCCTTCCAGTCGATGAGGCCGCCGAGGCGCCGGGGAAAGTGGCCCATGAGGAGGTTCTCGGTGACGGACAGCTCGGGCACCAGGGTCAGTTCCTGGTGGACGGTGCGGATGCCATGGGTGTGGGCGTCGTGGGGCGAGCGCAACTCGGCCTTCGCGCCGTCGAGCAGGAGTTCTCCGGCGCTCATCCGTTCGGCGCCCGCGAGGATCTTGATGAGGGTGGATTTGCCGGCCCCGTTGGCGCCGACGACGGCGAGCACCTCACCGGCGTGGCCGGTGAGATCCACCCCGTGCAGCACCCGGGTGGGCCCGTACGACTTGTGCACCCCGCTCATCCGCAGGACCGGACGGGTCCGTGTGCTCACCCGAAGGCCCCCATCACGATGACCGTCTTCTGCCGGGTGAACTCCAGGGCGGTGTCGTGCAGTCCCTCGGCCGAGCCACCGGTGTCCTTCGGCCCGCCGAAGGGCAGGTTCTCGGCGCGCAGCGCGGTCGATCCGTTGATGACGACGCCGCCGACCTCAAGCCGTCCGGCGAGGGTGAAGGCGCGCTGGATGTCTCGGGTGAAGACGGCCGCCTGGAGGCCGTACGGGGACGAGTTGGCCATCCGTACGGCGTCGAGCGGGTCGGTGAACCGGGCCACGGGGGCGACGGGGCCGAAGATCTCGTCGGCGAACGCGGGGCTGTCCTCGGGCACGCCGACGAGGACGGCGGGGTCGTAGAAGGCGCCCCGGCGGGCGCCGCCGGCCACCTTCCGCGCGCTGTCGGCGACGAGCGCGGCGACCGCCGACTCGACGCGCTCGGCGGCCTGCTCACTGATCAGCGGACCGACGTCGTTGCCGTCCGCCAACTGGTCCCCGACGCTGAGCGCGGTCGCGCCCGCCAGCAGTGCGTCGACGAAGCTGTCGTGCACGCCGTCCTGGACGTAGACGCGTTTGACGGCGCAGCAGATCTGGCCGTTGCCGCGGGCGAGCCTGCCGAGGACGACGGCCTCGGCCGCGGCCTCGACGTCCGCGTCGTCACAGACGATCAGGGCGTCGTTGCCACCGAGTTCGAGGTGGACCTTCTTCAGGGTGTCTGCGGCGCGGCGGGCGATCTCGCGGCCGGCGGTGGTGCTGCCGGTGAGGCTGACGGCGGCGGCGCCGGGGCGCGAGGCGAGTTCCTGGGAGACGCCCACGCCGCCGGTGATCATCTGGTGGGCGCCTTCGGGCGCGCCCGCGCGCTCGACGAGTTCGCCGATCCGCAGCACGGCGAGCGGACAGCGCGCGGGCGGGTGGACGAGGACGGCGTTGCCTGCGGCGAGGGCGGCCGCCGCCTTGTGGGCGTACAGCTCGACCGGGTAGTTGAACGGCACCAGCGCGGCGACCGGACCGAGCGGCTCGCGGACCGTGACGGCGAGGTGCTTCTCCAGGCCGGGCACGGCGTCGAGCGGGATCTGCCGGCCGAAGAGGCGGGTGGCCTCCCCGGCGAAACCGCGGAAGATCCTGATGGCCGCGCGGACTTCCTCGGTCGTCTGGAAGACGGGCTTGCCGTTCTCGGCGGCGAGCAGCCGCGCCAGGTCGCCGGCCTCGGCCTCGATCAGATCGGCAATGGTGAGCAGCAGCCGGGCGCGGGCGTGCGCGGGCATCGCGGCCATCGCCCGCTGGCCGTGCGCCGCGGCGGCGAGGGCGAAGGTGACGCGCTGCGGTCCTGAGTCCTCGATCTCACCCAGCAGTTCGCCGGTTCCCGGATTGCGTACGGACAGCGGTGCGGTTCGGGTGGGCATGCGGAGCTACTCCCTGGTGCAGGGCTCGGCAGAGGAATGTTCGGCACTTCGAACAATTGGGGGCGATGCTGACGCACGCTCAGCAATTCGTCAACACATCTAACAAAATAAGAAAGTGCTTTCGGACGTGCCTCCGGGACGGTCCGGGCATGGCCGCCGAGCGCGGTGGACAGCGGCGCTTCCCCGTCCGGTGAACGGTGGATGAGCGGATTCCGGACGGCGCGGGAGGGGCGGGAGAACGTTTGCGGTTGCGAGTGATCCCTGTGCGGTGATGGGCGCCGGCCGTTGCGGCCTCGTTCATACGCGGGCCACGCCGGGTGCCCAGCATCAGGAGGAGGCCGGGGCCTCACCCCGGCGTCCTTGCTGTCGCGACGTACGCACTCGGGGAGAGCGCACCATGTCACGCATCCGCTCCGCGGTCACCGCTGTCGACCGCCGTTCCTTCCTCGCCGCCGCCGGCGCCGTGGGCCTCTCCACCGGGATCGGCCTGGCGGTCGGTACGGGTGGCGGCCCCG
>NZ_JAAPBF010000349.1 GCF_022695985.1 Streptomyces sp. NP-1717 | reverse complement strand
GCCGCCGCCGAAGTCCGCGGCGTAGGTGGGGGTGCTCAGGGCGGTGCCGAGCAGGGTGCCGACCAGCAGGCCGGGGAGGATGCCGCCCCCGAAGTAGCCGCCGGCCCAGGGGCCGTACGCCGGCCCGGCGTCGTAGTACGGGCGCGGACCGTGTTCGGTCTGCACCATCCGTGTCATCGGGTCGTCGCCGTCCTCCAGGCGCGCCGCGTCGGCCGCGCAGACGGGGATCGGGCGGACGGTGCCGCCGGGCGGCGGCGACCAGTCCACGTCCTTGACCGAGGGGCCGTGCCGGGGATCGAAGAAGCACGGCGAACGGCGCTCCGGGAGCGGCGTGCCCTCCCGTCGCGCGGCCAGCGAGGCGAGCGAGAACCGGCCGTCCTCCAGCGCCTCGGTCACCCCGCGTACGTCGTCGGGGCGCGTGGCCGCGGCCATGAGGGACTTCGCCTTCTCGTACGCGTCCAGCGCGTGCTCGTAGTCGGCGCGCATCGCGTCGTCGGCGCCCTTCTCGCCCGGGTGGAAGTCGAGGCGGTCCAGCTCTTCGCCGAAGGCGGTGATGTCCTCGTCCACGACGACCCTGAGCTTGTCGAGGGCCTGTCTGTCGCGCTCCTCCTTACGGAGGCGGTTGCGGCGCAGCACCGCGTACACACCGGCGCCGCCCAGTACGACGATGCCACCGAGCGTGATCAGCCCGGTCGCCGCGTCTCCGCCGCCGGTGCCGTCACCGGAGGACGTGTCCCAGCCCGCCGGCGCCTGGCCACGCGATTCGGCGAGGGCCTGGTCCACGAAGTTGTTGAGTTCCGTCGACGCCGCGACGGGGCCGGTGCCCCGCGCACCGTCGGTGATCGAACGGACCGCGTCCGGCGGCAGCACCCGGGCATCGGCGGCGGCGTCGAACCTGTCGCCGAGGCGTACGGCGTACACGCCTGACACCCCGGTCGCGTCCCGGAGCCTGTTCAGCAGTGTGTCGTCCGGGTCGAAATCGGCGGACTGCGGCAGGACGGCGACGAAGACCGGCTTGTCCGCGTCCTTGATCTTCTTCGTCAGCGCGTCGGCGTCCGACCCGGAGAGCTGGCCGGCGGCGCGCGGGTCGACATAGACCGGGCCCTTCTTGAAGGCCTCGGCCACGGCATCGGGGCCGGTGGCTGCTGCCTGCGCGCCCGGCGCCGCGACAACGGCGGCGCCCGAGAAGGCGAGCAGCAACCCGGACAGAGTGGTGAACAGCCTCGTCCTCATATCACCGACGGTACCGGAGGGCGGCACGATCCGGACGGGGCCGAATATGACGGAACGAGGACAGAACGGGGGCGGTGCGGGGCGGTGCGGGGCGCACCGTGGCCGGTACGGGGCGGTGCGACCGGGGCGCGTACGGGGCCCGGTACGGGGTGGTCCGCCGGTAGCGCCCCGGCCCCGGCCCCGGAACGAGCGGCGCACCCGGGCGGGGAGGCGCGGGTGCGTCACTCATGGGGGGCCGGACGGCGCGGGGCCCGCGCCGTCACATCCGGTCGTCTACTTCTGCTCCACCCGCACCCAGTCGATCTCCGCCTTCACCCCGCCCTGCGCGACCCTGTCGACGCTCGACTGGGGCAGGCCCCAGTAGGGCGTGGTGACCTGGTTGTGCCCGGCCGGGTAGGCGCCGCCCAGCGCCAGGTTGAGGATCACGTACTGGTTGTGGTCGAAGACCCACTGCCCTCGGGTCGACTCCAGCTTCTGCCGCGACGTGGTCTGGACGACCTGGCCGTCGACGGTGAAGACCATGCCCTCGGGCGTCCACTCGACGGCGTAGGTGTGCCACTGGTCCGCCCTGCCGCCGTTCGGGAATGTCTGCGACTTGCCGACGTTGCCGGCGGCCGAGTAGCCGGGGCCGTGCAGCGCGGTGCTCGTCCAGTTCGCGTAGCCCACGTTCTCCATGATGTCCGTCTCGCCGGAGCCCGGCCAGGACACCGACGGGTCGTCGACGTCGCTGCCCAGCAGCCAGAACGCCGGCCAGAAGCCGTCGCCGACGGGGAGCTTCATACGGGCGCTGACCCTGCCATAGGTGAAGTCGAACTTGGTGTTGGTGTCGACGCGGCCGGAGGTGAAGTCGTACGTGCCGCCGCCCGGCACCGTGGTGCAGCCCTTGCAGTACTTGGACTCCAGGACGAGCGCGCCGTTCTGAGTCTTGATGTTGTCCGGAGAGTCCACGTACGCCTGCGACTCGCCGTTGACGGAGCCCATCTCCTGGCCGGTGCGGACCACGCGCCACTTGTCGCGGTCGAGGCCGGATCCGGTGAAGTCGTCGAAGAAGGTCTGCCGGTAGGCGCCGCCCGGGTTCTGCGGCAGTGCAGGGTACGCCGCCGCCGCGCTGCCACCGGTGCCCCAGACCTGGAACTCGTACAGCGAGTAGCCGAACTGCGCCGTGGACGGGGCCGGGTTGTAGAAGGAGCGCCGCTCCTTGCCCAGTATCCGCACGTAACGGCCGGTGGCCGGGGTCGGCAGATTGATCGTGTCGTGCCGGCCGACCGCGTCGCCGGGAGACTTGATGTCGGCGCGGCGCTCGGCGATCTGCGCGGCCGAAGGCTGGTACACGGTGCGCCAGTTGCGGTTGTCGTCGGAGACCTGGAGGTCGAAGTTGACCGCGTAGGCCGCCTCCCAGTAGAGGTCGACGGACTGGATGGTGGACCGCGCGCCGAGGTCCACCCCGACCCAGCGGTTCTGGTTCCAGTCGCTCGACCAGCGGGACTGGTCGGCCTTGAGGTCGGCCGGCCAGCCGCCGTCGGTGACGAAGGCCGGTGAGTTGCCGGCGTGCTGGTAGAGGTTGCCGTACGCGGGGTGGTTCAGCGCCAGATTGCTGCGCGTGGTGGAGGCGGGGGCGGGTTCGCCGCCGAAGACCTGGAAGGAGAAGAGGGAGTAGCCCCAGGCGGTGGCGCGCTCGACGCCGCGCATCCGGACGTAGCGCCCGGTGGCCTCCTGCGGGTAGGTGTGCGCGGTGACGGTGCCGCCGGTGCCCTCGTTCTCGGTGTAGAAGTCCGTCCAGTCGGTGCCGTTCCTGGAGATCTCCAGGACGTACTGCTTGCCGTAGGCGGCTTCCCATTCGAGCTTGACCTGGCTGACACGGATGACGCTGCCGAGGTCGACCTGGATCCAGGCGTTGTCGGCGAAGTCGCTGGCCCACCGCGTGGCGGGGTTGCTGTCGAAGGCGGCGGAGGCGGGGGTGCCGGCGTTCTCGGTGCCGGAGGTGGTGACGGCCGCCGGTCTGGCCGCGACGGCTTCCGCCGCGCGGTCGGTGTTCCAGGCCGCGGCGGCCTGGACGGCGCGCGGCTGCGGCGGTGCGCTGAAGGCGAGCGGCGCCGACAGCGCGAGCAGGGCGAGGGTCGTGGTCGCGAGTAAGGACGTACGTGGGGGCATCGTTGAGCCGTTGGCGATACGGGTGAGTGGAGCGATGTCCGTACGGGGGTGTTACCGCGAGTGATGTGTGCGGGCGGGGCCCCGCCCCGCCGCCGGTCCGTGGTGTGACCGGGGCGGGTGCGGGAGCCGGGGTCCGGTGGGGACCTATCGCGCTTCGCGGGTGAGCCCGATCGTGTCGCGGTACCACTTGGCGCTGTCCTTGAGGGTCCTGACCTGGGTGTCGTAGTCGACGCGGACAATGCCGAAGCGCTTGTCGTAGCCGTACGCCCACTCGAAGTTGTCCATCAGCGACCAGGCGAAATAGCCGCGTACGTCGGCGCCCTGTGCGCGCGCCTCGGCGACGGCAGCGAGATGGTCCGCGAGGTACGCGGTCCGGTCCGCGTCCGGGACGGAGCCGTCGGCGGCGACGGTGTCGTCGAAGGCCGCTCCGTTCTCGGTGATGACGGTGGGGATGGCGTAGTCCTCCTGGATCCCCAGGAGGAGGTCGGTGAGTTCGGTCGGCGTGATCTCCCAGTCCATGGCGGTACGGGGCAGGTCACGGGGCACGCCGCGGGTGACGGGCAGCCCGTTGTCGTCGACCGGGGATCCGCTCTCGGTGACGCCGGAGAACAGGGCTCCGCGGTAGAAGTTGACGCCGAGGACGTCCAGCGGATTGGCGATGATCTCCAGGTCGCCGTCCTGGACGGGCAGTTCGGCGCCGCGCAGCGCGAGGTCGGCGACGACGTCCTCGGGGTAGCGGCCGTGGACGAGCGGGTCGAGGTAGAGGCGCCGGCCCTGGCCGTCGGCGCGGCGGCACGCCTCGCGGTCGGCCTCGCTGTCGGTCTCGGGCGTCGCCGTACCGAGGTTGAGGGTGATGCCGAGTTCGAGCGGGTTGTCGCCCGCGGCGTCGCGGATGCGCCGCGAGGCGAGTCCGTGGCCGAGCAGGAGGTGGTGGACGGCGCGGATGGAGTCGCCGAAGTCCTTGCGGCCGGGCGCGTGGACGCCCGCGTCGTAGCCGAGGACCGCCGAGCACCAGGGCTCGTTGAGCGTGGTCCAGTGCTTGACACTGTCGCCGAGCGCTTCGTAGGCGAGCGCCGCGTAGTCGGCGAAGCGGTAGGCGGTGTCACGGGCCGGCCAGCCGCCCGCGTCCTCCAACTCCTGCGGCAGGTCCCAGTGGTAGAGCGTGATCCAGGGCGTGATGTTCCTGCCGTGCAGCTCGTCGACGAGGCGCTTGTAGAAGTCCAGGCCCTTCGCGTTGGCCGGCCCGCGCCCGCCGGGCTGGATGCGCGGCCAGGCGAGCGAGAAGCGGTACGTGTCGACGCCGAGGCCCGCGATCAGCTCCACGTCCTGCGGCATCCGGTGGTAGTGGTCGCACGCCACGTCGCCGTGCTCACCGCCTTCCACCGCACCCGGTACCCGGCAGAAGGTGTCCCAGATGGAGGGGGTCCTGCCGTCCTCGGCAGCCGCTCCCTCGATCTGGTAGGCGGAGGTGGCGACGCCCCAGCGGAAGTCGCCGGGCAGGCCCTTGATCGCCGCGGCGGGGCGGGCGAGGTCC
>NZ_JAAPBF010000348.1 GCF_022695985.1 Streptomyces sp. NP-1717 | reverse complement strand
GCGCGCGAGGGCGAGCGGCAGCTCCAGATCGGGGTTGGCGCCGGGGAAGACCCGGCGGAGGATCTTGAGGATGTACTTCTCGCCGTAGACGAGCGACGAGTTCGACTGCTCCGCTCCGAGCAGCCGCGGCGCGAGACCGGACGGGATCCCGACGGCGCGGTCGAAGCGCAGCGGCCCCAGGGCGCCGGGGGAGCGCAACTGTTCCAGCAGCAGATCGGCGAGGCGCGGATCGTGCAGCGCCTCGTAGACGACCCGGCCGGCCAGCGGCCCCTCGCCGACGAGACCGATACGGGCGCCGGCGAGCCGTGGCGGCAGGGCGGACCGGACGCCGATCAGGAGCTGGTAGCAGTCGTCGGCTGGGGCGACGGGGACCGGCGGCGCGTCCGGATCGGGGGTGGAGCGCTGTTCGACGCGGACCAGCAGATGGAGGAGGCCGGGCCCCGCGCCCGAGGTGTCGGGCGC
The DNA here is from genome assembly GCF_022695985.1 of Streptomyces sp. NP-1717. GTDB lineage: Bacteria > Actinomycetota > Actinomycetes > Streptomycetales > Streptomycetaceae > Streptomyces. Next base: position 4,553 of record NZ_JAAPBF010000348.1, on the reverse strand, counting down.
CATCAGTTCGGTGGCGGCCACCGCCGAGAAGCCCGTGATCGGCCGGCCCTTGCCCGCGAACCAGCGCTGCCTCGGCAGCCACTCGTGGAGCAGGGGGGCGAGGGAGTCGACCAGCTTCCCGGCTCCGGCCGGCGGCAGCGCCGCGCCGGGGCGTGGTGAGCTCCGGGTGGATGCAGCCTTCGACATGGCATCGCGTCCTTTCCCCGGGCACACCACAGGATGCGCAGAGTGTCCCGGATTGCGGCAACGGAGTCCGGCCTGTGCGGGACGTGTCGGGTGAGGATGGCCCGTACGGACCGAATGCCCGCCCGGCGCGGGAAGTCCGCCCGGACCGTGAGTCGGTTCGTAACGACGGACTCGATGTCGGGGATGGTGCCCCGTGCGGGGCGGACGTAACCGACCGCCCCGCACTCACGTTCCGGCCGGCCGGATCCCAACCTGCCGGAAGCGCTCCGCCGTCAGCCGGGCGAGGGGTCCTGCCTGAGCCGGAACCAGTAGAAGCCGTGGCCCGCCAGCGTCAGCAGATAGGGCCAGTCGCCGATCGCCGGGAAGCGCACCCCGCCGATCAGTTCGACCGGATGGCGCCCGCTGAACGCGCGCAGGTCCAGCTCGGTGGGCTGTGCGAAGCGTGAGAAGTTGTGCACGCAGAGCACCAGGTCGTCGCCCTCGCCGTCCTGCGACGGCGCCTCGCGCAGGAACGCGAGCACCGCCGGGTTCGTCGACGGCAGTTCCGTGTACGAGCCGAGTCCGAAGGCGGGGTTCTGCTTCCGGATCTCGATCATCCGGCGCGTCCAGTGCAGCAGCGACGACGGCGACGCCATCGCGGCCTCGACGTTGGTCACCTGGTAGCCGTAGACCGGGTCCATGATCGTCGGGAGGTATAGTCGGCCGGGATCGCAGGACGAGAAGCCCGCGTTCCGGTCCGGGGTCCACTGCATCGGGGTGCGTACCGCGTCGCGGTCACCGAGCCAGATGTTGTCGCCCATCCCGATCTCGTCCCCGTAGTAGAGGATCGGGGAGCCGGGCAGCGACAGCAGCAGAGCGGTGAACAGCTCGATCTGGTTGCGGTCGTTGTCCAGAAGTGAGGCGAGCCGCCGGCGGATGCCGATGTTGGCGCGCATCCGCGGGTCCTTGGCGTACTCCGCGTACATGTAGTCGCGTTCTTCGTCCGTGACCATTTCGAGCGTCAGCTCGTCGTGGTTGCGCAGGAAGATGCCCCACTGGCAACCCGTGGGGATCGCCGGGGTCTTGGACAGGATCTCCGAGACCGGATAGCGGGACTCGCGCCGTACGGCCATGAAGATCCGCGGCATCACGGGGAAGTGGAACGCCATGTGGCACTCGTCGCCGCCCTTGGCGTAGTCGCCGAAGTAGTCGACGACGTCCTCCGGCCACTGGTTGGCCTCGGCGAGCAGCACGGTGTCCGGGTAGTGCGTGTCGCAGATCTCGCGGACCTCGCGCAGCAGCGCGTGGGTGGCGGGGAGGTTCTCGCAGTCGGTGCCCTCCTCCTGGTAGAGGTAGGGAACGGCGTCGAGACGGAAGCCGTCGATGCCCAGGTCCAGCCAGAAGCGCAGCGCCGAGATGATCTCCTCGCGCACGGCCGGGTTCTCGTAGTTGAGGTCCGGCTGGTGCGAGAAGAAGCGGTGCCAGTAGTACTGCTTGCGGACCGGGTCGAAGGTCCAGTTGGACGTCTCGGTGTCGACGAAGATGATCCGCGCTTCCGGGAACTGCTTGTCGTCGTCGGCCCAGACGTAGTAGTCGCCGTACGGCCCGTCCGGGTCCTTGCGGGACTCCTGGAACCAGTTGTGCTGGTCGCTGGTGTGATTCATGACGAAGTCGATGATCACGCGCATGCCGCGCTGGTGGGCGGCGTCGACGAACTCCACGAAGTCGGCGAGGTCGCCGAACTCGGGCAGTACGGCGGTGTAGTCGGAGACGTCGTAACCGCCGTCGCGCAGCGGGGACTTGAAGAACGGCGGCAGCCAGAGACAGTCGACACCGAGCCACTGGAGATAGTCCAGTTTGGCGGTGATGCCCTTGAGGTCTCCGACGCCGTCGCCGTTGCTGTCCTGGAACGAGCGCACCAGGACTTCGTAGAAGACGGCTCGTTTGAACCAGTCGGGGTCACGGTCCTTCGCGGGAGTGTCCTCGAACAGGTCGTGGACGGGCTCATTGATGATCATGTTGTGGGTGACCCTCCGATCGGCGGGGACGGTCGCAGAACGACGATGTGCGCGGGTGTCACACCCGGCTCCAGGCGCACGTAGTTGGCCCTGCCCCAGTGGTAGATCTCTCCGGTGAGCTCGTCGCGCACCGGGACGGTCTCGTGCCAGTCGAGGCCGAGCCGCGGCATGTCCAACGAGACCGTCGCCTCCTGGGTGTGGTGAGGATCGAGGTTCACGACGACGACCACGACATCCGAGCCCTGGCCGGACCGCTTGCTGTACGCGATGACCGAGTCGTTGTCGACGTGGTGGAAGTGGATGTCCCGCAACTGACGTAGCGCGGGGTGCCGGCGTCTGATCCGGTTGAGCGAGGTGATGAGCGGGGCGATGGTGCGTCCCTCTCGCTCCGCCGATTCCCAGTTCCGGGGGCGCAGCTCGTACTTCTCCGAATGCAGGTACTCCTCGCTCCCGGGTTTCGCCGGGGCGTTCTCCATGAGTTCATACCCCGCGTAGACGCCCCAGGACGGCACCATCGTCGCGGCGAGTACCGCGCGTACCTCGAATGCCGGACGGCCACCGTCCTGAAGGTAGCCGTGCAGGATGTCGGGCGTGTTGACGAAGAAGTTCGGGCGCATGTACGACGCGGCCTCGCCCGAGAGCTCGGTGAGGTAGTCGGTCAGCTCCTGCTTGGTGTTGCGCCAGGTGAAGTAGGTGTACGACTGCTGGAAGCCGATCGCGCCCAGGGTGTGCATCATGGCGGGCCGGGTGAACGCCTCGGCCAGGAAGATCACATCGGGGTCGGACTCGTTGATGTCGGCGATCACCCGCTCCCAGAAGACCACCGGCTTGGTGTGCGGATTGTCGACACGGAAGATCCGGACGCCGTGGTCCATCCAGTGCCGCAGCACCCGCAGGGTCTCCGCGACCAGGCCGTCCATGTCGCGGTCGAAGGCGATCGGATAGATGTCCTGGTACTTCTTGGGCGGATTCTCGGCGTACGCGATCGTGCCGTCCGGGCGGTGGTGGAACCACTCCGGGTGCTCCTTGACCCAGGGGTGGTCGGGGGAGCACTGGAGGGCGAAGTCCAGCGCGATCTCCATGCGCAGCGAGGCGGCCTTCGCCACGAAGGCGTCGAAGTCCTCGATCGTGCCGAGGTCGGGGTGGATCGCGTCGTGGCCGCCGTCCGCCGAGCCGATGGCCCACGGGACGCCGACGTCGTGCGGGCCGGCGGTGAGCGTGTTGTCAGGGCCCTTGCGGTGGGCGGTGCCGATGGGGTGGATCGGCGGCAGATAGACGACGTCGAAGCCCATCGCGGCGACGGCGGGCAGCCGCTCGGCCGCCGTCCTGAACGTACCGCTGACCGGCGGCTCGCCCGGAGTGACGACCGCGCCCTCGGAGCGCGGGAACAGCTCGTACCAGGAGCCGTACAGCGCCCTTTCGCGCTCCACCAGCAGCTTGACCGGTTTCGACGACGAGACCAGTTCGCGCAGCGGGTGGCGGGAGAGGGCGTCGTCGGCCTCCGGGGTGAGGGCGGCGGCGAGCCGGGCGGGAGCGGGGTGGCGCTCGTCGCGCAGGGCGTCCACGGCGGCGAGGACCGCCTCGCGGCCGTCGCGCTTGGGGACGCCGGCCGCCGCCCGTTCGTAGAGCGCGGCGCCCTCGGCCAGGACGAGTTCGGTGTCGATACCGGCCGGGATCTTGATCTGGGCCGCGTGGCGCCAGGTGGCGAGCGGATCGCTCCACGCCTCCACCTTGTAGGTCCACCGGCCTTCGGATGTCGGCGTGACGTCGGCGCCCCAGCGGTCGGTGCCGGGGGCCAGTTCGCGCATGGGGGTCCAGGGGCCGGGCCGGCCGTCCGGGCCCCGCAGGACGACGTTGGCACCGACGGCGTCGTGGCCCTCACGGAAGACGGTCGCGGTGACCTGGAACGTCTCTCCGCTCACCGCCTTGGCGGGGCGTTTGCCGCAGTTGACGAGAGGGCGTACGTCCAGGACGGGAATGCGACCGATCATGAGATCACCTGAGGGCTGAGCGGGCGTGACAGGCATGGCAGGTCGAGCTGAATGGGGGTTTTCACCAGGGTTTGAAGTTATTTGTAGCTGCTCTGTAGGTGACTGGCGGGCTGCGGGCATGGCCGCTCCTGTCCGCGTTCACTCCAATAGCGGTGGTATTCGGGTGAAACGAGCGTGCTTGCCGTACGTACCGGATGAGCCTTCCCCCGATGCTCCGGTCCACAATCCGCCGCCCCGTTAAGACCTGGGTAACTCTGGGGCGTGGCCGGAATCGGCCAGATCGCGCATCCGGATCGCGGAAGTCCCCGCGTCGGACGGTCCGGAAAATGGAACGCCCCGTCCTCGCGGGCCGCACGGGAGGCTCCGCGAGAACGGGACG
>NZ_JAAPBF010000347.1 GCF_022695985.1 Streptomyces sp. NP-1717 | reverse complement strand
CGCACACACCTCATCCACCACACCCGCAAACACCCCAAACCGCTCATACAACTGACCGCCCATACCCGCAAACTGAGACCCCTGTCCCGTGAACAACACACCCGTCTTCCCACCCACCGGCGACCCCGACACCACCCCATCCGCCGAGCCGCCCGCAGCCAGCACATCCAACCCCGCAACCAGTTCCTCAACACCAGAACCGATCACCACACCACGCGACTCCAACCGAGCCCGACCCACCAATCCCGCAGACACACCCCCGACATCCACACCCTCATCGCCACGCACAAACTCGGCCAGCCGCGCCGCCTGACCACGCAACCCCGCGTCACCCCGACCCGACACCACCCACGCCACCGGGCCCGCAGACTCCACTGCCTGCTCAGACTCGGACTCAACAGCAGGCGGCTCCTCCAGGATCACGTGCGCGTTGGTGCCACTCACACCGAACGACGACACACCCGCCCGCCGAAGCTCTCCGTCGCGCTGCCACGGCACCGGCTCCGTCAGAAGACGCACCTCACCCGCAGACCAGTCCACATGCGGCGACGGCTCATCCACATGCAACGTCTCCGGCAACCGACCATGACGCATCGCCATCACCATCTTGATCACACCAGCCACACCCGCAGCCGCCTGCGTATGCCCGATGTTCGACTTCACCGAACCCAGCCACAACGGACGATCCTCAGGCCGGTCCTGGCCATAGGTCGCCAACAACGCCTGCGCCTCAATCGGATCACCCAACGTCGTACCGGTGCCATGGGCCTCCACGACATCCACATCACCGACAGACAAGCCGGCATTGCTGAGCGCCCGCCGAATCACCCGCTGCTGCGACGGACCGTTCGGCGCCGTCAACCCGTTCGACGCACCATCCTGGTTGACAGCCGAGCCCCGCACTACGGCGAGAACGCGATGCCCCTTCGCCACCGCGTCCGACAACCGCTCCAACAACACCAGACCGACGCCCTCACCCCACCCCGTCCCATCAGCCCCCGCCGCGAACGGCTTGCACCGACCGTCGACCGCAAGCCCGCGCTGCCTGCTGAACTCCACAAAGGTCTGCGGCGTGGACATCACGGAGACTCCACCGGCGAGTGCCATCGAGCACTCACCCGAACGCAACGCCTGCGCCGCGAGATGCATCGCCACCAACGAGGACGAACACGCCGTGTCCACCGTCACCGCCGGACCCTCAAGGCCGAACACATACGCCAGACGACCCGACGCCACACTCGCCGCGTTCCCGATCAAGGAGTAGCCCTCGGCCTCCTCCGGGACGACGGGGAACCGGGTGGCGTAGTCCTGGCCGTTCGTGCCGACGAATACCCCGATCCGGCTACCGGCGAGGCCGCCCGGGTCGAGGGCGGCGCGTTCGAACAGCTGCCATGACGTCTCCAGCAGGAGCCGCTGCTGCGGGTCCATGCTCAGCGCCTCGCGCGGGCTGATGCCGAACAGTTCGGCGTCGAACTCGGCGGCGTCGGAGATGAAACCGCCCTCGCGCACGTACGACGTACCGGGATGGTCGGGGTCCGGGTCGTACAGCGCCTCCAGGTCCCAGCCCCGGTCCTCGGGGAAGCCCGAAATCGCGTCACCACCGGCGGCGACCAGATCCCACAGCTCCTCAGGCGACTCCACCCCACCCGGGAACCGACAGCTCATGGCGACGATGGCCAGCGGCTCGTGGTTGCGCGCTTCCGCCTCGCGCAACTGCCGCCGTGCCTGGCGCAGTTCGGCTGTGGTGCGCTTGAGGTAGTCAAGGAGCTTCGCGTCCTCGGTCATCGTGCGCTACCTCCCTGCGGCACGGACGGTGCCGCCGAGTCGTCGAGTTCCTGGTCGAGGATCGCGAACACCTCGTCCGCCGTGGCGGCTTCGATGTCACTGTCGTCGGGCTCCGGTTCGCGGCCCTGGCCACGGGCCCGGTGCGACTCGGTGCCGGTCAGCACCGACACCAGCCCCTGGAGCCGGGCGACCAACTTGTCGCGGACCGCGTCGTCGGCCTCCAGAGACGACAGGGTGGTGTGCAGTTCGGCGAGGTTGGCGAACACCGGATCGGTCGAGGCGGAGCCGAGCAGTTCGCTGCGCAGGTGGTTGGCGACGGCCCTCGGGGTGGGGAAGTCGAACACCAGCGACGGTGGGAGCCGGCGTTCAATGGCGGCGGCCAGCCGGTTCCGTAGTTCTACGGCGGTCAGTGAGTCGAATCCGACTTCCTTGAACGCCCGGTCCGGGTCGACCCGTTCCGCGTCGGCGTGCGTGAGCACGTCGGCCACGGTGCGCCGGACCAGCGTGAGTACTGCTTCCTCGCGGTCCGGCTCCGGAAGACCGGCCAGTCGCTGAGCGAAGGGCACGGTCTTCGGGTCCGCCCCCGCAGCCGGTCGCACCGCCGTACCGTTCCTCTCCCACAGGACGGGGGGCAGGTCCGCGCTCGGCCTCCGGACCGCGTCGAGCCCTGCCACCGTCAGCGGAATGCCGGCCGCGAGAGCGGCGTCGAACAGCGCGAGGCCCTCGGCGGTGGACATCGCGGACGCCGCCTCGCGGGTGATCCTGCGGACGTCGGTCTCTCCCAAGTGCTCTGTCATTCCGCTGCGTTCGGCCCACAGGCCCCAGGCGACCGAGGTCGCGGGCAGGCCCTCGGCGTGGCGCCGAAGCGTCAGGGCTTCGAGGAACGCGTTGGCGGCGGCGTAGTTGCCCTGTCCGGCGGTGCCGAGCGTGGACGCGGCGGAGGAGAAGACCACAAAGGCCCGCAGATCCTTCTCGTCACGGGTCAGCTCGTGCAGATGCAGCGCGGCGTCGACCTTCGGGCGGAATACCGTGGCGACCTGGTCGGCCGTCAGCGAGGTGACCGTCCCGTCGTCGAGTACCCCGGCCGCGTGGACGACCGCGGTGAGTGGCTGCTCCGCGGGCACCGTCTTGAGTACGGCGGCCAGCGCGCCCCGGTCGCCGACGTCACAGCTCTCCGCGGTCACGTCGGCCCCGGCCAGGGCCAGTTCGGCGATCAGCTCCGGCATACCCGGCGCGTCCGCGCCGCGACGGCCGACCAGCAGCAGTCGGCCCACCCCGTGCTCATGGACCAGGTGCCGCGCGACCAGACCACCGAGAGTGCCGGTCGCCCCGGTGATCAAGACGGTTCCGGTCGTGTCCAGGAGTGGTGTCTCGTCGGTCTTCCGGTGCGGCACGGGTCGCAGCCGGGGGACGTACAGCGCACCGGCGCGGAGCGCCGACTGCGGCTGGCCCGCCGCCGGTACGGCCGGGAGCGAGCGCAGTGACTCGTCGCGCTCGTCGATGTCCACCACCACGAGCCTGTCCGGGTGTTCGGCCTGCACCGAACGGGCCAGACCCCAGACAGCGGCCCCGGTCAGGTCCGTCACATCGCCACCGTCGGTCGCCACGGCGGACCTGGTGAGCAGGACCAGACGGGTGGCGCCGAACCGTTCGTCGACGAGCCATGACTGGATGATCCGCAGGACGCCGGTCACCGCCGCGTGCACCTCGCCCGACGAGGGGACACCGGTCGACGAGGGCCCGCCGATCGGCGCGACAGGGACCAGAATCGTCTCCGGTACGGGGCGCGGTACGGCTCGCGTGTCGGCGTCCTGCACGGCGCCGGTCATCTCGGCGAGGTCCGTGTATCGGTCGGTTTCGACTCCCTGACGCTTCAAGGCCTCGGACAGTTCGTCCCCTGCCGGGCCGACAACGGCGAACCGGACGGGGGCCGTTGGCCGGGGCGGGACACCGATCCCCTCCCATATCAGGCGGTGCAGAGGACGGACGGTTCCGTGCCGAAGGGCACGCGCCTGCTCGGCTGTCGGAGGCAGCAGGGTCACCCCCGCCACCTCGGCCAGCGGCGTGTCGTCGGTGCCGAACAGGCACAGCGACAGCGTGTCGGGCGCGGTCGGGGTCAGCCGGACGCGGACCTCGCCCGTGACGGCGCGTACTGCTACGACGTCACGCCAACGGGTGGCCGTACGCGGCTCGGAAGTGGCCCCCATCGTCACCGCTGCGACGGCTTGCAGCACCGCGTGCAGCGGATCGGGGTACAGCGCGAACCGTTGGGCGGTGAGCTCCTCCCGTGCCGGTACGCGCACTTCCGCCAGCACGTCGTCGCCGTGCTTCCAGAGCTGTCCCAGCCTGGCGAGGACGCTCTCGGTGTCGTATCCACCCTCGGTGAGGGCTCGGCGGAGGTCGTCTTCTGCGATCGGTTCCGCGTCGGCCGGGGGCCAGGGGGCCTGGGCAGGCAGCGGTTCGTCGCCCTGGTGGGCCGCGAGCCGGCCCGTGGCGTGGCTGCGCCAGTCGCCTTCCGTGTCCGCCGCCGGCCGGGAGTAGAGATCGACTTGTCGACTGCCCTCGTCGTCCGGCCCACCGAGGACCAGTTGGATCCGTAGGGCTTCGTCTCCCGGGAATGCCAGCGGGTCGGCGATCGTGAGGTCCGCCAGCCGGGGGCAGCGCACGGTCCGACCGGCATGCAGGGCCATCTCCACGACGGCGGCGGGCGGTACGACCACCATTCCGGCCGTCATGTGCTCCCGCAGCCATGAGTCGGCGTGCGGGTCGAGCCGGCCGACGAAAAGCCGGGCGTCGTCGCCCGGCAGGACGGTGACCGCGCTCAGCAGGGGGTGGTCCATCGGGGTCAAACCGGCCGAGGCCACGTCCGCCTGTGCGGAGGCGGGTGCGTCGAGCCAGTAGCGGTGGCGTTGGAAGGCGTACGTGGGCAGTGCGACCGGCTCTGCGGCGGGCAGCAACTCGCCCCACGCCACGGGCAGACCAGCGGACCACGCCTCGCCAAGGCTCCGGAGCATCTGAGCCTCGTCGGGCTGGTCCCGGCGCAGGGTGTGCAGCACGCGTCCGTCGGTCACCGTCTGTTCCAACGCCAGCGACAGCACCGGATGCGGACCGATTTCGATGAACACCTGCGGACCCGCGTCCTGCAACCGCCGGATCACATCGGCGAACATCACCGGCTCCCGGAGGTTGCGGTACCAGTACTGCGCGTCCAGATCTCCGCCGTCCACCGA
>NZ_JAAPBF010000346.1 GCF_022695985.1 Streptomyces sp. NP-1717 | reverse complement strand
GGGTGCGGGCGGGGGTCCGACGGGAGGCGGGGCCGGTCGCGGACCGGGAGGCCGGTCAGGGTCTCCAGGCGGTCGAGTTCGCCGCTCGCCCGCAGCCAGTCGCCCGCCGTCGGGGTCAGGGTCACCGCCACCCGCCAGCCGCGGGCCACCGCCGGTCCGACCAGGCCGGTGCGGAGCGACGCCAGCCCGCCGGCCGCCGACGCCACCACTCCGAGGACGCCGCGGGGCGTGCGCGCTTCACTCATCCGCACAGTTTCCCAGGACTGCGGACCTCCTTGCGGGGCACACGGTCGGCGACGATCCAACCACCGTCATTCCGTACATGGTTGGCCATCCATCGACATGTTCGGCAGGAGAGAGCAGATGCTCGCAATAGCGGCCGCAGTGGTCTTTTTCATCGCCTTCATCCTCAACGCCACCAAGACGTCGACGGAGGTCATCTTCGGTACGACGAGTCTCACGCTCGTCGGACTCACCCTCGTCGCCCTGCACCTGGCCGGTGTCGGAGCCGGTTGGCAGGCGCGCGGGCGTGGTCGTCGGCGGTGAGGACGACGGTGACCGGGACGGTGACGGCGGGCAGTTGTTACGACGCGTAGCGCCAGAAGTCGCGCAGCAGGGGCGCGGGGACGGGGCCCGTGGCCTCCAGCTGCGTCAGCAGGATCGTCACCGTGCCCGTGGACGGTGTGATGTGCGCCGCCGTTCCCGTGCCGCCGACCCAGCCGTAGCGGCCCGCCACGTTCCAAGGGTCGACCGCCGCGACGTCCACCGAGCCGCCGAAGCCCCAGCCCTGCCCCTCCAGGAACAGGGTGCCCGCGTCGCGCTGGGGCCGGGTGAGGTGGTCCGTGGTCATCCGTGCGACGGATTCGGGTGACAGCAGGGCCTTGTCCCCCGCCTTGCCGTCCGCAAGGAGCATCTTGGCGAAGGCGTGCAAGTCATCGGCGGTGGACACCAGGCCGCCCGCGCCGGAGGGGAAGGGCGGCACCGTGCTCCACTGGCCGTCGGGGGCGTCGACCAGTTCGAGGCCGCCCGTCCCGTCCGCCCGGTAGTAGTGCGGCACCCGGTCGCGCTTGCCGGCCGGTACCTCGAACGCCGTGTCCCTCATGCCGAGCGGTTCGAAGATCCGCTCCGCCAGGAACTCCGGCAGCGAACGGCCCGTGACCCTCGCGATCAGCACACCGAGGATGTCGGAGCCGATGTTGTAGAGCCAGACCTCGCCCGGCTGGTGCAGCAGCGGGATACGGGACAGCTTCGCCATCCACTCGTCCGGCGCGGCGACGTGCTGCGGCTGCGGCGGGCCCTGCTTCAGCTCGCTGAACAGCGGTGCGACCGCGGGCAGCGAGAAGTCGGACGGGAAGCCGTGCCCGGAGCGGAAGGTGAGCAGATCGAACACGGTGATCGGCCTGACCGCGGGGACCACGTCGTCGACCGGGCCGGCGGGCGTCCGTACGACCATCGGCGACGCCAGCTCGGGCAGCCACCGGTCGACCGGGTCGTCCAGCGAGATACGGCCGTCCTCGACGAGCATCATGACCGCCGCGGCGACGACCGGCTTCGTGACCGAGGCGATACGGAAGATCGAGTCCCTGGTGAGGGGTACCGTGCCCGCCGCGTCGGCCGAGCCGACCTCCGCCGTCTCGGTACGGTCGCCCCGGGCCACCAGGGCGACGACGCCCGGCAGCGGTCCCTCGTTCACGTGCGCCTTGAGCAGGTCGTGCAGATTCGTCGCACCGGTCGCCGTCATCGCTGTCATCTGTTCACCTTTTCGCGTTGTCGCCCGTGCCGTCGTAAAGGAGACTCCGGACGGCTCGCGGATTCATCGGTCCGGGTGCCCGTACCCGTCCGGGTCGGGGTCGGGCTGCGGGCGCTTGCGCAGGCGCAGCGAGTTCCAGCTCGCGTCGGCCGTCCAGCCGCCGTCGACCGGCAGCGCGGTGCCGTTCACGAAGCCGCTGCGCGCCGGGTCCGCGAGGAACGCCACCGCCTGCGCGATGTCGTCGGGCGCGGCGAAGCGTCCCATCGGCACCCGGTCCACGATGTCCTCGTCCGTGTAGCCGCCCGACGCCTGGTCGGCGGCGTCCATCTCCGTCTTCACCCAGCCCGGACAGACCGCGTTGACCCGTACGCCCCGGCCTCCCCACTCCCCCGCCAGCGTGCGCGTGAGACCGATCAGGCCGTGCTTGCTCGCGTTGTACGCCGCGCGGTCGGAGACCCCGTGCAGTCCGGCGATCGACGCGATGTTGACGATCGAGCCGCCGCCCGCCGCGAGCATCAGCCGGCCGACCGCGCGGGACAGCAGGAACGGCCCGGTGAGATTGACGTCCAGGACCCGACGCCACTGGTCGGCCGTCGTCTCCTCGGCCGGGACGAGGAGCGACACACCCGCGTTGTTGACGAGCGCGTCCACCCGGCCGAAGCGCTCGCGGACCTGGTCGGCGAGCCCGGTCACGTACGCCTCCGACGCGACGTCCCCGACCACGGCCACCGCGTCCGCCCCGGCCGCGCGGACGGCGGCGAGGGTGTCCGCCGGGTCCACGATGTCGGCCAGGACCAGCGCGTAACCCTCCCCGGCCAGGACCTCGGCCACCCGGCGGCCGATCCCCTGCGCCACACCCGTCACCACGGCCACGCGGCCCGCCCCCGTACCTGAACCTGTGCCCGTACCCGTACCCGCACCCGCCGTGCTCGGCGTTGTTTCAGTCATGTGGTCAGCCTGGACCGGGACACGTGGTCGACGGAAGCGCTCCGGCGATCAGCCGCGTGGCCGGTAACGCTCGACCAGGTGCTCGCGGCCCGCCGGAGGCTCGTACGGCTCCGGCCAGAAGTCCGTGATCCCCGCTATCCGGCCGTCCCCGTCCCCCGTGAAGAAACTGACCGCCTGCACCTCTTCCCCGCCCACCGTGACGCGCAGCCACGTCACCACCTGCCCGGCGTCCTGGTCGGCCACGATGCGCTCCGTACGCACCCGCCAGTCCCCCGGATACTCCACGTTGAACCGCAGGAACGCGTCCTTGCCGCGAATCCGCTCGCGCGTCTGCGGCAGGTCGTAGACCACCTCCGCCGCGAGGGTGCCGGCGAACGCCGTCCAGTCCCGGGCGTCCGCGGCGGCCCAGTACGTCTCCACTGTCTCCCGGAGTGACTTCCGAAGCTCGGTCATGAGCGAAGTCTGCACCGTGCCACTGACAGTCGGCGGTCGCCCGCGAGCACTGACCGCACGGTCGTCCGGTTAGTACACTGGCCGTTGTGACAGCTACGAGCACCGACGGACGCATCGCACGGGGGAACCAGACCCGCCAACTGATCCTGAAGCACACCGTCCGGATCGCCTCGGTCGAGGGTCTCGGCGGTCTGTCGCTCGGCCGGCTGGCCGGAGAGCTGCGGCTGAGCAAGAGCGGGGTGTTCGCCCTGTTCGGCTCCAAGGAGGAGCTTCAGCTCGCCACCGTCCGCGCCGCGGCCAAGCTGTACGTCGACCATGTCGTGCGGCCCGTCCTGGAGATGCCGGCCGGGCTCGACCGGATCCGGCGGCTGTGCGACGGCTGGCTCACGTACTCCGAGAACCGGGTCTTCCCCGGCGGCTGCTTCTTCTACTCGGTCTCGGCCGAGTACGACGCACGCGAGGGCAAGGTCCACGACGCGGTGGCGCAGGCCCGCCTCGACTGGGTCGCGTTCGTCGCGCAGAACGTCGAGGACGCCAAGGAGGCGGGCGAGGTGCGCGACGACACGGACGTCCCCCAGCTCACCTTCGAGCTGGTCTCCCTCCTCGAAGGCGCCAACGCCGAGTCCGTCCTGCACGACGACTTCAGCTGCTACACGAAGGCCGCCAAGGCGATCCTCGGCCGGCTGCGGTCCGTGGCGACGGATCCGGCACTGCTGCCGCTCGCCCCGGCGCCTCGCTGACCACGAAGTCCCGCACGGACGCGGCGACTTGGCGGTCGCCGATGATCCGCCGGTGACCCAGTCCCCGGGTGACGACCAGCCTCGCCCGGTCGCCCAGGGTGGAGTGGAGTGCGCGCGAGGCCGCGGGGTCGACCATGTCGTCGTCCTCGTCGTGGACGATCAGGAACGATGACGCGCCCGCCTCCGCAGTACTGTCCCTGCCCGTACGCGTGGACGAGAAGCGCGACCAGATGTCCGTCTCGCCGGAGAACAGCTCCCGCTCGACACGTCTGCGGAGCTCGCGGTTCAGCCGTGCCCGCAGCCCCAGCCCCGCGCAGAATCCGTCGACCAGGTACGCGAAGTCGGGCACACCGCTGATGGCCACGATCCGCTCCGTACGCACCCCCCGCTCCCGCACGGCGACGAACGTCGCGGTGACGCCGAGGGAGTGCGCCACGATCATCTCGAAGGGCCCGTGCTCCGCGTCCAGCGCCGTGATGATGTCGCGCAGGTCGAGGATCGTCATCGCCTCGCCGGTGGCCTCGCCGTGACCCGGCGCGTCGAAGGCGACCGGGCTGAGGCCGAGGTCCAGCAGCTCGCTCACGAGCGTGGCGAAGCGCGAGCCGCGCGACTCCCAGCCGTGCACGAGCAGTACGGGCCGTTCGCCCGTCCCCCACCGGTAGCTGACGGCGCTCCCGCCGCCGACGGCGACCGCGCCGACCTCGGCCAGGTCCATCACCGGGCGCTCGTCGGGCCGCAGGCGGCTGCGACCGCGCGGCTTTCTGAAGAGGCGGAAGGCGGCCTTGCCGGCCGGCCCCGGTGCGACGTAGGAGGCGGCGTTCAGGGTGATGCGGACGGCTGTCACGGCGAGATCCATGCCGCGTGCTCCTCGGGTCGCTTCGGACTGGACCGGACTAAACCGGACCGGACTGGACCGGGCTCGATCGCACTCGATCGTGGGTGGTCTTCCGGGCGAGACGTTAGCACGATCGTTCGGCTAGTTTTCCTGTTCAACTGAACGTACGATCGTGCGGCATGGGACCCAATCAGCGCTTCAAGAACGAGTTGGACGCCCTCATCGACGAGCAGCTCCTGCCGGAGGACCGCGAGGCGGAACGGACGAACCGGCCTGGATCCGCCGATACCCCGCAGCCGTCATT
>NZ_JAAPBF010000345.1 GCF_022695985.1 Streptomyces sp. NP-1717 | reverse complement strand
CCTGCGGTCCGGTCACCGAGTACCGCTCCTGGGACTGGTGGCGTACGACGACCAACCCGCTCATCGCCGGCGACGTCCGGGAGAAGTCGGTGTCGGAGCGGTGGCAGTGGCGCAATGACGACAACACGCTGTGGCGCGGCGACACCCGCGAGAACGTGGAGGACCTCTTCGACGAGGGCTTCACCCCCCGCGGCGACACGATGGTTCCCCTGGCCGAGTACATCGTCAAGGGCGGCGGGCAGAACAGCGCACACGTCAGCACCACCTGTGAGAAGTGGGTGGCGCAGAAGTTCGCCACCTACGGCTCCGCCAAGACCGGCTGGGTGTACGAGATCGACGCTCCCGGCGGCATCGACGTGAACGCCACGGCGGCGGTCAACCGCTACGAGTCGCCGTACCTGTGGAACAAGGAGATCGACTTCCCGGGCGGCATCGAGGGCCGGTACATCAAGAAGGCGTGCAAGTACCACCTGGTCAAGACCGACCCGAAGACGAAGGTCAACACCTACGACAACCTCGGCTGCAAGACCAACAAGGGCTTCCAGCCCCTGACCGCCGAGCCCGCGGCGGCGCCCGCCGCGAAGTAGGACCCGCCCCGCAGCGCGGACGGACCGCATCGGTCCGTCCGCGCTGCGGGTTTCCGCGCGCCCTCAACTGCCGGACGGGCTAGGGCCTGTCTCTCGGATCTTGCCGGGCTCGCGGTCCCTGGCACGCACGTTCGCCGCGTTGACAGCGCAGGAGGGAGGTATGGCTCCGCCATGCCTCCCTCCTCCGCCTTGCGATCGCACGCACCAGACCCCGCTCCCTGATCCGGCCTGATCCAAAAGACAGGCCCTAGGGCCCGTCCGCAAAGTAGCGCCGTCCGCCCGTAGGGCGGGGCCGGCGGCGGCTGGTGCGGTGCATCGTAAGGCGGAGGATCGGCGTTGTGGATGGACCTGCCGTACTCGGCCGAGTCCGACAACGCGGCGAGGTGCCGTACCAGGCGTCGCGGGTCAGGCGGGACTTTGAAGACAGGCCCTATGCCTCGACCCCCAGCTCCGCCAGCAGCCGTTCGCGCAGCGCCGCGTACTCGGCGCTGCCGTGGCCCCGGGGCGCGGGCAGTTCGACGGGGATGTCGGCGCCGATGCGTCCCCCGGCGAGGACGACCACGCGGTCCGCGAGGACGATCGCCTCGTCCACGTCGTGCGTCACCAGCAGGACCGCCGGCCGGTGCTTGGCGCACAGCCGGCGCAGCAGGACGTGCATCCGGATGCGGGTCAGCGCGTCCAGCGCGCCGAACGGCTCGTCGGCGAGCAGCAGTCCGGGCTCGCGTACGAGCGAACGGGCCAGCGACACGCGCTGCTGTTCACCGCCGGACAGCTCCACGGGCCATGCCTTCTCCCGTCCCGCCAGGCCGACTTCGGCGAGCGCGGCCCGGCCGCGCGCTACCGCGTCGGAACCGTCGAGGCCGAGGACGACATTGTCGAGGACACGCTTCCAGGGCAGCAGACGCGCGTCCTGGAACACCACGGAGACCGGCTCGGGCGAGCTGAGTCCGCCGGAGCCCGTCACGTCGTGGTCGAGACCGGCGAGCGCCCGCAGGAGTGTGCTCTTGCCCGAGCCGCTGCGGCCGAGCAGAGCGACGAACTCCCCGGCTCCCACGGTGAGATCGAGGCCGTCGAGGACGTTCCGGTTGCCGAAGGAGCGGACCAGGTCCGTGATCCGTACGGTGCCGGGACCGGCCCCGGCGCCGGCCGGGCGGTCGGCGGTCAGCCTGCCAGCGTGCGTCGCCATGACAGCGTCCTCCGTTCGACGAGACGTACCAGCGCGTCCGAGAGCAGGCCGAGGAGCCCGTAGACGACCAGACCGACGATGATGACGTCGGTCTGCCCGTACGTCCTCGCCAGCTCCATCATGTAGCCGATACCACTGGTGGCGTTGACCTGCTCGACCACGACCAGGGCCAGCCAGGCGCCGGTCACGGCGAACCGCATGCCCAGCAGGAACCCGGGCAGCGCGCCGGGCAGGACGACATGGCGCAGGAAGGCGGTACGGCTCAGCCGCACCGTCTCGGCCAGCTCCACATAGCGGTTGTCGATGGTGCGCAGCCCGTTGTGCGTGTGGATGTAGACGGGTACGAAGACGCCCAGGGCGATCGTGATGACCTTCATGGACTCGCCGATGCCGAACCACAGGATCAGCAGCGGGATCAGGGCGAGGGACGGGATGGCCCGCTTGATCTGCACGGGGCCGTCGATCAAACCTTCGGCGATCCGGCTGAGCCCCGAGACGAGCGCCAGCAGCAGACCTCCCGCGACACCGAACAGCAGCCCCAGCGCGGCGCGTTGGGCCGAGGTGACGAGGTTGGACTGGAGCCGGCCGTTCTCGATCAGATCGCCCGCCGTCGTGACCACGGTCCAGGGCGCCGACAGGTTGCGGGCGTCGATGAGACCGGTGGCGGAGCCCGCCGCCCAGACGGCGAGCAACAGCAGGGGCCCGAGGGCCCAGCCGTACGGGACGGGGCGCCCGAGGCCGAGCCGCCGCCGCGGCACGAGCCGGCGCACGGGCGAGTCCTCCGTCCGGACGGATCCGGCGGTCCGCGACTGGCTCCCGGCGTCCGGGGCGCGCTCCGTCGACCCGGCCTTGGCGAGGGTGACCTCCTCGGCCGCTCCGGTGCTCATGATCCGGCTCCCGTCGTGGCCCCGGTGTCGCTCCCGGCGTCGGCTCCGGTGCCCGCGATCGCCTCGGCGCCGACCTTCTCGTATCGCCGGTCGAAGAGGATCTCCGTGTCGAACGGCTTCTTGCCCGTCTCCTTCGCCAGCAGGTCGACCGTCTTCTGCTGATCGGCGATGGCCCGCGTCCAGTCGTCCGGAATCGCGGGGTGCCCGCCGGCCTCCACGAGATACTCGCCGTCCTCGCGCGACAGCCCCTGGTCCTTCACGTAGTACCCCTCGATCCACTCCTCGGGGTGCGTGTCGATCCAGACCCTCGCCTTGGCCCAGAAAGTGACGAACTCACGTATGGCGGCGGCCTTCTGAGGGTCACTCACCGATGCCGTCGGCACCCACAGATGCCCCGGGTCGTCCCGCAGTCCGTGCGGGATCGTCCTGCCGCCGTCCTTGCCGTACTTCGCCGGATAGCGCTTGATGTTGACCCCGCCCAGCGGGGCGGCGTCGACCTGACCGCCGCCGAGCGCGGTGGGATAGACGTCGCCGGTGCTCGGCAGCTCGACCAGTTCCACATCGCTCTTGGCGAGCCCGGCCTTGGCCAGGATGCGCAGGACGAGCGCGCCCTGGGCCTGCCCGGGGCTGTACGCGATCTTCTTGCCCCGCAGGTCCGCGAGGCTGTCGATGTCGGCGCCCGGCGCGATGCCCAGCTCGTATATCGGGTTCTCGACGGGGTCGGTGCGGAACGCCGCGGCCACCAGCTTGGTGTCGAGCCCGGTCCAGTGGGCGTGGATCGACGGGATCTCGGCCGCCGAGCACACGTCCAGGGAGTTGGCGCGGAAGGCCTCGGAGCACTGCGGACCGCCGCTGATGTTCGCCCACTTCACCTTGAAGGGGAGTTCGTCGATCTGTCCGGACAGCTTGAGCGCCACCTGGATCTCGGGGCTGCCGATCGTGATCTCGGTGTCGGGGTCCACCGTCCGCGGGATCTGGACGTCGGAGAGATCCTTCGAGGACGCGGTGGTGGTGGCGGTGTTGTCGGCGCAGCCGGTGAGCACGGCCGGGCCGAGCAGAACGGTGGCGAGCAGGGCAGCACGGAGTGCTCTGGACATGTGTGTTCCCGGTTCTCTGAATCGCTGGGGCGTCGCGGAGTGAGGCCGTGCGGTCAGCTACAGAGGGCGGTGGCGACGCGCATCAGATCGACGGCGCGTCGTTTGCTCAACCGCTGGGAGAGGGACATGCCCGCGAAGCTAGCGGCGGTTCCAAGCCATGGGCAAGGGGCCCGGTCCGAAAGTGCGATACGGCAACAAGGGCTTCGTACCGCCGCTATACGCCCGACATGATGACGGGACTTGAGCAGGTCAGCTCACCGTGACCGGCACTCTGATCACCGCGTCGAAGAGGTACCCCTGGGTGTTCGGCACCGAGCGCTCGGGCTGGGTGTTGCCCGCCGTGTCCGTGGCGCGTGCCAGGAGGTGCGTTTGCCCGGCCGTGTGCGGGCGCCAGGGCGCGTACCAGCGGACCCAGTTGTGACGACGGGGCGTGTCCCGCAGGTGTGCCCGCTGCCAGCGGCTCCCGCCGTCGGTGCTGAACTCGACGTGACGCACGGGCGCGTGGGCCGACCACGCGCGGCCGGTCAGCCGGTGGGTGCGCCCGGCGGCCAGCACGGTGTCCGGCGCGAGCTCGAAGCCGGATTTGATGGTCTGCCGGGTCAGCGGGGCGCTGCCCCCGGGCGGATGGGCCGGGCCGAACAGCCGGTAGAAGTCCGTGTTCCAGGGCGAAGTCAGCGGCTCGGCGCTCACCTCGATGTCGCCGAGCCACTTGATGGAGGCGATCCCCACCCAGGACGGCACGACGACCCGCACCGGATAGCCGTGGTCGTACGGCAGCGGCTCGCCGTTCATCTCGTACGCGAGGATCACGTCGTCCAGCGCCTTCGCCACCGGCAGTGGGCGGCGAACCCGGCCCAGGCTGACGCCCTCGGTGACGTACTCGGCGTCGAGTCCGCGGGGCATCACGTCGACCGCGTGCGGACCGACGCCGGCGCGGCGCAGCACGTCCGAGAGCCGCACGCCGCGCCAGCGGGCGACGCCGATCGCACCGAGCGTCCAGGCCGTGCCGGACGCGGCGTCGCCCTGCTGGGAGGTGTAGAAGCTCCGGCCGTTGCCCGCGCACTCGACGGCCACGTCACGGGTGACAGAGGGGAGCCGGCGCAGCTGGTCGTACGTGAAGCGGGCCGGGCCGCCGCGCAGTCCGCTGCCCCACACGGTCAGGCTCCAGGAAGCCGCGTCCAGGACGGGGGTCGCGGTGTGGTTGCGGACGAAGAAACGCTCCACGGGCGTGTGGAGGCCGGTGGCGCGCAGCGCCGCGAAGTTGGCCTCGGCGTTGGTG
>NZ_JAAPBF010000344.1 GCF_022695985.1 Streptomyces sp. NP-1717 | reverse complement strand
CCCGCGCGGCGTCTTCCACGGAGAACGTGACGGCCTGGCCCACCACCGGTTCGGCACAGGTCTCACCGGCGACGGCCGAGAAGTGCGCCCACACGTCCTCAAGAAGGTTGGCGGCGTCCAGCACGCCCCACCCCTCCTCCTCGTGCCACGCACGCACCCGGCCGGCCAGCGGTACGCGGAAGCGGTGGTGCAGGGCCAGTACGTCGCGTTCGTCGTCCTCGTCGATGGCGTATCCGGTGTGCGAGGCGACCTGGAACTCCGGTGTGCCGCAGCCGACCCGGCGGCCCCGGACCCGCCCGCCGCCGGCCAGCGAACCCACCGGATAGGGCAGGCCGCCGGGGCCGTACACCTCGACACCCCGCTCGTCCTTGCGCGTGGTGCCCAGGTCCACCGCGTGGACGTCGACCAGCCGCCCGCCGTCGTCCACCAGTACGTGGTTGTACGGCCCGTCGTCGCGCAGCAGCCGGAAGCCGTGGTCGCGCATCGTGCGCCCGTAGTGGGCCAGGCTCTCGGCGCGTACGACGATGTCCAGGTCCTCGTGGGGGCGGGTCTGCTCGCACAGCAGGGCGTCCACGCCCCAGCCTCCGTCGAGCCAGACCTCGACGCCCGCCCGGTCGAGCAGGTCCAGGACGGCCAGCACATCCTCCGCACTCATCATGGGCCCGACTCTTGCCGACGGGGCGGCGGGCGGCATCATATTTCCGTGGGTGGGGGCGCCTTCCTCCACCGTTCGGGCCCGGGCCGTGCGAGGGAAGCGGCGGGCCCCGCGGCGACGACGGACAGGACCGACATCAAGCCCTCCAGGAGCGAGCAGACCCGCACCCTCATCCTCGAAACCGCGCTGCGCCTCTTTCAGGAGAACGGCTACGACCGGACGACCATGCGGGTCATCGCCAAGGAGGCCGGGGTCTCCGTCGGGAACGCGTACTACTACTTCTCCTCCAAGGAACATCTCGTCCAGGGCTTCTACGACCGGCTCGCCGCCGAGCACGAGGCGGCCGTCCGGCCGGTGCTGGCGGACGAGACGGATCTGACGGCGCGTCTGCGGGGCGTCCTGCTGACATGGCTGGACATCGCGGAGCCGTACCACCGCTTCGCCGCGCAGTTCTTCAAGAACGCCGCCGACCCCGACAGCCCGCTCAGTCCCTTCTCGCCGGAGTCCGCCCCGGCGCGCGAGGCCGCCGTCTCCATCCACGAGCGTGTGCTCGCCGGGTCGTCGGCCCGGATCGATCCCGCACTGCGCGAGCGGCTGCCGTATCTGCTGTGGCTGACGCAGATGGGTCTCGTCCTGTACTGGGTGTACGACCGGACGGAGGACGCCGCGCGCAGCCGCCGGCTCGTGGAGCGTGCCACCCCGGTCGTCGCCCGTGTGATCGCACTCTCCCGGTACCGGCTGCTTCGCCCTGTCGTACGTCAGCTCCACGATCTGCTGGCGGAGTTCATGCCGGACGCGATGGCGAGCCGGCCCCCGAAGGGCTGAGCGTCAGGTCGTGGACGAGCGGTTCGGCGCCGACCGTGATGGGGCGGGTCCACGGCTCGTACTCCCGCGACGCCACGGCCAGCAGGTACGAACCACCGGCCGGGACGCCCAGGATGTACGAGCCGTCGGCGAGCGTCACCACCCGGTCACGCTGTTCGCCGCCGGGCGAGAGCAGGGTCAGTACGGCGTCGGTGACGGGCGCGCCCTCCTCCGTACGGACGAAGCCGTGTACGACGGTGGCACCGGAGACGCTCTCCTCCTTGGGAGCCTGCGCGGGCGTGGGTGCCGGCGTCGGTGCCGGCGGGGCGGTCCCGGGCGTCTCGACGGCCGGGTGCGGGCGCCGTCTGCCGAGCCGGCCGCCCAGCGTCAGGACCACCGGCCTGTGCCGGTGGCACCACCGTGCCCATGCCTCCACAGTCTGTTCCTTCCGCTCGTGACATGCCCGGCTCCCTGTCCTCGGGGTCGGGCCGGGACTCCAGGATCGGCTCGGAGCGCGGCGCGGGCGGGGTTGTGGAGCTGACTCTCAAGGAACTCCAAGGCGGCCCGGGACGGCCTGCCCGGACCGCGCGCGGATACTGGAGCCATGACTGCTGGAGCTGTGACCGCCGGAGCCACGACGGACGCACCGGCGACCGTGCTCCTGGTCGAGGACGAGCCGAGCATCGCCGACGTCCTGACCATCGCCCTGCGCTACCACCGGTTCGAGGTGCTGGCGGCGGGGTCGGTACGGGAGGCGGCGGAGGCCGTACGGCGTGCGCGCCCGGACGTGGCGCTGCTCGACGTGATGCTCCCGGACGGCGACGGCCGCGACATCGCGCACCAACTGAGGCTGACGCACCCGGAGATGGCGGTGGTCTTCCTCACCGCGCGGGACGCGCCGGCGGAGATCGTCGGCGGGCTCTCCCTCGGCGACGACTACATCACCAAGCCGTTCAACGTGGACGAGGTGGTCGCCCGGCTGCGGGCGGTGCTGCGCCGGACCCGGCCGGCCGACCGGATCGCCGCCCGGCCGCCGCTGCGGTACGGCGATCTGGAGCTGGACGAGGCGACGTACACGGTGCGCAGGGCGGGGCACACGGTGGATCTGACGCCGACCGAGTACGCGCTGCTGCGGTTCCTGGTGCGCAACGCCGGTGCGGTGCTGACCAAGGAGCAGTTGCTGCGGCACGTATGGCGGTACGAGCACGCGGCCGAGTCCACGGTGGTGGAGACCTACATCAGCTATCTGCGGCGCAAACTCGACGTGCACGGGCCGCCGTTGATCACGACGAGACGCGGGGTCGGCTACGGTCTCGCCGGTCCGGACTCCCCGTGACCCCGCGCCCGCGGATGCGGATGCTGATGCGCCACCGGGTGCCCTTCCGCGCGGCGGGGCCCCGTACGCGCTCGCTGCGTTCGAAGCTCACCCTGGTCAATGTGGTGCTGCTGGCCCTGGGCATCACGATCGCGACGGCGGTCAGCCTCTTCGGTCTGCGGCACTATCTGCTGGACTCCATCGACTCCGAACTGATCAGGTCGCGCGACGGGCTGCAGCGCAGCGAACTGACGATCAATCAGATCGAATCGCTCAGCTCGCTCGCCGCGATCGTGGAGAAGATCTCGCCCAGCAGGCCGGGCGCGGAATCACTGCCGGCGCCCGACTCCGTATTCGTGGCGGTCGACCAGTGGGGCAGGGCGCTGGACTTCGCCGGTGTCGTCCCGAGCGAGCGGCAGCGTGAACTCGCCCGTACGGTCACCGACCCGGCCGCCCTGAGCAGGGAACGGGGCGTGCGCGAGGTGAGGATGGGCGGCGACCCGTACCGGGTGGTGGGAGCCCGGCTCGGCGACGGCTCCACGGTGCTGATCTCGACGTCCACCAAGACCGTGCACCAGAGCCTGCTGCTCGCCTTCAAGCTCGACGCCGCCGCCGGCGGGCTGCTGCTCGTCCTGCTCGCCCTGATCACGCTGGTGAACGCGAACCGTACGCTGCGCCCCCTCGGTGACATGGTCGAGACGGCGACGGCCATCGCCGAGGGCGATCTGACCCGCCGGGTCCCCGGCCGCCACGATCCGGTCACCGAGACGGAGCAGCTGCGGCTCGCCCTCAACGCGATGCTCCAGCAGGTCGAGTCGGCGTACGTGACGCGCGAGCGCAGCGCGGCGCAGTTGCGGCGGTTCGTCGCCGACGCGTCGCACGAGCTGCGGACGCCGCTGTCCGCGATCCGCGGCTATCTCCAGCTGTACGAGAAGGGGATGCTGAGCGGCGAGGCGGAGCACGCCCGGGCGCTGGCCCGGATGACGGATGAGGCGGACCGGATGGCCCGGCTCGTCGACGAGCTGCTCACCCTGGCCCGGCTCGACCAGCGGCCGGTGCTGCGGATGCGCCCCGTGGACCTGGGCCGGCTGGTCCGCGACGCCGCCGACGACCTGCGCGCGCAGCAGCCGGACCGGCCGCTCGACGTGACGGCGGCGGGCCCGGTGCTCGTCCACGCGGACGAGTCCGGGCTCCGGCAGGTCATCGGCAACCTGCTGACCAACGTCCGTGTCCACACCCCCGCCGACGCGCCGGTGCGGGTGGAGCTGGGGCGCTCGGACGCGGGCGAGGTGCGGCTGCGCGTCCGCGACGAGGGGCCGGGGATGAGCGAGGAGGACGCGGACCGGATATTCGACCGCTTCTTCCGGGCCGGCGGCGGTGTCGCGGGCAGCGGGCTCGGAATGGCGATCGTGCACGCGGTGGTGCGCACGCACGGCGGCGCGGTGTCGGTACGGACGGCTCCGGGGACGGGCCTGACGGTGACGCTCACGCTGCCCGGAGCCCGTCCGGCCGCTCCTACGCCTGGCGGGACGCCAGCTGCACGACCGTGATGTCCGCGGGCGCCCCGACCCGCACCGGCGGGCCCCACGCCCCGGCCCCGCGCGTCACGTAGAGCGAGGTGTCGCCGTACTGCTCAAGACCGGCCAGGGTCGGGTTGGCGGCCTTCGCGATGTAGTTCACCGGCCACATCTGGCCGCCGTGCGTGTGTCCCGACAGCTGGAGGTCGACGCCGTGCTTGACGGCGTCGTGGATGACGACGGGCTGGTGCGCGAGGAGCACGGACGCCCTCGCCGGGTCACGTCCGCCGAGCGCCTTCTGGAAGTCGGGGCCCGCGCCCTCCTCCTCGCCGGCGATGTCGTTGACGCCCGCCAGATCGAACCCGGCGATCTCCACGCGGGCGTTCTCCAGCGGATGCAGTCCCAACTCCCGTACGAGGTCGACCCATTCGCCCGCGTCGCCGAAGTACTCGTGGTTTCCGGTGACGAAGTACGAGCCGTCCTTGGCCCGCAGTCCGGCCAGCGGCTCGGCCGCCGGCCCCAGGTCCGCGACGGTCCCGTCGACCATGTCGCCGACGACGGCGACGAGGTCGGGGCTGGTGGAGTTGATGGTGTCGACGATGCGCTGCGCGTGGGCCCTGCCCAGCAGCGGGCCGAGGTGGATGTCGCTGACGACCGCGATCCGGTAGCCGTGCGCGGCGCGCGGCAGCTTCGCCAGGGGCACCGTGACGCGCTTCACGCTGGGGCCGCGCAGCACGTTCGACGTGCCG
>NZ_JAAPBF010000343.1 GCF_022695985.1 Streptomyces sp. NP-1717 | reverse complement strand
GCCCGGCACGCACGCGGCGTCGAACCTCCTTCGCACGCTGCTCACCCCGGTGACCGGACTGCCGCTCCCCGACTCGGCCGACGGAAGCGTTGTGCTCGCCCTCGATCCGGAGCTCGGCGGACTCGGCGAGGAGGGGTACGGGATCACCGTCGGCCCGCGGACGCTGGTCCTGCGCGCCGCGCACCCCACCGGGCTGCTCCGGGGGGTCCAGACGATCCGTCAACTGCTGCCCGCCGAGGCCCTGTCGGGGCAGAACCGGCCGCGGGGTGGTCCCTGGGAGCTGCCCTGCGCCGAGATCAGCGATGTGCCGAGACACCCCTGGCGCGGCGCGATGCTCGACGTGGCGCGGCACTTCCAGCCGGTCGCCTATCTGCGCAGATACGTGGACCTGCTCGCCTTCCACAAACTCAACACCCTCCACCTCCATCTCACCGACGACCAGGGCTGGCGCATGCCGGTCGACGCCTACCCCCGGCTGACCTCGGTCGGCGGCCACCGCAGCGAGTCGATGACCTGGCCGCCGGGCCGGGGCGGCGACCGGTTCGACGGCGTCCCGCACTCG
The DNA here is from genome assembly GCF_022695985.1 of Streptomyces sp. NP-1717. Taxonomy (GTDB): domain Bacteria; phylum Actinomycetota; class Actinomycetes; order Streptomycetales; family Streptomycetaceae; genus Streptomyces. The sequence continues at coordinate 4,508 of NZ_JAAPBF010000343.1, read as the reverse complement.
GGGTCGTACACCAAGGCGGAACTGCGGGCCCTGGTGAGCTACGCGGCGGAGCGCGGGGTGAGCGTCGTACCGGAGATCGAGATGCCCGGCCATGTGCGCGCCGCCCTCGCCGCCTACCCCGAGCTGGGCAACCACCCGGAGCGGAGCCTCGGTGTCTGGACCCGGTGGGGTGTCTGCGACACCGTGCTCGGCGTCCACGACCGGGCCCTCGACTTCTGCCGGACGGTCCTGGAGGAGGTCATGGACGTCTTCCCCTCCCCGTACATCCACATCGGCGGCGAGGAGTGCCCGACCACCGAGTGGGAGAACAGTCCGGCGGCGCGCGCCCGCGCGGCGGCCGAGGGGCTGTCCGGACCGGCGGCGCTGCACGGCTGGTTCATGGGCCGGATCGGGGCCTTCCTGGTGGAACGGGGCCGCAAACCGGTCGGCTGGGCCGAGACGGGGACCGAACTGCCCCTCGACTTCACGGTGATGACCTGGCGCGATCCGGCCCATGCCCTGGCCGCCGCCCGGCGCGGCCACCGGGTGGTGACGGCCCATCACCGGGCCACCTATCTCGACTACGCCCAGTCCGCCGAACCCTGCGAACCGCCCGGCCAGCCCGGCGACCCCGTCGCGCTGCACGCCGTCCACGGCAACGAGCCGGTGCCCGGCGACTGGGAGGCCGGGGAGAGCGCGCAAGTCCTCGGCACACAGGCGCAGTTGTGGACCGAGTACGTGAAGACACCCGACCGGATCGAGTACCTCAGCTACCCCCGGCTCTGCGCCCTCGCGGACCGCGCCTGGTCCGGCGGGCGCAGCGACTGGGCCGGCTTCGTGGCGCGGCTGCGCCATCACACCGCACGGCTGGACGCCCTCGGCGTCCGCTACCGGCCGCTCACCCCGCGGTCCCTCCTGACCACGTCCCTCATGACCACCCCCGCAGGTACGGCGCCACTTCCGTAACTCCTCCCTCCCCCACCACCGTTCCGGAGAGGAACACGCCATGACGAAGAACGCCAAGAGCCGCCTGCGCGCGGCAGCCGCCGCCGCTGCCACCGTGGCCCTGAGCTGTACGGCGCTGGCGGCGATGCCCGCGTCCGCCGGGGCCGCGGCCGCCGACGGGCTCGTCGTCCAGTACCGCACGAGCGCCGCCGGGGCGACGGCCGACCAGAGCGAACCCTGGCTGAGGATCCGCAACACCGGCAGCGCCGCCGTACGGCTGAGCGACGTCAAGGTGCGGTACTGGTTCAAGGCCGATTCGGCGTCCGCGGCCTACCGGTTCGCCTGCTCCTGGGCGGTGAAGGGCTGCGCCAACGTCACCGGGACCTTCGGCACGCCCGCCGACCCGACGGCCACCGCCGACCGTTATCTGGAGATCTCCTTCACGGCGGGGGCGGGCTCCCTGGCCCCCGGCGCGGACACCGGGGACCTGCAACTGAGGTTCCACCAGGCGAACTGGCAGCCGCTGGGGCAGAGCGACGACTACTCCTTCGGCCGTGAGCGGTCCACCTACGGCGACTGGTCCCGGATCACGGCGCACATCGGCGGCGCGACGGTCTGGGGCGAGGCGCCCGGCGGCAACGGCCCGACCGACCCCACGGATCCGCCGACCGACCCGGCCGACGGGCCCACCCTGTTCGACGACTTCAACTACAGCGGCCACGGCGATCCGAGGATCGCCGCGAACGGCTGGAGCGTCCGTGCGAACTCCGGCGGTCCGGGTGTGCCCGGGGCCAACTGGGTGCCGGAGAACGTCACGTTCGCCAACCAGGGCGGCAACTCGGTGATGAACCTGGAGACGTCCACCGCCGGGACGGCGTCGTCCACGGAGCAGACGGAGATCCTCACCCGGTCCATGAAGTTCCGCAACGGGACGTACGCGGCGCGGGTGAAGTTCAGCGACGCGCCCAGGTCCGGCCCGGACGGCGACCGTCTCGTCCAGACGTTCTTCACCATCAACGACCTCAAGGCACCGATGGCGGACGACTACGCGGAGTACGACTTCGAGTATCTGCCGAACGGCGGCTGGGGTGAACCGGCCAACATCCTCTACACCACCTCGTGGGAGACCTACCGCCCCGACCCGTGGGAGGCCGTCAACCAGCACAGCGAGGTCCGGCAGAGCTACGCCGGGTGGCACGACCTGGTGGTGACCATCGACGACAGCGCCATCACCTACTACGTCGACGGTCAGCACTTCGGCACGCACGGGGCCGCGTATCTGCCGGAGCGGCCGATGTCGATCAACTTCAACCAGTGGCTGATCGACCTGGCGGGCCAGACCAGCACCGCACCGCGCTCCTACGACCAGCAGGTGGACTACGTACTGCATGTGAAGGACCAGGTCCTGAGCCCCGCCCAGGTGGGCACGCTGGTGAGCGGATACCGCGCGGCGGGCACGACGTTCGAGGACACGGTGCCGGGCGTCTGAGGGGCCAGGGAGCGGGGTCCGGTACGCCCAGTCTCAGCGGTCGCTTAGCGTCGCCTTAAGCGGACCATAAGGATCCTCTTCACCCCGTCCCAGCAGGCTGTTCCCGGGTTTCGAGGGGCTAGCTTGCTGAGGGCCGGAGCGGGACGGCCGCCGGTGGCGCCGTGTGCAACGGAGGTCACGCCGCCGGGAGTTCGTCCCGCTCCGCTCCCCCTCGCCTGTGCCGCTCAGAAGGAGAACGGATCCATGACCGCTCGTCGCAGGACCACCGGAATCGTCGTGCTGGGCCTCGCGCCGCTCGCGCTCGTCGGGCTCGCGGCCGTCCCCGCCGCCGCCCACGGCTCGATGACGGACCCGGTCAGCCGTGTGTCCGCCTGCTTCGCGGAGGGGCCCGAGAGTCCGAAGTCGGCGGCCTGCAAGGCGGCGGTCGCGTCCAGCGGGACGCAGGCGTTCTACGACTGGAACGAGGTCAACATCCCGAACGCCGCGGGCAACCACCAGTCGATCATCCCGGACGGCAAGCTCTGCTCGGCGGGCCGCGACAAGTACAAGGGGCTCGACCTGCCGCGCGGTGACTGGCCCTCGTCGCCGTTCACCGCGGGCAACCGCACCTTCACCTACAAGGCCACCGCCCCGCACAAGGGGTCCTTCGAGCTCTACATCACCAAGGACGGCTACGACCCGGGCAAGCAGCTGAACTGGTCCGACCTGGAGGACAGGCCGTTCGCCAAGGTCACCGACCCGAAGCTGGTCAACGGCGCCTATGTGTTCGACGGCATCGTCCCCAGCAAGTCGGGCCGGCATCTGATCTACTCCATCTGGCAGCGTTCGGACAGCCCCGAGGCGTTCTACACCTGCTCCGACGTGGTCTTCGGCGCCGACAACGGCGGCTCGGCAGCCGCTCCCGAGGCGTCCGCCCCCTCCGAGGCCGATGTCGAGGAGGGCGCGTCCAAGTCGACCGTCGACCACAACGGGCACGGTGGCGACAGCCCCGAGGAGGCCGGGGCGCCCGAGGCGAAGACCGCCGCGAAGGACGCGGGCGGTTACGAGGAGCCGGCGGCCGGGCCCGAGGCCAACGCCCCGGAGGCGAACGAGGCCGGCGCGGCCGAGCCGCAGCCGGCGGGTGGTTCGGAGAACCTCGCCGAGACCGGTGGCGACAGCACCACGCCGTACATCGCGGCGGGTGGCGCGGCGATCCTCGCCGCCGGCGCGGCCGTGATGTTCGGTACGGTCCGCCGCAGGGCCCAGCCCGCGGGCGGCGGCCGGCACAGCCGCTGACGTAACCGACTCCGCGGGGCTCCGGGCCGGACGGTCCGGAGCCCCGCGGGGCGTCGGGGTCAGCCGATGACCGACGCGCAGGTCGTCGGTGTGGCCCGGCCGGGATCGAGCGCGTTGGCCACCTCGTGGAAGGCGATCCGGTCGATCAGCCCGATCGCCAGGTGCTCGGAGACGTTCACCGCGCACAGGTCCTGGACGGTGACGTTCCGTACGTTCGGCCCGGACAGGAACTGGCTGCGGTACGGCGTGACCACCTGGTCGTAACGGGTCGCGATGACCGTGTACTTGACCCCGGGCACGGTGTCACCGCCCGCGTTGAGCTTCGTGAGGAACGCCGATCCGGCTATCTGGTCGGCGAGTCCGGGGGTCTTCTCGGTGAGCAGGTCCTCCGCGCCGGGGAAGTGCGGCAGCAGTTTCGTCAGACCGAGCAGGGTCGTGCCGTGGTTGTCGGGCGCGAGTCCGACCAGGGCGTTCACCTTCTGGGCCCCGCCGAGGAACTTGAGGTAGTGGCGGGGCATCATGCCGCCCTGCGAGTGGCCGACGATGTCGACCTTCGACGTGCCCGTGGCGGCGAGCACCCGGTCGACGTACGCGCTCAGTTGTTCCGCCGACTTGTCGATGGGGCCGAGGCCGTTGAAGAACGGCACTCCGGGGAGCTGCCCGTAGTCGAGGGAGAAGACGCAGTAGCCACGGTTCACCAGGTACGGGGCGAGACCGAGCCAGTTGTCGACGGAGTTCCCGAAGGTGCCGTGGACGAGGACGACGGGGCGGGGGCGCGCCGTTGGCATTCGTTCAGTTTTTACCGACGCGTAACTTCCCT
>NZ_JAAPBF010000342.1 GCF_022695985.1 Streptomyces sp. NP-1717 | reverse complement strand
GAACGCGCCGCAGGGGACAAGGCCCGCGAGATGACCGCCCGCGCCGCCGAAGCAGCCGCCCAACCCTCCCGCGGGCAGAAAGCCGCCACCGAAACAGGCACCCTCCTCGACCGCGCCCTGCGCCTGGCCACCGCCGCCGAACACGAGGCACACAACGCCGCCGAAGCGGCCAAGACCGCCACCCAGGCCCGCCAGTTCTGCGCCGCGATCACCAAGGGAGCCGAACGCGGCCGGATCGCCCTTCGGCTGGCCGGAACCTCACGCGCAGAACAACGCGACCTCCTCACCCACTACACCCGACAGGCGGTCGAAGCCGAGACCGAAGAGCGCCGCGCCCGGACGGCATCACAGACCGCACGCCGCGACGCCTGGCACGCGGCCGGAACCAGCCCTTACGCCGAATATCTGGGGGCCGGGAACAGCACCGGCACCCCGCTGGCCGACCCGGTCCAGATGCGCCAGCAGCTCACCACCATGCGAGAGCGGCTGCCCGCGCTCGCCGAACGCATCGACACCCAACTCCTCGACGCGGTACGCCACGGACGCACCCAGGTGGTCACGATGAGAGCCCGCGCCCAGACGCTCCGAGCGGACGCCACCGCTCTGCGTGCCGAACAGGAACTGCGGCAGCGGATCGCCCACTCGGACCCGCAGCGCCATATTCGGGAATCCGCCGCACGCGACGCCGCGGTGCAGCAGGCCCGTCGTACCACGGCAGCCGCCCGGCAGCCCGAACCGCAAGGGCACGGGCCGGTGTTGGCCGCACCCCGGTCACCGGGCGCGGGCGCCTGGTGACCGGGGCGACCCGAGACCCGTGGGTCCGTCCCTCACACCAACCCGCAGTTCCGCAGACGGCCGCCAGGGGCCACGGGCGGTACCTACATCGTTTTGACCTCCTGTCTCCTGGAGACCACGCTCCTCGCCCTGGCGGACCTTCCCTGCGGCGGCGCGGGGCCGTGCCCGCGCACCGGTCCCTTCGGCGCTCAGCAGCCCCAACGTGTGCGGTTAGCCTCGCGGTCCGGTGGTCAGCGTTTGACGCGACTGCGCACGGCCAGGACCGAGAGGCCGAGAAGGACGGGTTCGGTGAGGCGGGAGGTCATCTCGGCGTAGGTGCCGACGGTCGTCAGGTCCTGCCCGGAAGAGCGAAAGACCACCGAGTTGATCACCACACGCAGCCCCTTTTCGAACCGCTCGGTGGTGACACGTTCGCTCAGCGCATCGGTCGGGTTGCGGGGGGCGGGGGTCTCGGTGGTGAGAGTGAGGTCCTGCCCAGCGCCGACCTGCTGACCGGTGGTCTGCGGTTTCGGATCGTTGGCGGGCAGGCCCCACAGCACCATCACCGTGATCGTGGCGGCCATGGCGGCCACCAGCCAGCTCAGGGCGCGGGTGGCGCGCAGTCCGTAGCCCGACAACGCCCAGTAGAGGATCAGCAGCACACGCTCGCCGAAGGGGCGGAGGGTGTCGTGGCGGCGCATCTCGCATTCGCCGTAGTAGAAGTCGGCGGCGTCCGGCTCGTTCTTGCCGTCCTCCAAGGACTTTCGCAACTGCCGATACAGGGCGGCCACCGCCGCCGGCTTCAGCGCCGGGGCGTCCTCCGGCGGGGCCGTCCAGCCGCGGGCGGCAGGTCGGCCGGGGCGGCTGTTGGTGCGCGCCCGCCAGTGGTGCTCCTCCGGCAGGGTGTTGCGTCGGCTCCACCGCCAGGGGAACCGGTGATCCCATCCGGTCGGGGTGGTGGCGAAGGTGCACCAGCCGTCCACCTTCAGCTGGTCGAGATGGACAGCACCAGCGAACCGGCACCCGCTCAGGTCGATGTCATGCAGCGCCAAATGCGCCGCATCCACCCCGCCCACCGACACCAGACGCACACCGGGGTCCAAGCCGAACAGCCATACCTCCGGCAGCGGGCCAGGAGGTTCCGAACCGTGGCGAAATGGGTCAGGGCGGGCGGCGACCAACACGGGGTACTCGAAGACCGCGTCCCGCAGGTCCAACTCGGCGTAGCGCAGGTGCAGCGTGGCCGTCGCCGCCCACCGGGTACGCGCACAGCTCACCCGGCGGGCAGCGATCTCCACCGTCACCGGCTCCTGGAATACAGCACCGTCCAGCACCACCCGCCCACCACACACCAGCGGCCCTACGTGCGACACCTTCTCGAATTGCGCCTCGTTGAACCCGGCGTCGCTCGTAAACTTCGCCCCGCGGAACCCGGCGGGGCCGGTGAACGTCGCCCTGCGGAACCCGGCGCGGCCGGTGAACGTCGCCTCGCCGAACCTGGCGTCGCTGTTGAACGTCGCCCCGTCGAAGCCGGCGCGGCCGGTGAACGTCGCCTCGTCGAATCCGGCGTCGCTGTTGAACGTCGCCCCCCTGAACCTGGCGACGCTGTTGAACGTCGCCCCCCTGAACATGGCGTCGCTGTTGAACGTCGCCGCCCTGAATCCGGCGTGGCCGGTGAACGTCGCCTCGCCGAACCAGGCACGGCCGGTGAACGTCGCCTCGCCGAACCAGGCACGGCCGGTGAACGTCGCCCCACCGAACCAGGCGGCGCTGTTGAACGTTGCCTCGCCGAACCAGGCGTCACTGTTGAACGTCGCCCCCCTGAACTCGGCGGGGCCGATGAACGTTGCACCGCTGAATCCGGCGTCGCTGTTGAACGTGGCGCCGCCGAATCCGGCGTCGCTGTTGAACGTGGCGCCGCCGAACCTGGCGTCGCTGTTGAACGTGGCGCCGCCGAACCTGGCGTCGCTGTTGAACGTGGCGCCGCCGAATCCGGCGTGGCCGGTGAACGTGGCGCCGCCGAACCTGGCGTCGCTGTTGAACGTGGCGCCGCCGAATCCGGCGTCGCTGTTGAACGTGGCGCCGCCGAACCTGGCGTCGCTGTTGAACGTGGCGCCGCCGAACCTGGCGTCGCTGTTGAACGTGGCGCCGCCGAATCCGGCGTGGCCGGTGAACGTGGCGCCGCCGAATCCGGCGTGGCCGGTGAACGTCGCCTCGCCGAACCAGGCACGGCCGGTGAACGTCGCCCTACCGAATTGGGCAGCGCCGAAGTGAAGACGTCCGGTGGCGTGGCGCAGGGCGTTGAGTAAACGGACCAGGAGGTCTGGAGTGAAGGTAGTGCTGCGGTGGTCTATGTCCGCTCCGGGCGACAGGGTGGCGAGATAGACGGTTAGTTCGGCCTCTGGCAGGTGGGCCAGACACGCGGCATGCCCAACCACACCGATGCCGCGACAACCGACCGGATCAGTTAAGGAGCTTCCCTGGCCGCAGTGCCGCCAGCGCGGCGGAGTTGAGGACGGGACGGAGGTTCCAGACGTCATGCCTCAAGGACGACCAGCACCGCCGATCAGTTGCCGCACCAGCAGCCTCGATGTCCTTCTCAATGAGGTTCGTTGGTCGGCGAGGTCTGGGCTGGAGGTTGTCATTTTGGAGTGAGACGTCGCTGTCCTCCGATGTGTCATGGGCGGTGTGAGGGGTTCGGACGTGGTCTGCCGAGTCAAAGAAAGTGGTGCAGCTGGGGAGTCTGGCCTGCGGACTGTCCGTCTCGGTGAGACTGGCTGCGCCTCGAACCTGGGGGTTCGGATGAACAACGGCCCGTTGGCAGGGCTGGTGGCGGGTTGGGTCAGGGGATGAGGGTGGCGAGGGCTGCGGTGACGGTGGCGGCGAGGGTGATGACTGCGGCGAAGGCAGTGGCGGCGCGGGTGAGGGCGGCGGGGTAGGTGGCGCCGTCAATACGGGCGAGCTTGCCCGTGCCGGCCGCGACCAGCAGCGCGACGACGATCACGAGGGCGGTGGTCTGGAGGACGACGGCGACGTTCACGGCAAGCTCCCTGTGTGCGGTGGGGTGTTGACGTGGTCGAAGGTCCTGGAAACGGTGTGCGCCGTGGTCCGCCGGAGCGAAGATGGACACCGGCGAACACATCATGGCCGGGGGCGGGTACACGTGGAGCACGAGGAGAATGTCCAGAATCGGGCGCTTACCGATCTGCGCGGGAGGCTGTCGGGTGGGATGAGACGGGCCCGGTTGAATCAGACGGAGCTCGCCGGCCTGGCGGGGCTGTCACGTACCACGGTGTCGGAAGCTCTGTCGGCCAAGAAGTCTGTGCCGTCTGCGCAGACGGTGGAAAGGCTGAACGGTGTGCTGAAGCTGCCGTTGCCGGAGTTGCTGGAGTTGCAGCGCACCGCAGCCGAAGTGTCGGGCGCGATGCCGGCGGGCGGGCCGGGGCGTCCGATCGGGGAGTGGGACCCGCACGCCCTGGAGGTTCATCCCGCCGGACCCGCCAGCGGAACTCCAGGGTCCAGTCGGCTCGCGGTACGGGCGTTGCCCGGGTATGTGTACCGCGATCATGACCAGGTGCTGGGGGATGCGGTCCGGGATGCCGCAGCGGGGCACAGCCGGATCGTGTTCCTGGTGGGCACCTCGTCGACGGGGAAGACGCGGGCGGGCTGGGAGGCGGTGCAGCCGCTCGCCGACCGGGGGTGGCTGCTGTGGCATCCGTTCGACCCGACCCGCGCGCAGGCCGCGCTGGAAGATCTGCACGGTGTCGGGCCGCGGACGGTGGTGTGGCTGAACGAGGCCCAGCACTACCTCGGCGACGGGACGGCGGGTGAGAGGGTCGCGGCGGCCGTGCACCATCTGCTGGTGAGCCCGGAGCGAGGGCCCATCCTGGTGCTGGGCACGCTCTGGCCCGAGTATGCCCGCCAGTACACGGCGCTGCCCGCACCGGGAGCAGCCGATCCGCACAGCCGGGTCCGGGAACTGCTCGCCGGCCGTACCGTAGCCGTCCCCGACGTGTTCGACTCCCGGGCCTTGGCGGCGGCCGAACTCCTTGCCGAGGGCGGTGACCGGCTTCTTGGTGATGCTCTCACCCGGGCTCGTACCGGCGGGCGAGTGACCCAGGACCTGGCCGGCGCTCCAGAACTCCTCAACCGCTACCAGCACGCCGGCCCGGCGGCCAAGGCTCTGCTGGAGGCGGCGATGGACGCACGCCGCCTCGGTGTCGGACCCCGCCTTCTCTACGCCTTCCTGATCGACGCCGTTCCCGACTACCTCAGCGAGACCGACTACGACGAACTCCCCGATGACTGGGCCGAAGCCGCCTTCGCCGAACTCGCCGAA
>NZ_JAAPBF010000341.1 GCF_022695985.1 Streptomyces sp. NP-1717 | reverse complement strand
ACTCCGACCCCGCCGGCACGCGCACCGACACCGGCACCGGCACCGAGACGGACGAAGGCAACAGCGACGGCGACGGCGGCGACACCCCGTCCAGCGGCGACCTGACCGGCAACTGGATCGCCCAGCTCGCCTCCACGGAGAAGTCCGCGGGCGCCGCCGCCCGCGAGAAGCAGGCGAACGCGCTCCGTGGCAAGGGCATCACCAACGCCCGGTACCTGGACAGCGACGACCACGCGTCGCTGAAACCGGGCTACTGGATGTTCTACGTCTCCGGCTTCAACAGCGGCTCGCACGCCGTCGACTGGTGCCGCACCCGCGGCCTCGACACCAACATCGCCTGTGTCGGCCGCTACATCAGCGACGAGGCGACCGACCGGCAGTACCTGTGCAGCCCGGCGCCCGGCGGCGGCACCACCGGCCGCTGCACCCGCGACTGAGCGACCGGACGGCCGTGCGGCCCGGCTGCCGACCTACCGGGCGGCTACGCCCGGCCGTCGTCCAGCGACTCGACGAAGGCCAGCCCGGTGCGCCACGTCTGCTCGGCGGCCGACTCGTCGTAGTCCGGCAGGTCCGGGTCGGTGTAGAGGTGCCCGGGGCCCTGGTAGCGGTAGATCTCCACGTCCGCCCCGATCTCCCGCATCCGCAGGTACCAGGCCGTCAGCCAGTCGTGCGGCTCGGACACGTCCGGGTCGGCGACATGCAGCTGTACGGGCAGGTCGTCCACCGACGCGTTCGCCGCGATGTCCGACGTCCCGTGCATCAGCAGCAGCCCGCGGGCCTTCGCGTCCCCCAGCGCCAGCGTCTGCGCGACCGATCCCCCGAAGGAGAATCCCGCGTACACCAGACCGCGCTCCGAGTACGGCGCCACGGCGAGTACGGCGCGCCTCAGCAGCTCGTCGGAGCCGATCTTGTCCTTCAGCGCCCTGCCCTCCTCGGCGGTCTCGGCGGTTTGACCCTCGAAGAGGTCGGGCACGTGCACGTGGTGGCCGGCAGCGCGCAGCCGTTCGGCCCCCGCGTGCACCGCCGGGCGGAGCCCGTAGACCGAGTGAAAGAGAACGACGTCCATCCGCCCATCCTGCCAGGTGGGCCCCCTCGTCCGAATCCGGAGCCATGGAGAACGTACTGCGACCGCTGACCGTGCTGGGTGGCACGGTCGTCCTGACGCTGCTGCTCGGCTGGGTCGTCGACCTGGCGCTGCGCCGCGCCGACGCCCGGCACCCGGAAACCCCGCTGTGGGGACTGCTGCGACGCTGCCGGCTGCCGCTCCAGGTCGTCCTGCTGACCGCGCTGCTGCGCGGCACGTACCGCGAAACGCGCTGGTCGGTCGTCGAGAATCACGAGAGCGGCATCGGCCGTCTGCTGACGCTGGTCCTGATCGGCGCCGGGTCCTGGCTGGTGGTGCGCATCGTGTCGGCCGTCGTGGAGTCGACGTACGCCCGTTACGCGACCTCGGCCCGCGACCGGGCGAAGGTCCGCCGGGTCCGTACGCAGGTGACGCTGATCATGCGCATCGTGACCGCCGTGGTCGTGGTGGTGGCCGTCGCGGCGATCCTGCTCACGTTCCCCAGCATGCGGACGGTCGGTACGTCGATGCTGGCCTCCGCGGGCATCATCGGCATCGTCGCCGGTGTCGCCGCGCAGTCGACCCTCGGCAACCTCTTCGCCGGTTTCCAGATCGCCTTCGGCGACATGGTGCGGATCGGCGACACGGTGGTGGTGGACGGCGAGTGGGGCGTGGTCGAGGAGGTGACGCTCACGTTCCTGGCGGTACGGACGTGGGACGAGCGCCGGATCACGATGCCGGTGTCGTACTTCACGAGCAAGCCGTTCGAGAACTGGTCGCGCGGCGGTGTCCAGATGACGGGCACGGTCTTCCTCCAGCTCGACCACTCGGCTCCGGTCAGGCTGATGCGCGAGAAGCTGCACGAGATCCTCCAGGACTGCGCGGCCTGGGACGGCCGGGACTGGAGCCTGGCCGTCACCGACACCACCCCCAGCACCATCGAGGTGCGGGCCGTCGTCACGGCGAAGGACGCGGACGACATCTGGACGGCGCGCTGCACGGTGCGGGAGCAGTTGATCGGGTGGCTGGCGGACGAACATCCGTACGCGCTGCCGCGGATAGCGACCACGCAGGCGGCGGTGCTCCCCGCCCAGGCCGGCAACGGGGCCGTGGGGCGCGCGGCGGCGCACCACGAGCCCGACCCGGCGGTGACGGAGAACGCGGACGGCGACCCGCGCACCGGCCGCGGCTGACACCTCCGCCGGCCGGGGCCGGCCTCAGTGCATGCTGCGCACGTCCAGATACCGGAGGACCCGGTCGACCACTTCCGGGTTGGCGTTGGGTTCGCTGCGCGCCGACAGGACCTCGTGCCGGGCCGCCGACATCATCTCCCGCTGGATCCGTTGGAGGGTCCTGACCCGCTCGCTGCGCTTGGCGAACCAGTCGCGCCGCTCGTCGTCCACCACGTCCGGGCTGATCCTCGCGCCGATGTCGAACGCCCCGCGGGCGAGGCGTTCACTCAGCTCCTCGGGCAGTTCCTCGACCTCCTCGATCTCCTTGAGGCGGCGCTTGGCGGCCCTGGCGGCCCGTACGGCCAGTTCGTGCTCGAAGCCGCGCTCGGCGTCGATGTCGGCGCTCACCCCGAGACGTCTCACCAGCCACGGCAGGGTGAGCCCCTGGAAGACGAGCGTCGTCATGATGACGGCGAAGGCGATGAAGATGATCTCCTCACGGCCGGGGAAGGGCGTCCCGTCCTCGGTCTCCAGCGGGATGGCCAGCGCCAGCGCGACCGAGGCGACCCCGCGCATCCCGGCCCACCACATGATGACGGTCTCCCGCCAGCTGACCGGGATCTCCTCCTCGTAGTCCCGGAGTTTGTGCAGCCGTTTGGTGACCCAGACGGCGGGGAGCAGCCACAGCAGCCGTACGCCGACGACGACTCCGACGACGACTGCGGACCAGCCGAGCGTCTCCCCCAGATGACCGTCCGCGGAGCCGAAGGCGTTGTGGAGTTCGAGCCCGATGAGGCCGAAGGCGATGCCCGTGACGAGGATGTCGACGACTTCCCAGAAGGTGTTGCCGGCGAGCCGTCCCATCACGTCGTCGGCGTCCGCCGAGTGCTCGGCCAGGAAGAGGGCGGTGGTCAGTACGGCGAGAACGCCGGAGCCGTGCAGTTCCTCGGCGAGTACGTAGCTGACGAACGGCACGAGAAGCGTCAGACCGACCTGGAGGGGCGCGTCACCGAGCAGCGCCATGAGCTTGTTGGAGAGCCAGCCGAGCACGACGCCCACGACGACCGCGACCACGGCGGAGAGCACCAGTGTCCCGGCCGCGCTGGGCCAGGAGAACGTGCCGCTGACCACGGCTGCGATGGCCACGTGGTAGAGCACGATCGCCGTGACGTCGTTGAACAGGCCCTCGCCCTCCAGGATGGAGACGAGCCTGCGGGGCAGTCCCAGGGATCCGGCGACGGCGGTCGCGGCGACCGGGTCGGGCGGTGCGACGAGGGCGCCGAGCACGAACGCGGCGGCGAGCGGCAGTCCGGGGACGACGGAGTTGGCCACGGTCGCCACCGCCGCCATCGTGACGAACACCAGCGCCACCGCGAGCAGGAAGATCGGCCGCAGATTGGCGGTGAACTGCCGCCAGGAGGTGCGCTGTACGGCCGCGTACAGCAGGGGCGGCAGCACCAGCGGGAGGATCAGATCGGGCGGCACCTCGACGTTCGGTACGAAGGGCATCAGCGCCAGGACGATCCCGAGGAGGGTCATCAGCACGGGCGACGGCAGATTGAGCCGCTCCCCCAGTGGCACCGTCACCACGGCGCCCAGCAACAGCACGAGCAGCAGCGCCAATTGGGCCACGGTGCGCCCTCCGAGAGTCGTGAGCCCTGACGATCAAGGCTTCTCAACCCTGTCACGCGCGCCCCTGAAACGCGCCCAGGCGCTGCTCCTCGCGGCCCGCTTCCGGACCGCGAGGAGACGTTTCGGCAGTGCGCCGCCCGTGACCGCTACTCGCGGATCCGGTCCCGGATCCAGACTCCGGCCTCCTTGAGGACTCCGGTGCCCGACCACTGGCCGGCGTTGCAGGAGCCCTGCTTGAAGACCGCTCCGGAGCGGTGGTCGTCGGAGTAGTTCCAGTTGGTCCAGGAGATGTTCTTCCGCTTCATCAGATCGAGGAAGCGCTGCGACTGGCCGAAGTCGTTGGCGCCCTCGCCCGCGTAGTTCTGGGTGCCGAACTCGGTGACGAAGACGGGCAGTCGGTCCGACGCCCGGTCGAGCGCGGCCAGGTACTCGTCGCGGTGGGACGCCGCGTAGAAGTGGAACGTGTACATGATGTTGGAGGCGTTGACGGGGTTGTTCACGACCTCCTTCTCGTCCGCGCCGTCGGAGACGCCGAACGAGGACCAGGCGCGGGTGCCGACGAGCACGACGGCGTCCGGGTCCTGGGCCCGGATGACGGGGATGATCTTCTCGGCGTACGACTTGACGGTCGCCCAGCTCACGTCGGACGGCTCGTTGGCGATCTCGTAGAGGACGCCGGGGCTGTCCTTGTACTTCTTCGCCATGGCGGTGAAGAAGGTCTTCGCCCTTTCGAGGTTGAAGTTGGGGTCGCCGGGGCTGAGCATGTGCCAGTCGATCACCGCGTACATACCGCGCTTGTGCGCGCCGTCCACGAACTTCTGGGCGAGGGAGGTGAAGCGCTGCGGGTCGGTCTCGTAGCCGCCCTCCTGCACGTACGTGGAGACGCGCAGCACGTCGGCCCGCCACTCGTTCGCGAGGACGTCGAGCGAGCCGTCGGTGACGCACTGGGCGTACCACTGGGTGCCGTGCGTGCTCATGCCGCGCAACTGGACGGCCTGGCCCCGGCTGTTGCAGAGGCGGGTGCCGCAGACCTTGAGCTGGCCGTTGTCGCCGATGGGGGAGGCGACGCCGGCGGGTGCCGCGGTGCCGGTGGGAGCGGTGGCGGCGCCCGCTCTCATCGGGGTCAGCATGGCGGTGACGATACCGAGCGCGGAGACGGCGAGGAGTGCCTTGCGGCCGCGCCGTCCTCGTCGGCCCCGGGGACGGGGCTCGCGGGTCGGGTGGGAGGTGGCGTGCTGGTGCATGGGGTGGTGCTCCCTTCGGGTGGGGTCCGGTACGGGAGATCGACTGTCAGAGGCATGACAGCAAGTGAGTGAAAGTTAAGGTTGTTTCCAATCACCGTCAAGAGTGTTGGGAAAG
>NZ_JAAPBF010000340.1 GCF_022695985.1 Streptomyces sp. NP-1717 | reverse complement strand
CGTGTGTGGCGGTGGTGGTACGGCGTCCGCCACCGCCCGGTGCCCCGGAGGGACGCGGGCGGGCGGAGCCGCGGCCTCCAGCACCTCACGGGCGGGAGGCTGCGCGACCGGCGGCCCTGCCGGGCTTCGCGGCGGAGCCGCGCGTACGCTCCCGGCACCCGTGCCCGCACCCGCACCGGGCTCCACCGCCACACACGCCTGGACCCCACTGACGGCCACACCGAGCAGGAGCGCCGCCGTCGTTCTCGTTCGCCGTCTCACCCGGCCCACTCTGTCGGCCGGGCGTCCCGCCGGAGCCGTAACGGCACCGCATGACCCGCACGGATGACACCGCGCTCCCGGTTGCCGTCGGGGTCCCGTCCGCCGACCGGGGCCCCGCTGCGCCCGTATGCTGCACGGAAGCGCTCCGGCGCGTGAGACAGGACCGCGGCGAGGCAACAGGGAGACGCACGTGAAGGTCGGCTGCATAGGGCTCGGCGACATCGCCCAGAAGGCGTATCTGCCGGTACTCACCACGCTGCCCGGGACGGAGCTGC
Organism: Streptomyces sp. NP-1717; assembly: GCF_022695985.1. Classification (GTDB taxonomy): domain Bacteria; phylum Actinomycetota; class Actinomycetes; order Streptomycetales; family Streptomycetaceae; genus Streptomyces. The sequence continues at coordinate 4,705 of NZ_JAAPBF010000340.1, read as the reverse complement.
ACCTCCAGACCCGTACCCCGGCCACCCTCACCCGGGTCGGCGAGAGCCACCACATCCCCGGCGGGCGGCGCCACGCCGACCTCGACTCGCTGCTCGCCCAGGGCCTGGACGCCGCGTTCGTCCACGCGCCGACCTCCGCCCACGCCGAGATCGTCACCCGGCTCCTGGACGCCGGCGTGCCGACCTTCGTCGACAAGCCCCTCGCCTACGACCTCGCCGACTCCGAGCGGATGGTGGCCCTCGCGGAGGAGCGCGGGACCAGCCTGGCCGTCGGCTTCAACCGGCGGTTCGCGCCCGCGTACGCCCAGTGTCTGGAACACCCGCGCGACCTGATCCTCATGCAGAAGAACCGCATCGGCCTGCCCGAGGACGCGCGCACCCTGGTCCTGGACGACTTCATCCACGTCGTGGACACCCTGCGCTTCCTGCTCCCCGGCCCCGTCGAGCACATCGACGTCCGCGCCCGCACGCGCGAGGGGCTGACCCAGCACGTGGTGCTCCAGCTCTCCGGCGACGGTTTCACCGCCATCGGCATGATGAACCGGATGAACGGCTCGACCGAGGAGATCCTCGAAGTCTCCGGACAGGACACCAAGCGGGCCGTCCACCATCTCGCCGAGATCGTCGACCACAAGGGCCAGCCCAGCGTCCGCCGGCGCGGCGACTGGGTGCCGGTGGCCCGGCAGCGCGGCATCGAACAGTGCGTACTGGCGTTCCTGGACGGCGTACGCGCCGGGAAGACGCTGAGCGCGCGGGACGCTCTGGCTACGCACGAGTTGTGCGAACGGGTGGTACAGGCGGTGCGGACGCAGGCCGCCTGAGCGACCGCGCGCCCTCGGTGGCGCAGAGGGCCGCGAGCACGGCCAGCGCGCCGTACAGCGGCCAGTCGCCGTACTTCACGTACGCGGTGGTGCCGCGCGTCAGCGGCAGTTCGTACACGGCGCTCGCGCTGCTCCCCGTACCGAGCCGGGCGCCGGTCCGTTCGCCGCGCGGGCCGTACACGGCGCTGACGCCGGTGAGGGTGGCGTGCACCATGGGGCGGCCCGTCTCGGCCGCCCGCAGCGCCGCCAGCGAGGCGTGCTGCTCCGGCGCCCAGCTGTGCTGGAACGTCGACGTCGACGACTGCGCCACGAGCAACTGCGCGCCGTCCCTGGTCAGTTGCCGGCTCATGTCGGGGAACGCGGACTCGAAGCAGATCAGCGGGCCCAGCCGCGGCCCGCCCCCCGCCCCGCCGGGCAGCACCATGACCACCTGGCGCGTACCGCGTCTTCGGTCCTCGCCCGCCGCCTTGCCGACCGATGTCGCCCAGCCGAGCGCCGAGCGCGCCGGGACGTACTCGCCGAACGGCACCAGCCGCATCTTGTCGTACCGGTCACCGGTCAGGCCGTCGGGCCCCACCAGCACGGCACTCTTGAAGATCCCCGTGCGCCCCGTCCCGTCCGTGGCCGACGCGTCCACGTTGACCAGGACCTCGGCCCCCACCAGCCGTGACAGCACGGCGATGCGCGCCGCCAGATCGGGCCGGGCGCCGAGATCACTGCCGACACTGCTCTCGCCCCAGACGACGAGATCGAGATCCTGTCCGGCCAGCGAGCGGGTCAGCTCCTCGCTGCGGTCGAAACGCCGGTCGACGCCCTCGGGTCCGGCGAAGACCCCCGGCTGGACGACGGCGACGCGCGTCTGCCCCGTCCGCTCGGGCCGCGGCGCCCACACCCACGCGCAGGACACACCGACCGCGCACGCCACCAGCCCCACCGCGACGACCGTACGGGCCGTGGCGACCGCCAGCAGCGCGGTCAGCCCGGTGTTCACGGCCACCACCAGCAGACTCACCAGCCAGACGCCGCCCACGGAGGCGAGCCGCAGCGCTGGGGCGACCTCCCACTGACTGGCGCCCAGCAGCCCCCAGGGACCGCCCAGCCCCTCCAGGGACCGCACCGTCTCGATCATCAGCCAGCCCGACGGCACCACCACCAGCGCGGCGGCCGTGCGCCGGGGCGACGGACGCCCGCCGAGCATCAGACGCACCAGCCAGCCCCACGGCGCCCACAACAGCCCCAGCAGCCCGGCCAGCAGCACGATGAACACGTGCAGGCTCGGCATCAGCCAGTGGTGGACGGCGATCACGAAGCCCAGTCCGCCGAGCCAGCCGTCCAGGACCGCGCGCCGCCCCGTCGGAGCCGAACGCACCAGCAGCATCCAGGGCACGAGCGCCCCGTACGCGAGCCACCAGAGGCCCGGCTCGGGAAAGGCGAGCGCGGGCAGGGCGCCGGCCGTCACGGCCCCGGCGCCGCGCCACACCGGCGACGCGGAGCGCCGGACCCACGCCTCCCGGTCGACGGCCGGAACCCGCATCTCCCGCCGACCGGCCGGAACCCGCATGCCGCGCCCCCTCGTCCCGCCCGTGAGCGGTGCAGATAGGCGGCACCGGCCGGCGCTGCCGGTGAACGGTGCCTTTGCGATCAGTGTGCGGGAGAGAGCGCGCCGGACGACAGAGCGCCCCCGGCGCGTCAGCCTCCGTCGTCCCGGTGCTCGGCGGTGGAACCCGCGCCGCGCGGCGCCCGCTCCCGCACCACGACCCGGTGCAGCCGCCAGCCGTCGTCCGTCCGGGAGAGGCCGAAGACGCAGCGGCTGACGGCGCTGACCGCGTCGCCGGACTCCGGGAACAGCGTGGTCAGACAGTCGGCGCGTACCTCGGCGCGGTCGGCCGGAAATCCGTCGGCGTCCTGGAACGTCACCCGGCGGTTGCCGATCAGATGCTGGCGCACGGGGGAGCCGCCGAGGACACCGGCGAGCCAGTCGGCCACCTCGGCGGCCGATCCCTCGATCCCCCCGGCGGCACGGTGGTCGGCCCGCCCGTCCGGGGTGTACAGGGCAAGGAATCCGGGCCAGTCGGAGTCGTCCACCGCCATCGCGTAGCCGCTGATCACCTCGTCGATGGCCAGTCGGTCCATCACGGTCGCGAGATCCACACGCTGCGTCATCATGTCAGTCTCGGGCAGCGGGGGTCCCAGGCCAAGGCCCGTGCGGGCCCGTCGATCATCCGGCCGCCCGGCGCGGCGCCCGGAGACGCCGTACCCATGCGAAAGGCCCGGCCACGCGGTGTCACCGTGTGGCCGGGCCTGACGTCCGGCTGTCGAAACGCGCCCCAGGGCGTACGCCCCCGGATCGGCCGGACAGGACCTAAGCGGCCTCGTCGACCGAGTCGTGCAGAGCCGCCGCCCATTCCAGCAGCAGGACTTCGTACTCCTCGGCAGGCCACGTGCCGTCGGCCGCGTCGACCAGGGCGCGGATGCGCTCGTTGGCCGCGACGGCGCCGGACGCCGCGGGAGCGGAGGAGGAAGTTGTGGACATACGGCAACGGTACGGGCCGCCGTGACGTTCTCGCGCCGATCCGGGAGCGGCATAGCTCACACGCCGAGAGGGCAACCCCACGGTGCGTCAGCTCCGAGCCCTGTCGCGCCAAGGGTTCTGGGCCCCGTAAGGCAGTTGGAGGACGGGCGGGCGACAAACGTGTCCTTGAGCACACCCGGCGCCGCCGACGCCGCTCAGCCCGCCGATTCGCCCGCGTGCGGGCTCAGGGTGTCCGTACCGACCAGGAAGAAGATCAGGATGCCGAGCAGGATCCGGTAGATCACGAACGGCATGAAGCTCTTGGTCGTGATGAACTTCATGAACCACGCGATCACGGCATATCCCACGACAAAGGCGATGACCGTGGCGAAGATCGTCGGCCCCCACGAGACGTGCCCCTCGCCCGCGTTCCTCAACTCGAAGGCGCCGGAGGCCAGTACGGCCGGCACGGCGAGCAGGAACGAGTAACGCGCCGCCGCCTCACGGGTGTAGCCCATCAGCAGACCGCCGCTGATCGTGGCACCCGACCGCGAGACACCGGGAATCAGCGCCAGTGCCTGGCAGAAGCCGAAGATCAGACCGTCCCTGACGCCCAGTTCCTTCAGCGACTTGCGCTCCTTGACGGCGCGGTGCTTGCCGCCGGCCTCGTCGCGGGCCGCCAGCCGGTCCGCGATGCCGAGGATGATGCCCATCACGATCAGCGTGGTCGCGATCAGGCGCAGATCACGGAACGGACCCTCGATCTGGTCCTTGAACGCGAGCCCGAGCACACCGATGGGGATCGAGCCGACGATCACCAGCCAGCCCATCTTGGCGTCGTGGTCGGAGCGCATCGCCTTGTCGGTCAGCGAGCGGAACCACGCCGAGACGATCCGGGAGATGTCCTTGCGGAAGTAGATGAGAACCGCGGCCTCCGTACCGATCTGGGTGATCGCGGTGAACGCCGCACCCGGATCGTGCCAGCCCGCGAAGGCGGCGGTCAGCCGCAGATGCGCGCTGGAGGAGATGGGCAGGAACTCGGTCAGCCCCTGGACGAGTCCGAGGATGAGTGATTCGAACCAAGACATTGGGTGCTACGCCATCCAAGAAAGATCGTGCACCGGCCGGTGCGAACGCGGGCCGGTGGCGGGTTGTGTACCGACGGGCGGGGTGCGGAGCCGTTCATATGGAGCGGGGTGTGGATGTGCTCACGCGGACTCATCACTGCTCGCAGGAGTACTCGAAGGGATGGCGGTGCGGCGCCGGCGGCGCGACGGATATCCACTCCCCTTCCCGGGAGGAGCGATCGCGCGCCGGACGGGGGCAGCGTAGCCGCTGCGGGTTACGAGGCCGCGCCAGGCCCCGGTGACGG
>NZ_JAAPBF010000034.1 GCF_022695985.1 Streptomyces sp. NP-1717 | reverse complement strand
GGGATCCGGCTCGTCGTCCGGTTCCGACGGGTCGTCGGACGGGCTGTCGCCCGGGTCCGCGGACTCGGATCCGCCGCTCGTGCCGGGCGTCGGCGCGCCCGAACTCGTGGTGCCCGGGACGCCGCCCGGCTCGGCGGGCCGCTTCGTGCTCGCGTCCGCGGGCGTCTCGGTGTCGTAGCCGGCGCCGTCGTCGTCGTCCGCCGAGTGGTCGGTCTGGACCCGGTCCGTCGGTGTGTCGTTGCCCGAGGCCCCGAGCGTGACGACCGTGCCCAGGACGGCGGCGAGCACCGCGCCCGCGCCGGCGGCGACCAGGTTGCGGCGGGCCCCGCCCAGTACCGGACGACGCCGGCGCGCGGACGACGTGCCGGCGGGGGCGCCCGCCGGCGGGGTGTCGTCGCGGCGGGTGACCAGCGTCAGCCGGTCGTCCGGCGAGGGCGGCTTCAGGACGGGTACGACCATGGACACGCCGCGCGGCGGCGACACCGGCGCTTCGGCGTCGGCCTTGGCGAACGCGGCCGGTGTGTTCGCGTTCTCCCGGTCGGAGACCAGGGCCAGCGCCCTGCGCCCTGACAGGGTGCCCCGCTTGTCCGCGACCGCGCCGCGCATGCCGATGGAGGTCTCCAGCTCGGCGCGGGCCCGGTCCAGACGTCCGACGCAGAGCGCGAGGATCCCCAACTCATGGTGGAAATAGGCTTCTTCGGCGACCTCTCCGGCGATCCTGGCCGCTTCCTGGCCGATCCGCAGCGCGCGCTCCCAGGCGCCCCAGTGCAGCCCCGCCATGAAGGCGGGCGCCGCGCCCCTGGCCAGCAGGACGGCGGCGCTCGCGTGCCCGGGCTCGCCGCTGGAGACCAGGGGCGTCATCGCGGCGAGCAGCGCGTCCGCCTCGGACGCGGCCCGCCGGGGGGTGACCGACGGATGGCCGGCCCACCAGGTGAAGTGCTGGACGGCGGTGTGCGCGCGGGACGTGGCCTCGACGCCGTATCCCCGCGCCTCCAGTTGGGTCAGCGCCCCGGCGGCGAGCCGGTAGCGCGGGCCCACGGGCGACAGGAGCCCGGCGTTCATGAGTTCGCCGACGGCGGCGTCCGCGTGGGTGTCGCCCACCAGGGCCGGCAGATGGGCCTGGTGCGGCACCTCGCCGCCGAGCGCGACGGCGAAGCGCAATGTCTCCCGCGCGGCCTCGCCGAGCCGGGAGGCGAGCAGCACGGCGGGCGCCGCGCCCTCGCCGAGGGTCGGCAGCGGTACGTCGTGCTGCCCGTCGGCGGCGGGCCCGTCGCCCTCCGGCGAACCCTGTCCCCGGCCGTACGGCACGTCGTCAAGCTCGTGGACGAAGACCCCGTCGCTCTCGTACGCACCGGAGCCGGCGCGCAGGCTGTCGCGCCCGCGCAGCAGCGCGCCCGCCTGGACGAAGCGCTGCGGCAGCCCCTCGGACTCGAACCAGAGGTCGCCGGCCCAGTTCGCCTCCTCGTCGGTGAGGGGGCGTCCCGTGGCGCGCTCCAGCAGATCGAGCGAGGCGCCGCGACCGAGGCCGCCGAGCAGGACCTCTTCGAGCCTGGAGCGGCCGATGGGGGCGTCCACGTCGGGGGTGACCGCGAGGAGGAAGGCGCATTCGGGCGCGGCTTCGAGCAGTTCGTCCAGCGGGTCGCCGCCGAATTCGAGGTCGTCGAGGACGACGACGGCGCCGATGCCGCGGACCAGCCCGAGCAGTCCGGCGCGGTCGGGGCGGTGCAGGACGGAGCGGTAGACGGCCGCGTACAGCTCGTACAGCAGCTCGGTGACGGTGCGGTGGTGGCCGGAGAGCCGTACGACCCCGTCCGGGGCGAGGTCCTCGCAGTCGGTGGCGACGGCTTCGAGGAGCGCGGTACGGCCGGAGCCGGCCGAGCCCGTGAGACGTACGGAGTGCCCGCGCCCCAGCAGCCCGACGAGCCGCTCGCGCTCCTCCTGACGCTCCAGCAGCGGGAACGGGGGCGCGCCGGGGCCCGGCGGTATGGGCGGCCGGCCTGCCCGGCGCTGCTCGGCGCGCTCGTCGGCGTCGAGCCTGACGGGGGTGGGCGGCTGCGAACCCGGCGGGCAGGGCTCGATCTCGCTGCCGTCGACGGGGTTGACGGTGATCAGGAAGTCGCCCGAGATCAGCTCGACGGTGCGCGCGGGCGCCGGGTGCGACAGCCACGGGTTCGGCCGGTCGGCGCCCTCCGCGGGGCTGTCGTCGGCGCGCCCGGCACCCTCGGGACGCGGGTCCTTGGGATGGGTCGGGTCGGTCGGGTTCATCGTCAAAGCCCCCCAGATCGTGGCGTGCGGTTGCCCTCCCGGCCTCGCACGCCCCGCTGTCGCTTCTGGTCCGGTGCCCGCCGCATGGGTTGTTGGCCGGCCGACGGCCGAACCCTAAACCTCCGCACAGTATCCAGGAACAGCCGGGGTGCCACCTCGTCCGAGACGTCACGGTCTCGTGAGGATTGTGCGCGGCCCCGGGGGCACGGACACCGGGCGGGCGGTGCCCGCGGTCCGGACGTCGGGACGTTCGGGCGTTCGGCGTTCGGGCGTCAGACGCGCGGAAGCGATTCTGCTGCGATGCCGCCCTCGATGGCGAGGATGCGGTGCAGCCGGGTGGCCACCAGCAGTCGCTGCATCTGGGTCGGCACGCCGCGCAGGACGAGTCTGCGTCCGCAGCGTCCGGCCCTGCGGTGCGCGCCCATGATGACGCCGAGGCCCGTGGCGTCCCAGGAATCCAGTCCGGTCAGATCGAGCACCAGGTCGCCTGTTCCGTCGTCGACGGCCGTGTGCAGGACCGTACGGGCGTCCGCCGCGCTGCGGACGTCGAGGCGGCCCTCGACGACCAGTTCGGCGTGGTCGCCCCTGATGTGCATATGCGCTCCCCGAATGCCTCTGTGCTCCGCGTCTGTGTTCTCGGTCTGCGTGCGATGCGTTCAAGCGATGTCTCTGTGCAACAACTGACAGCCGTGCGGCCGCGGAAGTTGCCGTCCGTGAGCGAACTGATACCGAATTCACCCGGCGGGGTGAGGAGCGACCGGTCGGTGTCGCTCGGCGCCCGCCGGCCGCCCGGACGCGCGAAGGTCAGTGCTTGTAGAAGCCCTGCCCGCTCTTGCGCCCGATGTCACCCGCGTCCACCATCCGGCGCATCAGCTCCGGCGCCGCGAACTTCTCGTCCTGCGACTCGGTGTAGATGTTGTCGGCGGCGTGCAGCAGGATGTCGACGCCCGTGAGGTCGGCGGTGGCGAGCGGCCCCATGGCGTGGCCGAAGCCGAGCTTGCACGCGATGTCGATGTCCTCGGCGGTGGCGACGCCCGACTCCTGGAGCTTGGCCGCCTCGACGACCAGGGCGGTGATGAGCCTGGTGGTGACGAAGCCCGCGACGTCACGGTTGACGACGATGCAGGTCTTGCCGACCGATTCGGCGAACTCCCGTGTGGTGGCGAGGGTTTCGTCGCTGGTCTTGTAGCCGCGTACCAGTTCGCAGAGGTTCATCATCGGTACGGGCGAGAAGAAGTGGGCGCCGACGACGCGCTCGGGACGCTCCGTCGCCGCCGCGATCTTGGTGATCGGGATCGCCGAGGTGTTGGAGGCGAGGACGGTGTCGTCGCGTACGAGCTTGTCGAGCGCCCGGAAGATCTCGTGCTTGATGTCGAGCTTCTCGAAGACGGCCTCGACGACGATGTCGGCGTCGGCCGCGGCGTCCAGATCGGTGGTCGTGGTGATCCGGGAGAGCGCGGCGTCCGCGTCCGCCTCTTCCAGCCTGCCCTTGGCGACGAATCTGGCGTACGAGGCGCGGATCGCGTCCTTGCCACGGGCCAGGGCGTCGTCGGTCACGTCTCGCAGGACGACGTCCCAGCCCGCCTGGGCCGAGACCTGCGCGATTCCGGACCCCATGAGTCCGGCACCGATGACGGCGAGCTTCCTGGCCACGACGTACCCCTTGATTTCCGGTCCGGACCCGCGAGTGCCTTAACACACGCTTTACATTTGCTCTCTGCCGGAGGTTATCGGTCGTGAGGTGCCCTGTGGTGGGGAAGAGATGCGCGTCACGTCTCACATGACGGACATCACATCCGTACACGACGCGAGTCGGCCCATCAGCCTTGCCGTACAGCGTACTTGAGCGCCTTCCGCCCGGTGTCACGTGTGCCTCGCGTGAGGTGGCCTCCGGACTCCCGCCCCAACTCGCCCTGCCAAAAGGCGCCGCGCGGCGCCGCGCCGGTGTCCCGGACGACACGGCCTAGGCTGGCCGCATGGTCAATCTGACGCGTATCTACACCCGTACCGGCGACAAGGGCACCACGGCGCTCGGTGACATGAGCCGTACGGCCAAGACCGACCTGCGGATCGCCGCCTACGCCGACGCCAACGAGGCCAACGCCGTCATCGGTGGGGCGATCGCGCTCGGGCAGCTGAGGGACGACGTCGTGAAGGTCCTCGTCCGGGTCCAGAACGACCTCTTCGACGTCGGCGCCGACCTCTCCACACCGGTGATCGAGGCACCCGAGTACCCGCCGCTGCGCGTCGAGCAGTCGTACATCGACAAGCTGGAGGCGGACTGCGACCGCTTCCTGGAGGAGGTCGAGAAGCTGCGCAGTTTCATCCTCCCCGGCGGTACGGCCGGGGCGGCGCTGCTGCACCAGGCGTGCACCGTCGTACGGCGCGCGGAGCGCTCGACGTGGGCGGCGTTCGAGGCGCACGGGGAGAGCATGAACCCGCTGACGGCGACGTATCTCAACCGGCTCTCCGACCTCCTGTTCATCCTGGCCAGGGTGGCCAACAAGGAGGTCGGAGACGTGCTGTGGGTGCCGGGCGGCGAGCGCTGACCTATCGGTCGCTGGAGGACCGGGGCCGCTCCGCCGGCGCGGGGCCGCCCGGGTCCTTCTTCGGGAAGAGCGTGTAGCCGAGCGCGATCACCAGGTTGATCCCGATCACGAAGACCATCTTCTGCTGCCACATCCGGAGCGACCCGGTGTCCCCGTCGGAGCCGACGTACCAGATCGCGGACTGGAGCAGACCGAGCGCGATGGCCGACGCGGTCACCCAGCGGGCGGCCGTCCTCCACTCGTGGACCATGCGGGCCCTGCCGTACTTCGGCGGCCGGACCGGCGGCGGGCCGCCGGCGAACCGGTGGGCGAAGCGGGCGTCGGCCCACTTGATCAGCTGGGGGCCGAGCGCCACCGAGAAGCCGATGTAGACCGCGGCGAGTCCGTGCTTCCAGTCCGGTTCGGCGCCGTTCTTCAGGTCGATCGCCGTCACGACGAGCAGCAGGACCTCCAGCAGCGGTTCGCACAGCAGCACCGCGGTCGACACGCGCGGCATCCCGGCGAAGTAGCGCAGGGCCAGTCCGATGCCCAGCAGCACCCAGAATCCGACCTCGCAGATGATGATCAGCGTGACGATCACGGCAGTCTCCCTTCGGCTCACTCCCAGTTTTCCGCCGGTTCCGGCCCGGATCGTCGTCACCAGTGACGAACCGAGACTGCATCCTTCGATGTAGCGCGCCCCCGTCCGGTCTCGGCCGCCACGCGGAGGTGCCCGCCCGCGGCGCCGTGTTTGATGGTGGGGTGACCGTTCTCCCACGTCCGCACCGAGAGGACGCCCTGATCGCCGCGGCCGGCCTGCTCGGCGGCGTGCTGCTCTGGGCCCTCGGACTGCACACCCAGGGGAGCGACCGGGGACTGTCCGGCTCCTGGGTGCTGCTGCCGGTCGCCGCCGTCTCCCTGATGGAGCTGGTGCGCAGGAGCGCGCCCCGCACGGCCCTGCTGGTCGCCACCCTCGCGCTCGTCCTCGACTTCTTCACCCTGGGCAGCGTGGCGACCATCGCCATGTTCACGGACATCGTCTACGCGGCGGTGCTCTACGGCAGCCCGTCCGCGGCCCGCAGGATCCCCTGGGGCACGGCGCTGACCACGGTCGTCGTCACCGTCGCGGCCGTGAGCTGGCTCCGCTCGCCCGAGGGCCTACTGCTGGGCGTCCTGGCCGCGGCGATCACCATCGCCCCCGCCACCACCGGTGTGCTGGTCCGCAATCACCGCGACGCCGCCGAGGCCGCCCGTCTGCGGGCCGAACAGACGGCCCTGCTCGCCGAGATGGACCGGACGCAGGCCGTGATGGCCGAGCGCGCGCGGATGGCCCGTGAGCTGCACGACATGGTCGCCAACCATCTGTCGGCCATCGCGATCCACTCCACCGCCGCGCTCTCCCTCGACGACGCGCGGACCTCCAAGGACGCGCTGGCGGTGATCCGCGAGAACAGCGTCGCGGGTCTGGCGGAGATGCGGCGGCTCATCGGACTGCTGCGGGACACCGGCGACGACCGGCGGCCCGCTCCGGCGCCGACGCTGGGGGCGCTCGACTCGCTCGTGGAGCAGGCGCGTACGAACGGCGCGTCCAGCGGGCTCACGTTCACGCTCCAGGACCGGCGGGGCGAGGGGCCCGCGCTGCCGGCGCCGGTCGAGATGGCGGCGTACCGCATCGTCCAGGAGTCGCTGACCAACGCGCTCAAGCACGCGCCGCGCGGCCCCGTGACGGTGCTCCTGGAGCGCACACGGCGGGCTCTGTGCGTCGATGTCGTCAGCCCGTACGGCGACGGGCCCGGCCCGCGCGCACCGGGCTCCGGCGCGGGTCTGGTCGGGATGCGGGAGCGCGTCGCCCTGCTGGACGGCGCGTTCGAGGCGGGACCGGTCACGGCGGACGGCTCGGACGGCGCGAGCGCCACGGGCGGGGCGAACGGCACGAAGATCTGGCGGGTGCGGGCGGAGCTGCCCGTCGACGAGGGGAGCGGCACGGCATGACCATCCGGGTTCTGGTGGCGGAGGACCAGTCGGCGGTACGCGCGGGGCTGGTCCTGATCCTGCGCAGTTCCCCGGAGGTCGAGGTGGTCGGCGAGGCGCGGGACGGCGAGGAGGCCGTGCGGCTGGCCCGTGAACTGCGCCCCGACCTGGTGCTGATGGATGTGTCGATGCCCAGGCTGGACGGGGTGTCGGCGACGCGGCAGGTGGTCGCCGAGAAGCTGGCCGACGTGCTCGTGCTGACGACGTTCGACCTGGACGAGTACGTCTTCGGCGCGCTGCGCGCGGGCGCCGCCGGGTTCCTGCTGAAGAACACGGACGCGCGGGACCTCATCGAGGCGGTACGGACGGTGGCACGCGGCGAGGGCCTGATCGCGCCTTCCGTGACGCGCCGGCTGATCGCGGAGTTCGCCTCGCCGAAGGCCGTACGGTCGCCGGACGCGCCGGACCTCACGGTGCTGGACGCCCTCACCCGGCGTGAGCGCGAGGTGCTGGCCAGCCTGGGTGACGGGCTGTCGAACGCGGAGATCGCGGTACGGCTGGACATGGCGGAGGCGACGGTCAAGACCCATGTGAGCAGGCTGCTGGGCAAGCTGGAGCTGCGCAGCCGCGTACAGGCGGCCGTTCTGGCGCAGGAGTTGGGGATCTGAGGGCGCGGGCGGCGACCGGCGTGCCGTACGGCGCGACAGCCGGTCGGCCGACCCGTCGACACCTTTGGTCTGGACCTATTGACGATTGGTCCAGACCTCCTTACTCTCACGCCACTGACTAGTGCGCGAGCTGTCGCAAGAGTCGGGTGTCACGGACCACTCCGGACCATCCCCGATCTGTCTTGACTCACTCGAGGAGTACCCCTTGAGCACGAAGACGTCCGTCCGCAGAACCAGATTCAGATCCAGATCCGTCGCGGCGCTGACCGCGCTGTTCCTCCCCCTCGCCGCCATGGTCGGCCTGGCCTCCCCCGCCGAGGCGGCCACCTCCGCGACCGCCACGTACACCAAGAAGTCCGACTGGGGCACCGGCTTCGAAGGCTCGTGGACGGTGAAGAACACCGGCACCACGACCCTCTCCTCCTGGACCGTCGAGTGGGACTTCCCCGTCGGTACCGGCGTCGGCTCCGCCTGGGACGCCACCGTCACCAAGAGCGGCACCAACCACTTCACCGCCAAGAACGTCGGCTGGAACGGCACCCTCACCCCGGGCGCCTCCGTCACCTTCGGCTTCAACGGCACCGGGCCCGGCGGCGGCTCCGCGACCGGCTGCAAGCTCAACGGCGCCTCCTGCGACGGCGGCAGTGTCCCCGGTGACACGGCCCCGACCGCCCCCGGCACCCCCACCGCGAGCGAGATCACGAACACGTCGGCCAAGCTCAGCTGGAGCGCCGCCACCGACGACAAGGGCATCAAGAACTACGACGTCCTGCGGGACGGTGCGAAGATCGCCACGGTCACCGGAACGACGTACACGAACACCGGCCTGACCGCGGGCACCAGCTACTCCTTCAGCGTCCAGGCCCGTGACACGGCCGACCAGACCGGACCGGTCAGCGGCTCGGTCGCCGTGAGGACCACCGGCGGCGGCACGGACCCGGGCACCCCGCCCGGCGACCAGGTCAAGCTCGGCTACTTCACCGAGTGGGGCGTCTACGACCGCAACTACCACGTCAAGAACCTGGTGACGTCCGGCAGCGCGTCCAAGATCACCCACATCAACTACTCGTTCGGCAACGTCCAGGGCGGCAAGTGCACCATGGGCGACGCGTACGCGGCGACGGACAAGGCGTACACCGCCGCCCAGGCCGTCGACGGCGTCGCCGACACCTGGGACCAGCCGCTGCGCGGCAACTTCAACCAGCTGCGCAAGCTCAAGGCCGCGAACCCCGGCATCAAGGTCCTCTGGTCCTTCGGCGGCTGGACCTGGTCCGGCGGCTTCGGTGACGCGGTGAAGAACCCCGCCGCGTTCGCGCAGTCCTGCTACGACCTGGTCGAGGACCCGCGCTGGGCCGATGTCTTCGACGGCATCGACCTGGACTGGGAGTACCCGAACGCCTGCGGTCTGAGCTGCGACACCAGCGGCCCGGCGGCGATGAAGAACATGATGCAGGCCATGCGCGCCAAGTTCGGTGCCAACTACCTGGTCACCGCGGCCGTCACCGCCGACGCGTCCAGCGGCGGCAAGATCGACGCCGCCGACTACGCGGGCGCCTCGCAGTACATGAACTGGCTCAACGTCATGACGTACGACTTCTTCGGCGCCTTCGCCGCGCAGGGCCCCACGGCCCCGCACTCCCCGCTCACCTCGTACCCGGGCATCCCGCAGGCCGGCTTCAACTCCGCCGACGCGATCGCCAAGTACAAGGCGCAGGGCGTCCCGGCGAAGAAGCTGCTGCTCGGCATCGGCTTCTACGGACGCGGCTGGACCGGCGTCACCCAGGCCGCACCGGGCGGTACGGCCACGGGCGCGGCCCCCGGCACCTACGAGGCGGGCATCGAGGACTACAAGGTCCTGAAGAACACCTGCCCCGTCACCGGCACCGTCGGCGGCACGGCGTACGCGAAGTGCGGCAGCAACTGGTGGAGCTACGACACCCCGGCGACGATCGCCACGAAGATGGCGTGGGCGAAGAGCCAGGGTCTCGGCGGAGCGTTCTTCTGGGACTTCACCGGTGACACCGCGAACGGCGAACTCGTGACAGCGATCAGCAACGGTCTGAAGTAACACACCGCGCGAGCGGCGAGGGGGACGGTGCCTGCGGGCACCGTCCCCCTCGTCGTCGTCAGGTACGGATCAGGCGACGTTCACCCGCTGGCCGGGCGGCGCCGCCTCCAGCCAGGCGAGGAAGCCGGTCAGCGCGTCCTCGCTCATCGCCAGCTCCAGGCGCGTGCCCTGGTGGACACAGCCGAGCACGACGGAGTCGGAGAGCAGCGCCAGCTCCTCCTCGCCCTCGGGAGCACGCCGGGCGAGCACCTCGATGGCGGAGCGTTCGAGACTGCGGCGGGGCCTCGGGGCGTACGAGAAAACCCGGAACCAGTTGATCCGGTCACCGCTGTAGCGGGCGACGCCGTACACCCAGCCCTTGCCGGACGTGTCGGGCTCCTCGGCCACGTTCCAGCGCAGCGAACAGTCGAAGGTCCCTCCGGAGCGCTGGATCAGCCGACGGCGCAGCCCGAAGACGAAGAGCCCCAGCGCAACCAGCACGACGACCAGTCCGCAGACAAGCAGAGCGAGGACCATCTGATACCGACCTCCTCGCCAATCGAGTAACCCGCACGAACGAACAGAAACAGCTGCCGCATCGCCTCAGCCGCGACACGGTCTGGATGTCTCCAGAACGGGCCGCGGCTGAGGGTAATTCCAGGTGCGGTGCGTCAGCGCACCGCCACAGCGCGCAGTCGGACATCGGCACGGCGCTCGGCGGCGTCGTCCTCACCCGACTTCGCGCGCTCCAGCGCGCGCTCGGCACGCTGGGCGTCGATCTCGTCCGCCAGCTCGGCGATCTCCGCGAGCAGGGAGAGCTTGTTGTCGGCGAACGACAGGAATCCGCCGTGCACGGCGGCGACGACGGTGCCGCCGTCGGTCGTACGGATGGTCACGGGGCCCGACTCCAGCACACCGAGCAGCGGCTGGTGACCGGGCATGACGCCGATGTCGCCGGACGTGGTGCGCGCGACGACCAGGGTGGCCTCGCCGGACCAGACACTGCGGTCCGCGGCGACCAGCTCGACGTGCAGCTCAGCAGCCAAGGGTGCTCCTCGGGTCACCACCCGGCTGTGTCGCCGGGTGTCGGTCTAATTCTATGGGGTCACGATCGGCGGTTCGGAGGGGGGCGGTACGAGCCCGCCCCCCACCGTGAGTCCGGGGACTCAGGAGACGCCGAGCTCCTTGGCCTTCGCCTTCAGGTCATCGATGCCACCGCACATGAAGAACGCCTGCTCGGGGAAGTGGTCGTAGTCGCCGTCGCAGATCGCGTTGAACGCGGAGATCGACTCGTCGAGCGGCACGTCGGAACCGTCCAGGCCGGTGAACTGCTTGGCGGCGTGGGTGTTCTGCGACAGGAAGCGCTCGACGCGACGGGCACGGTGGACAACGAGCTTGTCCTCCTCGCCCAGCTCGTCGATACCGAGGATCGCGATGATGTCCTGGAGGTCCTTGTTCTTCTGCAGGATCCCCTTGACGCGGCTCGCCGCGTCGTAGTGCGCCTGCGAGATGTAACGCGGGTCCAGGATGCGGGACGTCGAGTCCAGCGGGTCCACCGCCGGGTAGATGCCCTTCTCCGAGATCGGACGCGACAGCACGGTCGTCGCGTCGAGGTGCGCGAAGGTCGTGGCCGGGGCCGGGTCGGTCAGGTCGTCCGCCGGCACGTAGATCGCCTGCATCGAGGTGATCGAGTGACCACGGGTCGAGGTGATGCGCTCCTGGAGCACACCCATCTCGTCCGCCAGGGTCGGCTGGTAACCCACCGCGGACGGCATACGGCCGAGCAGCGTGGAGACCTCGGAACCGGCCTGGGTGAAGCGGAAGATGTTGTCGATGAAGAGCAGCACGTCCTGCTTCTGCACATCGCGGAAGTACTCCGCCATGGTCAGGGCGGACAGGGCGACCCGCAGACGGGTGCCCGGCGGCTCGTCCATCTGGCCGAAGACCAGCGCGGTCTTGTCCAGAACGCCCGACTCGGTCATCTCGTCGATGAGGTCGTTGCCCTCACGGGTGCGCTCACCGACACCGGCGAACACGGAAACACCGTCGTGCAGCTTCGCCACACGCATGATCATTTCCTGGATGAGGACCGTCTTGCCGACGCCCGCTCCACCGAAGAGACCGATCTTGCCGCCCTTGACGTACGGGGTCAGCAGGTCGACGACCTTCAGGCCGGTCTCGAACATCTCGGTCTTCGACTCGAGCTGGTCGAAGGCCGGGGCCTTGCGGTGGATCGGCCAGCGCTCGGTGATCTGAGCCTCGCCGTCCGGGTCGTTCAGGATCTCGCCGAGGGTGTTGAACACCTTGCCCTTGGTGACGTCACCGACGGGCACCGAGATGCCGGAGCCGGTGTCCGTCACCACGGCCTGGCGGACCAGACCGTCGGTCGGCTGCATCGAGACGGCGCGGACGAGGCCTTCACCCAGGTGCTGGGCGACTTCGAGCGTCAGCGTCTTCTTCTTGCCGTCCTCGGCCGGGTCGGCCACCTCGACGTGCAGTGCGTTGTAGATCTCCGGCATCGCGTCGACGGGGAACTCCACGTCGACGACCGGGCCGATGACCCGGGACACGCGGCCCGTGGCCGTGGCCTCAACAGTGGTCGTCATTACTTTTCACTCCCCGCGGTCGCGTCGGCCAGGGCGCTGGCGCCACCGACGATCTCGCTGATTTCCTGGGTGATTTCGGCCTGGCGGGCCGCGTTGGCAAGCCGGGAGAGGCTCTTGATGAGGTCCCCGGCGTTGTCGGTCGCCGACTTCATCGCGCGTCGGGTGGCCGCGTGCTTGGAAGCGGCGGCCTGGAGCAGCGCGTTGTAGATACGGCTCTCGACGTAGCGCGGCAGCAGGGCGTCGAGGACGTCCTCCGCCGACGGCTCGAAGTCGAACAGCGGAAGGATCTCGTCCTTCTTCGCCGAGTCCTCCTCCTCCGACGCATCGAGGGAGAGAGGCAGCAGCCGGTTCTCCACCGGCGTCTGCGTCAGCATCGAGACGAACTCGGTGAAGACGATGTGGAGTTCGTCCACGCCGCCGTCCGCCGTGTCCCGCTGGACCGCCTCGATCAGCGGTCCGGCGACGCCCTTGGCGTCCGCGTAGGTCGGGCTGTCGGTGAAGCCGGTCCACGACTCCGTGACCTCGCGCTCACGGAAGCCGTAGTAGGCGACACCCTTGCGGCCGACGATGTAGGTGTCGACCTCCTTGCCCTCGCCCCGGAGCCGCTCGGTGAGCCGCTCCGCCGCCTTGATGGCGTTGGAGGAGTAGCCGCCCGCCAGTCCGCGGTCGCTCGTGACGAGCAGGACCGCGGCCCGTGTCGGCGCCTCGACCTCCGTGGTCAGAGGGTGCTTGGTGTTGGATCCGGTCGCCACCGCCGTGACCGCGCGGGTGAGCTCGGTCGCGTACGGCGTCGAGGCCGCCACCTGGCGCTGCGCCTTGACGATGCGCGAGGCGGCGATCATCTCCATCGCCTTGGTGATCTTCTTGGTCGCGGTGACGGATTTGATGCGACGCTTGTAGACCCGGAGCTGGGCTCCCATGAGTCAGGTCCCTTCCGTCGTCACTTGGAGACGTTGACGCCGGCCGGGGCGTCGTCGCCCAGAAGCTTGCCGTCCGAGGTCTCGAACTGCTTCTTGAAGGCGGCGATGGCGTCGCTGATGGACTCAAGAGTGTCGTCCGACATCTTGGCGCCCTCGGCGATGCTGGTCAGCAGCTCCTTGCGCTCGCGGCGCAGGTGCTCCAGCAGTTCGCTCTCGAAGCGGCTGATGTCCTCGACCGGGACGTCGTCCATCTTGCCGGTGGTGCCGGCGTAGATGGAGACGACCTGCTCCTCGACCGGGTACGGCGCGTACTGCGGCTGCTTCAGCAGCTCGACCATGCGCGAACCACGCTGGAGCGATGCCTTAGACGCGGCGTCCAGGTCGGAACCGAAGGCGGCGAACGCCTCCAGCTCGCGGTACTGGGCGAGGTCCACGCGGAGCCGTCCCGACACCTGGCGCATGGCCTTGTGCTGGGCGGAGCCGCCGACTCGGGAGACCGAGATACCGACGTTCAGCGCGGGCCGCTGGCCGGCGTTGAACAGGTCGGACTCCAGGAAG
The DNA here is from genome assembly GCF_022695985.1 of Streptomyces sp. NP-1717. Classification (GTDB taxonomy): domain Bacteria; phylum Actinomycetota; class Actinomycetes; order Streptomycetales; family Streptomycetaceae; genus Streptomyces. Next base: position 36,897 of record NZ_JAAPBF010000034.1, on the reverse strand, counting down.
CACTGGCCGTCGGTGATGGAGATGACGTTGGTCGGGATGAACGCCGACACGTCGTTCGCCTTGGTCTCGACGATGGGCAGGCCCGTCATCGAGCCGGCGCCCATGTCGTCGGAGAGCTTGGCGCAGCGCTCCAGCAGACGCGAGTGCAGGTAGAAGACGTCGCCCGGGTAGGCCTCGCGGCCCGGCGGACGGCGCAGCAGCAGGGAGACGGCGCGGTAGGCGTCGGCCTGCTTCGACAGGTCGTCGAAGATGATCAGGACGTGCTTGCCCTGGTACATCCAGTGCTGGCCGATGGCCGAACCGGTGTAGGGGGCCAGGTACTTGAAGCCCGCCGGGTCGGACGCCGGGGCGGCGACGATCGTCGTGTACTCAAGAGCACCGGCCTCTTCCAGCGCACCGCGTACGGACGCGATGGTGGAGCCCTTCTGGCCGATGGCGACGTAGATGCAGCGCACCTGCTTGTTCACGTCGCCCGAGCGCCAGTTGTCGCGCTGGTTGATGATCGTGTCGACGGCCAGGGCGGTCTTGCCGGTCTGGCGGTCGCCGATGATCAGCTGACGCTGGCCACGGCCGATCGGCACCATCGAGTCGACGGCCTTGTAACCGGTCTGCATCGGCTCGTGCACCGACTTACGGACCATGACGCCCGGAGCCTGGAGCTCCAGGGCGCGGCGGCCGTCGGTCGCGATCTCGCCGAGGCCGTCGATCGGGGCGCCGAGCGGGTCGACGACACGACCGAGGTAGCCCTCGCCGACGCCGACGGAGAGGACCTCGCCGGTACGGGTGACCGACTGTCCCTCCTCGATACCGCTGAACTCACCGAGGATGACAGCGCCGATCTCGCGCTCCTCCAGGTTCAGGGCGAGACCGAGGGTCCCGTCCTCGAACTTCAGCAGTTCGTTCGCCATGGCCGAGGGCAGACCCTCGACCTTCGCGATGCCGTCACCGGCAACGCTGACCGTCCCGACCTCCTCGCGCGAGGCCGCGTCCGGCTTGTACGACTGGACAAAGTTCTCCAGCGCATCCCGGATCTCCTCCGGCCGGATCGTGAGCTCCGCCATCTGGATTCCCTGCTCTCCTTGTTGGGCCCGAAGTTCTATGGGGGTCTGGGGGCGACCCCCAGGAATCTTCTGCAATTTCTGCACGGCCCAACCGGGCCGCTGTTCTTGATCTCTGTATGTGTGTCTGTAATCCGGAAATCACGTACCGACCGCCGGCCTTCAGCCGGCGAGCCGCCGTTCCGCCTCGTCGAGACGTTCCGCGACGGTGCCGTTGACGACCTCGTCGCCGACGCGGACCGAGATCCCGCCGAGGACCGCGGGGTCCACGTCCAGGTTCAGATGCATCGGGTGGCCGTACAGTCTGGCCAGGGCCGCGCCGAGACGCTGCTTCTGGCCTTCGGTGAGCGGTACCGCCGACGTGACGACCGCCACCATCCGGTCCCGGCGAGCCGCGGCGAGCCGGGAGAGGGTCTGCAGACCCGCTTCCAGGCTACGTCCTCGGGGCTGGGACACCAGGCGCACGACCAGTCGCTCGGTGCTCGGGTTGGCCCGGCCGCCGAGCAGGCTGCCCAGCAGCGCGGTCTTCGCCGACGCGGTCGCCGACCGGTCGGTCAGCGCGGCCCGCAACTCGGTGCTGGACTCGACGATCCGGCCGAAGCGGAACAGCTCGTCCTCGACGTCGTCGAGGGCGCCCGCCCGCTGCGCGGCGGTGAGCTCGGCGACGGCCGCCAGCTCCTCCACCGCGTCGACCAGGTCACGCGGCTGCGACCAGCGGGAGCGGACCATTCCGGTGATCAGGTCGGCACTCTCGCCGCCCACCTGGCCACCGAGCAGTCCGCCGGCCAGCTCGGCCTTGGACTCGCCGGACCGCGCCGGGTCGGTGAGGACCCGGCGCAGCGACACCTCGCGGTGGAGCAGCGCCGTGACGGCGGTCAGCTCCTCCGCGAGCTTCGCCGCGTCGGCCGACGTGCTGTCGGTCAGCGCGTCGAGACGCTCGCGTGCGGCGGCCAGCGCCGTGCGGCTCGCTCCGTTCATCGTGCGGCCTCGGCCTTCGACGCGCCGTCCTCGAGTTCGTCGAGGAAGCGGTCGATGGTGCGGCTCTGGCGGGCGCTGTCCTCCAGGGACTCCCCGACGAGCTTGCCGGCGAGGTCGGTGGCGAGCTTGCCCACGTCCTGGCGCAGTGCCGAGGCCGCGGCCTTGCGGTCCGCCTCGATCTGGGCGTGGCCGGCGGCGACGATCTCTTCACGCTGCCGCTGCCCCTCCGCCTTCATCTCCTGGATGATGGTGGCGCCCTGCTCGGTCGCCTCCTGACGGAGACGAGCCGCCTCGTGGCGCGCCTCGGCGAGCTGGGCCTTGTACTGCTCCAGGACGCTTTCGGCTTCGGTCTTGGCGGCCTCCGCCTTCTCCATGCCGCCCTCGATGGCCTCACGGCGCTCGTCCAGAACCTTGTTGATGTTCGGGAGGAGCTTCCACGCGAGCAGGCCGAAGACGATGACAAAAGCGAGCAGGCCGATGACGAGCTCGGGAATCGGCGGGATGAGGGGGTTCTGCTTCTCCTCGGCCGCGAGCTGAACCAACAGAGGGTTCACATCAGTGCCTTTCGTCTAGTGGTGCTGACCGGATCGAGAAGATCACACGCCATAGACGAACGGCATGACCAGACCGATCAGGGCGAGCGCCTCACAGAAGGCGAAACCGAGGATCTGGTTGGCGCGGATCAGACCGGCAGCCTCGGGCTGACGGGCGAGGGCCTGGGTGCCGTTACCGAAGATGATGCCGACGCCGACGCCGGGGCCGATGGCGGCAAGACCGTAACCGATGGAACCGAGGGAGCCACTGACGGCGGCAAGGTTCTGGGACATGCCAGTTCTTCCTTCTCTTTCACGGACCGATGGGTGTTGGCCACCGGGCGACTAAGGGGCAGGGCGGGGACTCAGTGGTGCTCTGCGAGCGCGCCCTGGATGAAGGTGCAGCTGAGCAGCACGAAGACGTACGCCTGAAGGGCCTGGATGAACAGCTCGAAGGCCGTCATCACGAGGACCATCACGAACGACACACCCGCGTAGGCGATGCCGATGCCGTTGAGCAGGTACCAGCTCGCGATGGTGAAGAGCAGCAGCAGGGTGTGACCGGCGAACATGTTGGCGAACAGTCGCACCGCGTGGGTGAACGGCCGGACCAGCAGGTTCGAGAAGAACTCGATCAGCATGGCCAGCGGGAGCACCGCGCCGAGCGACTTGTCGTAACCGGTGAAGTTCTTGAAGGCACCCACGAATCCGTGCCGCTTGAAGGTCAGCGAGACCCACAGTACGTAAACGATGAGTGCGAGGACGATGGGGTAGGCGATGATCGACGTCACCGGGAACTGGGCGACGGGGATGATCGACCAGAGGTTCATCATCCAGACGAAGAAGAACAGCGAGACGATCAGCGGGACGTACTTCTCGCCCTCTCGCTTGCCGAGAGTCTCGTAGACGACACCGCGCCGGACGAAGTCATAACCCGCTTCGGCGACCATCTGCAGCTTGCCGGGAACAACCTTCGGCTTGCGGAAGGCGGCCCAGAAGAAGCCGATGATGACGACCGAGCCGAGAAGTGCCAGCAGCATCGGCTTGTTGAAGTAAAAGCTGCCGTCCCCGTCGCCCACGAGGGGCTTGAACAGGAACGAATGCAGGCCGGGGGCCGGGAAGCCACAGCCGTCGAAGATGTGGCAGTCGGTCTCGAAGGCGAGCACCTGCGTCGGGTCAGCACTCACCGCGGGCTCCTTCAACATGGCGCATAGGTAGGGCAACCTCGTTGTGTCGGCGCGGCGGGAAGCCGCGATTCGGCACTGGACTGGTGTTTCGGATGTGGGAACGGCGACCGGGCTGCTCCGAGCCTCGCGTCGTAAGAGCAGGCGTCAGCTGGGGAGCCCGCGCCATCGATGCCGCAGTTGGAACCGGACGATAGCAGGATCTCGAACTCGCACTTATCCCGCCCCTACCTATCACGCCGACGTACCCGTCTTCTCCGGCTCCACATAGAGAATCTTCGCCTTCATATGGGCACGGGCCTGAGCGGCGATCCAGGCGAGCGTCGCGACCACCAACGTCAGCGCGAACGCCTTGGGGTTGAAGAGGGAGGTGTCCTTGAACGCGGCCATGAAGACGAAGAGCGCCAGCACTTGGGTCGTGTAGAGCAGCAGGCCCATCGCCTGGAAGAGATGCGGCAGTGACTTGGCCGTGCGCTGGAGCACGACGAGACCGATCCCCATGAAGACGATCACCACCACCGAGGCCACCGCGGCGCCCAGCGCGCCCTTCCCCCCGGCCACCACACCACTGACCACCGCCGCGACAACGCCGACTGCGGCGGTGGGTACGGCGGCTTGAAGAAGGGTCCGGACGTCATTGGTCGGCATGGCGGCAGCTCCGCTAGCTGGGTGGGGCAGATGGTGTCGTCATGGACGAGCGTAGGCCCGGTCCGAGAGTTGGATTCTCGGGCCAACGGACCGTCGCACTACGGTCCTTCGGCTCTGGCGCCGGGTCTCGTGAACGGTATCACAAACTATTTGATGAGGTCTTTACCATGAACGTGTGCTGACCGTCACACATGAGGACGAATCCGCGCGTGTGAGCCCGGCACGGAATGTCCTTGTCTGGTAATGGGGCATGATGAGGCAATTCTCAGTATGCCGAATCGGCCTTGCGCCGGTCGGAGAGACGAGATCGCGGCCCGATGGCGGTAGCCCCGTTGACGCCCGCCGGGACCGGGGCCCGCTCGTCGGCCGTGACGTCGTCGGCCGCGAGGGACTCCTGAGGCACCTGTGACCCGGCGCCCGGCCGGCTCTCCCCCGGCTCCGGCGACTCCTGGGCGGGCTGGTCCGACTCCCCCCGGGCAGCGCGCCGGCGGCGCCGGTAGCGGGGCGGCACGACGGCCTCGGCCCAGCGCGGGGCACGCGGTGTGAAGCGCGGCAGCAGCAGGAGCAGCAGCCCCAGGGCGCTCAGCGCGACGACCGCGAGCACGATCCACATCGTGGACATCGTGGACGAGGAGTGGACCGAGTACAGCACCACTCCGAAGGCGATCAGCGCCGACCAGAAGTACATGATCAGGACGGCCCTGCTGTGCGAGTGCCCGATCTCCAGCAGCCGGTGGTGGAGATGGCCGCGGTCGGCGGCGAACGGCGACTGTCCGTTCCACGTGCGGCGCACGATCGCGAGGACGAGGTCGGCGACCGGGATCGCGATGATCGTCAGCGGCAGCAGCAGCGGGATGAAGACCGGCAGTGCGGCGTGGGTCGCCTCACGGGTCGAACCGTCGGCGTAGATCTTCAGGGCGTCCGGGTCCACCTGGCCCGTGATGGAGATCGCGGCCGTCGCGAGCACCAGACCGATCAGCATCGATCCCGAGTCGCCCATGAAGATCCGGGCGGGATGCATGTTGTGCGGCAGGAAGCCGACTCCCATGCCCATCAGGATCGCGGCGAAGAGGGTGGCGGGGGCGGCGGCCTCGATGCCGTACCCGTACCAGATCCGGTACGCGTACAGGAAGAACGCCGCCGCGGCGATGCACACCATGCCGGAGGCCAGACCGTCGAGTCCGTCGACGAAGTTGACCGCGTTGATGGTGATCACGACGAGCGCGACGGTGAGGAGCGTGCCCTGCCAGGAGGTCAGCGCGACCGTGCCGACGCCGGGCACCGGGATCCACAGGATCGTCAGACCCTGCATCACCATCACACCGGCGGCGATCATCTGGCCGCCGAGCTTGATCAGGGCGTCGATCTCGAACTTGTCGTCCAGCACACCGATCAGCCAGATCAGCGCGGCCCCGGACAGCAGCGCGCGCGGCTCGTTCGACCGCTCGAAGACCCCGCCGAGATTCTGCAGGTTGCTGGCCACGAGCAGTCCGGCGCACAGTCCGAAGAACATGGCGATACCGCCGAGACGCGGTGTCGGTTCGCGGTGGACGTCTCGCGCGCGGATCGCGGGCATCGCGCCGATCGCGATGGCGAACTTCCGCACCGGACCGGTCAGGAGATACGTCACCGCGGCCGTCACGCAGAGCGTCAGCAGGTAATCACGCACAGGCTGCCCCACAGGAATCGCCGGCCATCTGAGCCACACACACTAGCCCGCGACAGGACGACTGTTGGAATGCGCGTAGCCACATGGTCAAGGACATACACGGCGGCGCGACGGTTGCACAAATTCGTCCCACCGTACGTTCCGCCGGACTTCTCACGGTGCGTCGCCGCTGTTCAACGGTGTGCGAGCGGTGGGCGGCCCGGGGAATCAGTGCCGGGTCGGCACACCCGTGAGCGCCGTCACCACCGGGTCCAGCGCCTGGTGGATCTCGTCGCCGATGGAGCGGAAGAAGGTGATCGGGGCCCCGTACGGGTCGTAGACCTCGTCCGCCTCCGCGTTGGGGGCCAGAAGCCATCCGCGCAGCGCGGCGGCGGCACGCACCAGCGCACGGGCGCGCTCGACCACGCCCTCGTCGAGGGGGTCGGGCAGCGTCGCCGGGTCTATGGCCCGTACGAGACGCGTGAACTCCTTCAGCGTGAAGGTCCGCAGCCCCGCGGAGTGCCCCATCGAGATGACCTGCGCGCGGTGGTCCCGCGTCGCCGTGAGCACCAGGTCCGCGCGGATCACGTGCTCGTCCAGCAGCTCCCGTCCGACGAAGCCGGACGGGTCCGCGCCGAAATCCGCCAGGACGGCCTCCGCGTTGGCCTCCATCGAGGCCCCCTCGTGTCCCCAGGTGCCCGCGCTCTCCACGATGAGCCCGCCCATGAGCCGCTCGCCGAGGCGGTCGCTCAGGGCATGGCGGTTCAGCCGCTCGGTGATGGGCGAGCGGCACACGTTGCCGGTACTGACGTGGAGGATGCGGAAGGTGTCGGGGAGTCCCGCTATGCCACGCCCCTCAGGGGCGGTCAATTGGCCACCTCGAGGTCGGGTACGACCTTGCGCAGCTCGTCGGCGTCCACGGCGCCCGCGCGCAGCAGGAGCGGGACCTTGCCCGTCACGTCCACGATCGAGGACGGCACGATGCCGGGCGTCTTCCCGCCGTCGAGGTAGACCGACACCGCGTCCGCCAGCATCTCCTGCGCCGCGTCACAGTCCTCCGGCGCCGGGTGTCCCGTCAGGTTGGCGCTGGAGACGGCCATCGGGCCGACCTCGGTCAGCAGCTCGATCGCGACGGGGTGCAGCGGCATCCGGATCGCGACGGTGCCACGGGTGTCGCCGAGGTCCCACTGGAGCGAGGGCTGGTGCTTGGCGACGAGCGTGAGCGCGCCCGGCCAGAACGCGTCGACCAGCTCCCACGCCTGCTCCGAGAAGTCCGTGACGAGGCCGTGCAGGGTGTTCGGGGAGCCGATGAGCACGGGCGTGGGCATGTTGCGGCCCCGGCCCTTGGCGTCGAGGAGATCGGCGACGGCCTCCGCGCTGAAGGCGTCGGCGCCGAGCCCGTAGACGGTGTCCGTGGGCAGGACGACGAGCTCGCCTCGGCGGACGGCGGACGCGGCTTCACGCAGACCGGTCGTACGGTCGGTCGCGTCGTTGCAGTCGTATCGCCGTGCCATCTAACGGCCCTCCATCTGTGTTTTTTGAAGTGCTCGGTTCGCCTCCGGGGCGCTTGAGCACCTGTCGACGGTCGACCGTGCTCGCCCCCTCGTTCCTCGGGGCCTGTGCGCGCTCTCCCTTTCGGCAGGCGCGCGCCCCTTCGGCTCACTCGCATCACTCGCGGTGCGCCTGGAGGCTGAGGTCACGGCGCCGGGGGGCGCCGCCGTCGCTGTGCCGGCCGTCACGGCATCGCCTTGCGCGCCGTCGCGAAGCGGGGGCGCTTGTTCAGGTCCGGGTGGTCGGCCGCGTCCGCCCAGCCGGCCTCCTCGCTGAAGATCCACGGAACCTGCCCGCCCTGGGTGTCCGCGTGCTCGATGACGACGAGCCCGCCGGGCCGCAGCAGCCGGTGCGCGGTGCGTTCGATCCCGCGGATCGTGTCGAGGCCGTCCTCGCCGGAGAAGAGCGCCATCTCCGGGTCGTGGTCACGGGCCTCGGGCGCCACGTACTCCCACTCGGTGAGCGGGATGTACGGCGGGTTGGAGATGACCAGGTCGACCTGGCCGTCGAAGTCCGGGAGGGCCGTCAGGGCGTCTCCGCGGTGCACGGTGACCCTGGACCCCTCGGCGTTCTTCCGCGTCCAGGTGAGGGCGTCCTCGGACAGCTCCACGGCGTGCACACGCGAGCGCGGCACCTCCTGGGCCATGGCGAGCGCGATCGCGCCGGATCCCGAGCAGAGATCGACGATCAGCGGCTCGACGACGTCCATCGCGCGGACCGCGTCTATGGCCCAGCCGACGACGGACTCGGTCTCCGGCCGGGGCACGAACACCCCTGGCCCGACCTGGAGTTCCAGATACCGGAAGAACACCCGCCCGGTGATGTGCTGGAGCGGTTCGCGGGCCTCGCGGCGCGCGACGGTCTCCCAGTAGCGGGCGTCGAACTCCTCGTCCACGACGCTGTGCAGCTCTCCGCGCTTCACACCGTGCACGAACGCGGCGAGTTCCTCCGCGTCGAACCGCGGCGACGGCACGCCCGCGTCGGCCAGCCGCTGGGTGGCCTGGGCCACCTCGGCGAGCAGCAGACTGCGGGGGGCGGGCCCACGGCGGAGCCGCTGAGGGTCGCTCGGCCCCCCAGAAGGTGTCTGCACGCTGGTTCCTCCTGAGACGTAGAAGGGGACGGGTCGTGATCGGTAGGCAGTGACGCGGGTGCGCCGGGTGCGCGGGCGGCTCAGGCCGCCGCGAGCTTCGCCGCCGAGTCGGCGTCGACGCAGGCCTGGATCACTGCCGCCAGCTCACCGTCGAGCACCTGGTCCAAGTTGTACGCCTTGAAGCCGACGCGGTGGTCCGAGATCCGGTTTTCCGGGAAGTTGTACGTACGGATCTTCTCGGACCGGTCGACGGTACGCACCTGGCTGCGCCTGACGTCCGCCGCGTTCCTCTCCGCCTCCTCCTGTGCCGCGGCCAGAAGCCGCGAGCGCAGGATACGCATGGCCTGCTCCTTGTTCTGGAGCTGACTCTTCTCGTTCTGGCAGGAAGCGACGACTCCGGTGGGCAGATGCGTGATCCGGACGGCCGAGTCGGTCGTGTTGACGGACTGGCCGCCGGGGCCCGACGAGCGGTAGACGTCGATACGCAGGTCGTTGGCGTGGATTTCCACGTCGACCTCCTCCGCCTCGGGCGTCACGAGCACACCGGCCGCCGACGTGTGGATCCGGCCCTGCGACTCGGTGGAGGGCACCCGCTGCACACGGTGCACCCCGCCCTCGTACTTGAGCCGCGCCCAGACGCCCTGTCCCGGCTCGGTGGCCCCGTTGCCGCCCTTGGTCTTCACCGCGACCTGGACGTCCTTGTAGCCGCCCAGCTCCGACTCGGTGGCGTCGATGATCTCGGTCTTCCAGCCCACGCGCTCGGCGTAACGCAGATACATCCGCAGGAGGTCACCGGCGAACAGCGCCGACTCGTCGCCGCCCGCGCCCGCCTTGATCTCCAGGATGACGTCCTTGTCGTCGCTGGGGTCGCGCGGGACGAGCAGGAGCCGCAGCTTCTCGGTGAGTTCGTCGCGCTGCTTCTCCAGCGCCTTGGCCTCGGCGGCGAAGTCGCCGGCCGACGCGTCGGTGGGGTCGGCGGCGAACTCGCGGGCCGTCTCGATGTCTTCCCCGGTCTGCTTCCAGGAGCGGTAGGTCCCGATGATCGGGGTCAGTTCCGCGTACCGCTTGTTGAGCTTGCGGGCGTTCGCCTGGTCCGCGTGGACCGACGGGTCGGCGAGCTTCTTCTCCAGGTCGGCGTGCTCGCCGACCAGTTCCTCGACCGCCTCGAACATTCGGGGGCTCCTGGGTTGCGTACGAAAAAGTGCTGCGCGAAGGTGCTGCGGGACGGCAAAGCGCCGGTCTCGGCGCCCCAGGGCAGGGGCACCGAGAACCGGCGCAGTTGGCTCGCTACTTGTTGGCGGAGCCGGCGGCAGCCTTGCCGAAGCGGGCCTCGAAGCGGGCCACGCGGCCACCGGTGTCGAGGATCTTCTGCTTGCCCGTGTAGAACGGGTGGCACTCGGAGCAGATTTCGGCACGGACGGAGCCGGATTCGATCGTGCTGCGAGTGGTGAACGACGCACCGCAGGTACAGCTGACCTGGGTCTCGACGTACGTGGGGTGGATGTCGCGCTTCAAGGTGTCTCCTAGGGAACATCCTCGCCAGGCGAGGAAGGCGCCGGGTCGCACGCGCGGATGCTCGTACGTGAACCGGGGCCGACGATCCAGTCTGCCAGGACCGGCCGTATCTCCAAAACCGGGGTGTCCCCGGATCTATTCCGCGCCGCCCGCGACCACGCCGGACGCGTCGCTCTTGTCGCCCGCGGACTCCTCCGTCGCCGACGCCGGGATCGGCCTGTCCGCCCGCAGCGCCGCCCAGACCTGCTCGGACGCCTTCTCCAGGGGGACGACACGGTTCGGGTCCGCCGGGTCGTACCGGACGGGCAGCGTGATCATGTTGACGTCCTCGGCGCCGAGGCTCTTGAGGCCGCCGGCGAACCCGGCGAGTTCCTTGACGGTGTCCAGTTCGGAGTCGGGGGTGATCGCCCGGGTCGCGGTGTCGCCGATGCCGTAGAGCTTCTTGGGGCTGCTGAGCAGGCCGATGTCCTTGACCTGGGTGATCAGCGCCTTGATGAAGGCCTGCTGGAGCTGGATGCGGCCGAGGTCGCTGCCGTCGCCGACGCTCTTGCGCGTCCTGACGAGGCCGAGCGCCTGCTCGCCGTCCAGGGTGTGGGTGCCGGGTTCGAGATTCAGATGGCTCTTGGAGTCGTCGATGGTCTCGGTGGTGGTGATCCTCACGCCGCCGAGTTCGTCGATGAGCTGCTTGAACCCGGTGAAGTCGACCTCGATGTAGTGGTCCATGCGGATGCCGGACATCTTCTCGACGGTCTTCACCGCGCAGGCCGGTCCGCCGACCTCGTACGCGGTGTTGAACATGGCCCGCCGCTCGCCGGCGGCCCTGTCGCCGTCACCGTCCTCGCAGTCGGGGCGTTCGACGATGGTGTCGCGCGGTACGGAGACGACACTGGCGCTCTTGTGGCCTTCGTCGACGTGCATGATCATCGCGGTGTCGGAACGGGCGCCGCCCTCGTCGGCGCCGTACTCGGCGTTGTCGCCGGAGCGCGAGTCGGAGCCGAGGAGCAGGATGTCCATCGATCCGTTGTCGACGTCCACGGGGCGGTCGGTGCCGAGCCTGGCGTTGATGTCGACGCCCTGGATGTTGCCGTTGAGCTTGATGTACGCGTATCCGAGGCCGGATCCGCCGACGAGGACGAGGGCGGCGGCCGACCACGCGGCCGCGGTCGTGGCGCGACGGCGTGTGCTCGGCTTCTTGCGGCGCGTGCCTGTCGCGCGTATCCGGCCGCCCTTGCTCTGATCGGTCATGTGCTCCTCGGCTCCCGTCGGCTCCCGCCGGTTGTCGTCGGCTCTCGCAGCGTGTGCGGCTACCCCTTGCCATGGCCTTCAGGCACGGTGCGCCGTCCATGGGTACGGACGTGCGGGGCAGCACGCAGGGTTGCACAACGAGCTGTGGCCCCCGCCGGAGCGGGGGCCACAGAAGATGGTGCGAGGAGCCTGACCGGTGACCGGTCACCCGGTCACTGACCTGCGATTGTCAGGCGATGGTGTGGTAGCCGGTCCAGCCGGATCCGATGTTCACGCCTGTGGCGAAGATCTCGGACGTGCCCTTGCCGGTGCCCTTGAGGAGGTACAGGGTGCCGGCCGCGTTACGGACGACGACGTCGGGCTTGGCGTCGCCGGTCACATCGCCGGGGGTGGCGATGGTGGTGTACGCGGACCAGTTGGTGCGGACCACGACGGGCGTCTCGAACGGTGCGGCGGCGTCGCCGGTGCCCTTGGCCAGCAGGAGGTCACCGGTGCTGCCCCGGCGGACCAGCAGGTCGGGCTTGCCGTCGTTGGTGAAGTCACCGTGACCGCGGACCTGGTTGTAGAGCTGGTAGCCGGTGGCGACCGCGGTGGAGGCGCCGAACGTGCCCTTGCCCGTACCGGGGTAGAGCCGCAGCTCACCGGTGGAGGTGACGGAGAGCAGGTCGGGGTGGCCGTCGCCGGTGACGTCACCGGGGGTCACGATCGCGCGGACCGTGTTCCAGGCGCTGAAGATCCTGGTCTTCGCGTATGTGGAGCTGCTCGCCGAGCGGTGCAGCCAGTACACGTCGCCGGAGTTGCCGCGCGCGACGAGGTCCTCGTAACCGTCCCTGTTCAGGTCGGTCTGGACGGCCAGGTTGTAGGCGCTGAAGGTGCCGGTGAACGCCTTGCGGGAGGCGAACTTGTCGCCGGTGGAGGTGAAGGTGTACGCCTTGCCGTCCGCGCTGGTGCGGGCCCACAGGTCAGCCTTGGTGTCGCGGCTGAAGTTGGTGTCCTCGATGCGCGGCTGGAGGGCCGGCATGTACGTCGACACCTTCGTGTACACGTCGAACGTGCCCTGGTAGTTGCAGAGCTCGGACTGCGTGGAGACGCCCCAGGAGGTGACGCCGATGATCCGGCCGTTCACCATCATCGGGCTGCCGGAGTCACCGGGGCAGGTGGCCTTGCCGGTGGAGTTGTCGCCCGTGCCGCCCGTGCCCGCGCAGATCATGTGGCCGGGCTTGAAGGCGCCCGGGCTGTTGAGCACGGTGTCGAGGTTCTCGGTGCACGCGGCGTCCGAGTTGAGCGGCTGCGTGACGCGCTGGAGGGTGTCGGCCAGCGTGTCGAGGTCCGGGTCCGAGCCGGTCATGCCCCAGCCGTAGGTGGTGGCGGTGGTGCCCGGGGCGTAGCGGGTGGTGTCCCGGTACGCGGCCGGCTGCGCCGGGGTGCCCGTCAGGGGCTTGGCGAGCGTCAGCAGCGCGATGTCGTTGTCGATCGCGTCCGCGTTGTACGAACCCGCGACATACGAACGGCTGATGTCGGCCACGGTGCCCTCGTCGTTCGGACCACCGGCGAGCTTGGCCGTGTCGGCCAGAATCATGCCGCGGCCGACCATGTCGAGCGCTTTGCCGTTCTCGTCGGTGACGCAGTGCGCCGCCGTAAGAACCTTGTTGGGCGCGACGAGCGTTCCGCCGCAGGTGAAGTAGAAGAGTCCGTCGTTGTCGAACTCGAAAAGCAGTTGCACCATCCAGGGGGCGCTGCTGATGGACGTGTTCGTTCCGCCGATGATTCGCGGCGAGATCTCTTTGGAGCTGACGACCTTGCTGTCCTTGGGCGGCAGGAACTTCTCACCGCCGCCGCCATCGGCGGCCTGTGCTGTGGAGACCAGCCCGCCGGCGAGGACCGCGACGGCCGCCGTACCAGCGGCTATCAGTCTTCGCACTCTACGGACCGGTCGGTCATGACGCGACACACGCACGCAAATCTCCCGCTAATCAAGGGAATTGGTTTGGCGCCGTGTGGGGGGATGGAACGGCTCATCGGATATTACAGGCAGAAATCCGCCCCGTCACCGGAGTAACGGGGCGGATCCATAAGCAAGTTGAGCAATCGGGACAGGAATCCCGGAACAACGTCTGCCGGTTCGTCAGTCGTTGCCGTTTCCGGGCGACGGAGTCGTCTTCTGAATCTGGAGCAGGAACTCCGCGTTCGACTTCGTCTTCTTCATCTTGTCCAGCAGCAGCTCGATCGCCTGCTGCTGGTCGAGTGCGTGCAGCACCCGGCGCAGCTTCCAGACGACGGCCAACTCGTCGCTGCCGAGCAGGATCTCCTCCTTGCGGGTGGAGGACGCGTCCACGTCCACCGCCGGGAAGATGCGCTTGTCCGAGAGCTTCCGGTCGAGCTTGAGCTCCATGTTGCCGGTGCCCTTGAACTCCTCGAAGATCACCTCGTCCATGCGCGAGCCGGTCTCGACGAGCGCGGTGGCCAGGATGGTCAGCGAACCGCCGTCCTCGATGTTGCGCGCCGCGCCGAAGAAGCGCTTCGGCGGGTAGAGCGCGGTCGAGTCGACACCACCGGACAGGATGCGTCCGGAGGCGGGGGCCGCGAGGTTGTACGCGCGGCCCAGGCGGGTGATGGAGTCCAGCAGGACGACCACGTCGTGACCCAGCTCCACGAGGCGCTTGGCGCGCTCGATGGCCAGCTCGGCGACGGTGGTGTGGTCCTCGGCGGGGCGGTCGAAGGTCGAGGAGATGACCTCGCCCTTCACCGACCGCTGCATGTCGGTGACCTCTTCCGGACGCTCGTCGACGAGGACGACCATCAGGTGGCACTCGGGGCTGTTGACCGTGATCGCGTTGGCGATCGCCTGGAGGATCATGGTCTTGCCGGTCTTCGGCGGTGCCACGATCAGACCACGCTGGCCCTTGCCGATCGGTGCGACGAGATCGATGATCCGCGTCGTCAGCACGCCCGGGTCGGTCTCCAGACGGAGCCGGTCCTGCGGGTAGAGCGGCGTCAGCTTCTGGAACTCCGGCCGGCCGCGGCCCGATTCGGCCGCCATGCCGTTCGCCGAGTCCAGGCGTACGAGCGCGTTGAACTTCTCGCGGCGCTCGCCGTCCTTGGGCTGGCGCACCGCGCCGGTGACGTGGTCACCCTTGCGCAGTCCGTTCTTGCGGACCTGGGCGAGCGAGACGTACACGTCGTTCGGGCCCGGCAGGTAGCCGGAGGTCCGGATGAACGCGTAGTTGTCGAGGATGTCGAGGATTCCCGCGACGGGGATCAGCACGTCGTCGTCGGCGACCTGCGGCTCGCCGCCGCCACCGAACTCCTCGCGGCCACGACGGCCGCGGCGGTCGCGGTACCGGCCGCGGCGTCCGCGCCGGCCGCCCGCCTCGTCGTCGAAGTCGTCCTGCGGCCCGTTGCCCTGGTTCTGGCCGCCGCCCTGGCGCTGCTGGCGCTGGCCGCCGCCCTGCTGGCCGCCACCGCCCTGCTGGTCGTCGCCCTTGCCCCGGCGGTCACGCTGACGGCTCTGGCGGTCGCCGCGGTCACGGTCACCGCGCTCGCCCCGTTGGCCGCGCTCCTGGCGGTCGCCGCGGCGTCCGTCGGCGTCGCCCTGGGCGGACGCGGAGACGGCCGCCTCGGTCTTGCCGTCGGGCCGCTCGTCCACGACGGTGTCGGTGCCCGACTCGCCGCGGGTCTCGGTCTTGCCGTCCGGGCTGCCCGCCTGCGCGGTGGCCCTGCGCCGACGACGCTCGCCCGCGGGCTGGTCGTCACTGGCCGGCTGGCCCGGGATGTCGATCTGCCCGTCGGCCTTGTCGGCCTTCTCTGCCTTGGCCGGGGCGCGGTCCGCGGCCTTCTCGGCGGCGGGGGCTTCCGCCACGGGGGCCGTGTCGCCCGTACGGGCCTTGGAGGTGGCGCGCCGCTTGGGCTTCGCCTCGGCGTCGCCGCCGGCCGTCGCGTCGCTCTTGGGCGCGGGCGAACCGCCGCCCTGCGCCTCCTTGATGACGTCGATCAACTGGCTCTTGCGCATCCGCGCGGTGCCCCGGATACCGAGGCCGGACGCGACCTGCTGAAGCTCGGCCAGGACCATGCCGTCGAGGCCGGTGCCGGAGCGGCGGCGCCGTGAGGTGGTGCCGGTGGCAGCACCTTCGGCGGGCGCGGTGGTGTCGACGCTGTTGTCGGCGCTCACGCCCATCAGATCGGTGGTGTCGCTCACGAAGGGTCCTTCCCTGGAGCGGACGTCGGCCTTCTGGCTCGGCGACCGGTTGTGCTGTCCGGCCGCGGGCTGTGATCGTGTCGATCACGGGCCGAGGCCGGGGCGATGGTCCCGCCGGGTACGGCGGAGAACTTGCGTACGTGCAATGGGTCCGGCCCGAGGTCCCCCTGCTCGGCCCACTCCTGGACACAGCGAGGGGTGTCGTGCCGGTTCCGGGGCGTGCTCAAAACTGCTCAGGCAGGCTGCTCAGGCAGTCGGGGAGGCTCCCGGAAGAATGGTGGTCCCGAATGGGGACGCGAGCACCGAGCCAAAAAGACGTCGGGTGCAGACTTGAGGTTAACACTACCGGCTCCAACAAACATTCCCCCTCTCACTCACCGGCAATCCACCGTTACTGAGAACCGAGCGGCAGAACGCTCGCGCCCGTGCCGTCGAGGCCGAGCCTGTGCGCCGCCCAGCCCTCGCCGGCCAGCCGTACGACCTTGTCGGCCGCACTGTCCTCGGTCAGCGCCAGGACCGTGGGGCCCGCGCCGGAGATGACCGCCGGGACGCCGTCGGCCCGCAGCCGGCCCACGAGCTCCACGCTCTGCGGCATCGCCGGAGCGCGGTACTCCTGGTGCAGCCGGTCCTCGGTGGCCGCGAGGAGCAGCTCGGGACGCCTGGTCAGGGCCTCGACGAGCAGCGCCGAGCGGCCCGCGTTGAAACTGGCGTCCACATGGGGGACGGAGCGCGGCAGCAGCCCGCGGGCGGTCTCGGTGAGGACCGGCGTCTCGGGTACGAACACCACGGGGACCACGGACTCGGCGACGTCCATCCGGATGGCCCGCGCCGCTCCCCCGTCGGTCCAGGCGAGCGTGAAACCGCCGAGCAGACAGGCCGCGACATTGTCCGGGTGGCCCTCGATCTCGGTGGCCAGCTCCAGCAGCGCCGTGTCGTCGAGCCGGGCGTCGCCGCCTATCGTCACGGCGCGCGCGGCGACGATCCCGGCGCAGATGGCGGCGGACGACGAGCCGAGACCGCGGCCGTGCGGGACGCGGTTGGCGCAGACGACCTCCAGGCCCCGGGGCTGGCCCCCGAGCAGGTCGAACGCGGTGCGCAGGGAGCGTACGAGGAGGTGGTTCTCGTCGCGGGGCAGCGTCCGCGCGCCCTCGCCCGCGATGTCGACGTGCAGGCCGGAATCGGCCACGCGCACCACCACGTCGTCGTAGAGCCCGAGCGACAGGCCGAGGGTGTCGAATCCCGGCCCGAGGTTGGCGCTGGTGGCGGGGACGCGCACCCGTACGGCGGCGGCGCGGAAAGCGGGACCGGCCATCGCTTGGACGACTCTCCTTGTGTGGCGGCGAAGTCTCGACGAGATACGGAAACACCCGACGGCCACGAAGGCAACAACACCGCGGCATATGCGGCGGGGCGGGTTGGGTACAGCTTATCGAAGGAAGGTTCAGTGGCGACATAGGGCGCACAGGAGGCGCACGATGCGTGTCGCGTGCCTTCCTGTGCGCCTATGCAGGGTCTTGGTGTGCTTTGTGTACGCGACCGGCGGCCGGTCCGTGACTACGCGAGGCCCAGGCGCTCCGCCGCCGTCACCGCGTCGACCGGGACGGTGACCGGCTGGGGTGCTCCCGCGACCGCCCAGTCCGGGTCCTTGAGGCCGTTGCCGGTGACGGTGCAGACGATGCGCTGGCCCGGGTCGACCCTCCCCTCCTCGGCCGCCTTGAGCAGACCGGCGACGGACGCGGCCGACGCCGGCTCGACGAAGACACCCTCCTGGGCGGCCAACAGGCGGTAGGCGCGCAGGATCTGTCGGTCCGTCACCTCGTCGATGAAGCCGCCTGACTCGTCCCTGGCGGCGAGCGCCTGCTGCCAGGACGCCGGGTTGCCGATCCGGATCGCGGTGGCGACGGTGTGCGGGTCCTTGACGACCTCGCCGCGCACGATCGGCGCCGAACCGGACGCCTGGAAGCCCCACATGCGCGGCGTGCGGGTCGCGGGGCCGTCCGCGGTGTACTCCGTGTACCCCTTCCAGTACGCCGTGATGTTGCCGGCGTTGCCGACGGGCAGTACGTGGATGTCGGGGGCGTCACCGAGCGCGTCCACGATCTCGAAGGCCGCGGTCTTCTGGCCCTCGATACGGGACGGGTTCACCGAATTGACCAGCGCCACCGGGTAGTTGTCGGACAGTCCGCGCGCCAGTGTCAGACAGTCGTCGAAGTTCCCCTCGACCTGGAGGATCTTCGCGCCGTGCACCAGAGCCTGGCCCATCTTGCCCAGCGCGATCTTGCCCTGCGGCACGAGGACGGCGCAGACCATGCCGGCCCGTACCGCGTACGCGGCGGCCGACGCCGAGGTGTTGCCGGTGGAGGCGCAGATGACGGCCTGCGCGCCCGCCTCCTTGGCGTGGGTGATCGCCATCGTCATGCCGCGGTCCTTGAAGGACCCGGTCGGGTTGGCGCCCTCGACCTTGAGGTGCACCTCGCAGCCCGTGGCCTCGGAGAGGACCTGCGCGGGGACGAGCGGCGTCCCGCCCTCGCGGAGGGTGACCACCGCCGTCGTCTCCGCGACCGGCAGCCGGTCCCGGTACTCCTCGATGATGCCGCGCCACTGGTGGGTGCCGTTGCTCGTCATGGGTCCCTTACTCCCCTTCAACACGCATGATGCTGGCGACACCGCGCACGGTGTCGAGCTTGCGCAGCGCTTCGACGGTCCCGGAGAGGGCGGCGTCGGGCGCGCGGTGGGTGACGACGACGAGGGATGCCTCGCCGCCGAGTCCTTCACTGTCGAGCCGGCCCTGCTGGCGCACGGTGTCGATCGACACGTCGTGCTCGGCGAAGACCGTGGCGACCTGGGCCAGCACACCTGGTTTGTCGGCCACGTCGAGGCTGATGTGGTACCGCGTCACCACCTCGGCCATGGAGTTGACCGGCAGCCGCGTGTACGCGGACTCGCCGGGCCCCGTCGCCTCGCCGAGCCGGTTGCGGCACACCGCGACGAGGTCGCCGAGCACGGCGGACGCGGTGGGCGGGCCGCCGGCGCCGGGGCCGTAGAACATCAGCTGTCCCGCCGCCTCGGCTTCCACGAAGACCGCGTTGTACGCCTCGCGCACGGAGGCGAGCGGGTGGGTGAGCGGGATCATCGCCGGATGGACGCGCGCGGTGACCGACTTCCCGTCGGCGGCGCGCTCGCAGATGGCGAGGAGTTTGACGGTGCAGCCCATGCGCCGGGCGGAGGCGATGTCGGCGGCGGTGACCTCGGTCAGCCCCTCGCGGTGGACGTCGTCGAGGCGTACGCGGGTGTGGAAGGCGATCCCCGCGAGGATCGCGGCCTTGGCGGCGGCGTCGAAGCCCTCGACGTCGGCGGTCGGGTCGGCCTCCGCGTAACCGAGCGCCGTCGCCTCGTCCAGCGCCTCCGAGTAGCCGGCGCCCGAGGAGTCCATCCGGTCGAGGATGAAGTTCGTGGTGCCGTTGACGATGCCGAGCACGCGGTTGACCTTGTCCCCCGCGAGGGATTCCCGCAGCGGCCTCAGCAGCGGGATGGCGCCCGCGACGGCGGCCTCGTAGTAGAGGTCCTTGCCGTACTTCTCGGCCGCGGCGAAGAGCGTCGCGCCGTCCTCGGCGAGCAGCGCCTTGTTGGCCGAGACGACGGACGCGCCGTGCTCGAAGGCGGTGGTGATCAGCGTGCGGGCGGGCTCGATACCGCCGATGACCTCGACGACGACGTCGATGTCGCCCCGTTCGACCAGCGCCGTCGCGTCCGTGGTGACCAGGGCGGGGTCGATGCCCTCGCGCACCTTGGAGGGACGGCGGACGGCGACCCCGGCGAGTTCCAGGGGCGCGCCGATCCGCGCGGCCAGATCGTCGGCGTGCGTCGCCATGATGCGCGCCACCTCTGAGCCGACGACCCCACAGCCCAGAAGCGCCACCTTCAGCGGACGCGTACGCATCATGCGACCTCGATTCCCTCTCTCAGCGATGTGGACCAGTCTCACGCACCGGACCGAAGTTTCTACCCTCCGTCCGTCATACGAGACGTCTATCTCAGCTAACCGACATCCAGACGCAGGAGATCTTCCTCCGTCTCGCGCCGGACGATCACCCGCGCCCCGCCGTCCTTGACGGCGACGACCGGCGGGCGCAGCGCGTGGTTGTAGTTGCTCGCCATGGAGCGGCAGTACGCGCCGGTGGCGGGGACCGCGATCAGGTCCCCGGGCGCAAGGTCCGCGGGCAGGAACGCGTCGCGCACGACGATGTCACCGCTCTCGCAGTGCTTGCCGACGACGCGCGAGAGCATCGGCTCGGCGTCGGAGCGGCGGGAGACGAGCGCGACGCTGTACTCGGCGTCGTACAGCGCGGTACGGATGTTGTCCGACATGCCGCCGTCGACGCTCACGTACGTCCGCAGCCCCTCCAGGGGCTTGACGGTGCCGACCTCGTAGAGCGTGAAGGCGGTCGGGCCGACGATCGCGCGGCCGGGCTCGACGGAGATCCGGGGGGTGCGCAGCCCCGCGGACTCACACTCACGGGTGACGATCGCGGTCAGGGACTTGGCGATCTCGTGCGGCTCGCGCGGGTCGTCGTCGGGGGTGTACGCGATGCCGAGACCGCCACCGAGGTCGATCTCCGGGAGTTCGACGCCGTGCTCGTCGCGGACCGCGGCCAGCAGTTCGACGACGCGGCGCGCGGAGACCTCGAAGCCCGCCATGTCGAAGATCTGCGAGCCGATGTGCGAGTGGATGCCGACGAGTTCGATGCCGTCGAGCCTCAGCGCGCGGCGGACGGCCTCCGCGGCCTGTCCGTCGGCCAGCGCGATACCGAACTTCTGGTCCTCGTGTGCGGTGGCGATGAACTCGTGGGTGTGCGCCTCGACGCCGACGGTGACCCGGATCTGTACGGGCTGCACCCGGCCGAGGCTCTGGGCGATGTGCGCGACGCGCACCATCTCCTGGAACGAGTCGAGGACGATGCGCCCGACGCCGGCGACGACGGCGCGCTCGATCTCGTGCACCGACTTGTTGTTGCCGTGCAGCGCGATGCGCTCGGGGGGCATGCCCGCGTCCAGCGCGGTGGCCAGCTCGCCGCCGGAGCAGACGTCGAGGTTGAGCCCCTCCTCCTTGAGCCAGTGGACGACGGCGCGGGACAGGAACGCCTTGCCCGCGTAGAAGACGTCGGCGTCCTTGCCGAACGCGTCGGCCCAGGCGCGGCAGCGGGCGCGGAAGTCGGCCTCGTCGAGGAAGTAGGCGGGGGTGCCGAACTCCTCGGCGAGGCGGGTCACGGGCAGCCCGGCGACGGTGGCGACACCGTCCTCGCCGCGGCTGACCGTGCGCGACCAGATCTTGTCGTCGAGCGCGTTGAGGTCGGCGGGCGGCGGGGAGTAGTGGCCCTCGGTGTGCACGTCGGCGTAGCGGGGTCCGGCGGGGTGGGCGGAACGGCTCATCGTCTTCTTGCTCTCTTGGTTACGTCGGATGCGTCCGACTCGGCGGACCGCATCAGAGGTGTTCGGGCGCGTCGATACCGAGGAGGGTGAGGCCACCGGCCAGCACCGTCCCGGCGGCTTCGGCGAGTGCGAGCCGGGACCGGTGGGCGGCCGAGGGTTTCTCGTCGCCGACGGGCAGCGGGCGGCAGGTCTCCTGGAAGTGCAGGAACGACTCCGCGGTGCGTTCGAGGTGCCGGGCGACCCGGTCGGGGGCGCGGTGGCGGGCGGCGGCGGCGAGTATGCCGGGGTGGTCGCCGATGGTGTCGAGCAGGGCGCGGGCCCCGGGTTCGCAGGTGTCGCCGTCGCCTCTCGGGATGCCGAGAACGGCGGCGTTGCGCAGGAGGGCGCGGGTACGGGCGTGGGCGTAACGCACCGTGAACAGGGGGTTGCTCTCGTGCTGGACGAGCAGGTCGTCGCCGGTCGCGGCCGCGTCGTGGGCGGCGGGCCGCAGCAGACCCCAGCGGGCGGCGTCGGTCCCGAGGCGGGCGAAGAGGTCCCCCGCGAGGGTGGCGGACACCGGTCGCACCGTCAGCCTCTCGGTGGCGTCGGCGCCGGTGCGGGCGTCGGCGCCCTGGGCGCGCAGCAGCCGCAGGACGGTCTCGGTCCGCACGGCCGCGCGGAGTTCACCCGCGGGGGCGAGGATCACGGTGGTGCCTGCGAGGGCGTCCCCGTGTCCGTACCGGATCCCGGTGCCGAGGACGGCGCGGACGACTCCGGCGCGGCTGCGGGGGGCGAGCGTGAAGTTCAGGAAGCCGGGTCCGGTGACGTCGACGCGGGAGAGGTCCGGGGTGGAGCGCAGGATCTCGGCGCGCAGGATCTCCGCGATGTCGCGGGGGCTGCGCCGGGCGGGGCCCGCGAGCCGCAGCGCGACGGAGGTCGCGTAGTCGCCGCTGCCGCCGGGCCCGGGGCGCCCGACCTGGACGCTGTCCGGTACGGGCCCGGCCAGGACACCCTCGTCGACCGCGCGGCGCAGGGCGCTCAGCACGGTGCGGGAGAGGTCGGCGGGGGTCACGGGACCAGCGTATGGGAGGAGGGGGGCGTCTTCGCGAACCGGTTTCGCGATGCGGGCACCCGCCCGGGCCCGGCCGCCGCGGAGCGCCGTCAGCCGCGCGCGCCGCGGGGCGTACTGCCCGCGCGCCCCGACTCGCATCTGTCGTCGAAGGACGGGCCCTCCCGGCGCATCAGCTGTCGTACGACCCTGACGAGCTCGGCGGGCTCGAACGGCTTGGCGAGGAAGGCGTCCACGCCCGCGTGGATGCCGGTCTCCACCTCGTACCGCGTACAGGCGCTGATGATCGCGACGGGCAGGTGCGAGGTCAGCGGATCGGCCCGCAGACGGGCGGCGGTGCGGATCCCGTCGAGGCGCGGCATGACGACGTCGAGGGTGATCACATCGGGCCTGACCCGGTGGACGACGTCCAGACACTCGGCACCATCGGCCGCGGTCACGACCTCGAAGCCCTCCAGCTCAAGGTTGACCCTGATCAACTGCCGGATGACCCTGTTGTCGTCGACAACGAGCACACGGCCTGACGCGCCTGACACAACTTGAGAGTAGGTCGGCCTCCGGGGCCGCGTCCGGGTTTTCCCCACTTCTCCCCCCGCGTGGAGGTCCGGCCGGCGCCGCCCGGCGCGACGCCTCACGCCAAATACCTGTTCACGACGACCCCACGGGGACTGGTAAGGTTTCTCCCGTCGCCAAGGTCCACGGCGACACGCCCCCGTAGCTCAGGGGATAGAGCATCGGCCTCCGGAGCCGGGTGCGCAGGTTCGAATCCTGCCGGGGGCACCGTATTCCAGGTGCCGAACAGGCCTTCCCTTCAGACCGCGCGTCTGATCGGGGGGCCTGTTGTCATGTGCGGCCACTGACGCCGGCACCGGGCCGGAGCAGATCCGTGGGTCCGGACTCGAACAGTCCCGTGGACCGGAGCACGGGTGAGCCCGTTCGCCGCCGTGAGCGACGGCTTCGGGTACGTCGGTCCGTTCCGGCCGCCGCGCACCGCCTCCCGTGCGGGGCGATCGTTTGACGGTGCGTCACTTGAGTGAACGTCGTGTGGAGAAGCCGGTCGGGTGTGCGGTTGTGACCGAAATGCCGTCCGTGGCACGTCCGTTCAGGTCCGATGATCTAACCCTTCGGCAACGACATTCCGAGGATCACGCCGTCAGTCAAGTCGCCACGCCGAAGTACCCGGGGACATTCCGGTGGTTGGCGGCGAGAGGGCCGCGATGTGCCCGTGCGCTGGTCAAGTGGCGTGCGGTTGAAACGATTTGGTGATTCCGCTTACGGTGCCGAGGGGTGCATCGGGCGTCGATTGTGGCCGAGTTGGATCGTTCGTGGCCTGTTAGGTACCCGCATTTTTCGAGGATGCACGCATCCGTAACGACGTGGTACGGCATAGGATCAAGCCGCGCCACGGGGGCCTCGCCAGTCCCTTCCGTAACGTTGCACACGATCTACTCGCGATCCCCACCGACACCCCCCAACCCGTTAATAGGTATCTGCGTGTCACCGATACTCAGCACCGGTTCCGGCGATGGAGCCGCGCAGTGAAAATCAATCGTCGCCTCGTCCTGCTGGTCACCGTGCCCCTCGTAGTGGCCGTCACCTTCGCGGTACTGGCCCTCGCTCCCGCGACCAACCAGGCACTCCAGGCCAACCGCCTCACGACCATGGTCGATGTCGCCTCGTCCGTGAGCGAGTTGACCCACCACTTGCAGCGCGAGCGGGCAGCGGCCACCGCCTTGGTCTCCACTCAGGGAGATACGGACTCGTTCCGCGAAACCTCCAACGCGACGGACAAGAGTGTCGCCCAATTCCGTTCACAGATCGGCAGCTTGTCGTCCGTTCCGGGCACCGCGCAGGCCGCTCTGGACCGGATCGAACGCTTCATCGATGAAATGCCCTCCCTGCGCGCCCAGGTGCGCTCCGGAGGGAGCACCGTCACGGCGCTGACGTTCGGCTACCGGATCGTGATCGCCGACCTGATCGACTACCGCGACGGCATCGCCCAGGCCGACGGTGTCGACGCCGACGTCGCCGACCGGATCCGCGCCGCCGCGGCGCTGTCGCGGGCCTCCGAGCACATGGGCCAGCAGCAGGTCGCGGTCATGAAGGCACAGGCCACGGGCGGCTTCACCGAAGCGTCCAAGCGGACCTTCGAGGCCACCAGGATCGGCTACACCGAAGCGACGGGCTCCCTGTTCGACCTGGGCCCGGTGCAGTGGCGGACCTGGCTGGAGCGCACGCTCTCCGGTCCCAAGGCCCTTGAGGCACGCCGGCTCGAGGACCAGGTGGCCCGCACCGCGCCGGACCAGGAGATCACCGTCACTCCCAAGAAGTGGCAGCAGGCGACGGCCGACCGGCAGGCGATCCTGCGGTCGGTCGAGAGCCGTATCGACGAGTCCGTCCTCAAGACGGTCACCGAGACGCGCACCTCGCTCGCCTGGCTGGCCGGCGCCGAGGTGGCGCTGGTGCTGCTCACGCTCATCAGCGCGATCGTCGTCGCCGTCCGGCTCGGCCGCGTGATGATCCGCCGGCTGCGGGACCTGCGCAACGCCGCCCACGAGGTGGCGCACACGGGTCTGCCGCGGGTCATGACGGAGCTGTCCCAGCCCGGCGCGCTCAGCGGCGCCACTCCCGAGCAGGTCGCCGAGCGGTCCGGCAACCCGGTGAAGACCACGGGTCTGGACGAGATCGGCGAGGTCGGTGAGGCGTTCAACGCCGTTCACCACGAAGCCGTCCGGCTGGCCGCGCAACAGGCCCACATCCACGAGCAGTTCGCGGAGACGCTGGTCGGTGTCGCCCGCAGGGGCGCGCAGTTGACCACCGTCATGGTGTCCGAGCTGGACACGGTGCAGCGCGACGAGGCCGACCCCGAGCGCATGAAGACCCTGTTCGCGCTCGACCACCTCGCAATCCGCATGGAGCGCAACACCAACAACCTGCTGGTGCTCGGCGGTTACGGGCACGGCCGGGTGCGTTCCGCCGACATCTCCTGCTCGACGGTGATCGTGGCCGCCGCGCAGCAGATCGAGCGCTTCGACCGGGTCTCCCTCGGTGTCATCGAGTCGGGCATCGGCATCGCCGCGCGAGTGGTCCACGACGTGGCGCACATCCTGGCCGAACTCCTGGACAACGCCACGCGCTTCTCGCCCCCGGACAAGCAGGTCGGGGTCGCGGTCTGGCGCCTGTGGGACCGGGCGGTCGTACAGATCGTCGACGAGGGCGTGGGCATCACCGCCGAGAAGCGCGCCACCCTGAACAAGGGTCTGCTGGAGCCGAAGTCCGGCATCGGCGACGTACGGTCCATGGGTCTGCACGTGGTGGCGCGGCTCGCCGCCCGGCACGGCATCGTCGTCGAACTGCGCGACTCCTCGGGGCCGGGCACGATCGCCGAGGTCACCCTGCCCGCGAACGTGCTGGCGGCGGCTCCGCAGGAGACCACACCGCCCGCGCAGGGCTCGCTCGGTGAGCGTCCCGGCGTGCGGTACGAGACGCCGCGCCCGATCACCGGGCCCGGACCGGTCGGCCGCCGGCAGCCCGCCGGAGCCGGTTCCCCGGCAGCCCGGAGCGGCGTCGGCGGCAGCGGCATCGGCGGGAACGGCGAGGCCGCCGCTGCGGGCGACTACCACCCCGGAGGGGACAACGGCTCCGCCGCGCCCTCCCGCGACGGAGCGAGCGGATCCGGCGGATCCGGACGTTCCGACGGGGCCAAGAGTTCCCCGGCCGACGACCGCGAGCGTTCCAACGCACCTTCCCAGCACCCTGTTCACGCGGAGCCCGTCTCCCGTATCGCCGGAGTGAGCTCATCGGGACTGCCGCTGCGGCAGCGCAACACACCGAAGCAGTGGCCCTCCTTGGGCAAACGCGACGGCGCCGAGCAGCGATCCGGCGCCGCCCCCAAGCCGTCGCCCCGCCGCCGGGACTCCCGGCAGGTCTCCGACGTCCTGGCGGCCTACGCCCAGGGGATCAACAGGAGCACGGGCCACCGCGGGCGCTCCGCCAACGACGACGACACCCAACGGAGCAAAAAATGACGACCTCACCCAACGACCTCAGCTGGATCCTCAGCGGTTTCGCCGGGCGTATCCCGGAGGTCACCCAGGCGATAGCCGTGTCCGTGGACGGACTCGCCCTCGCCTACACCGGGGTGGAGCGTGACGACGCCGACCGGCTGGCCGCCATCGCGTCGGGTGTCGTCAACCTGCTCTCCGCCGCCGCCCAGTTGACGAACACCGACCCTGTCGAGCACAGCCTGACCGCCATGGAGGGCGGTTACATGTTCTCGATGGCCGTCTCCAGCGGCGCGTCCCTGCTGGTGACGACCACCAGGGACGCGGACATCGGCGAGGTCAGCTACATGATGTCCGAACTGATCAACCAGGTCGGCGACTCCCTGACCCCCCAAATCCGCGACGCGAACGCCCAGCCCTCCCGCTGACGTCCGGGTCGTTGCACGCCCCACCGTCCGGTTCATACGCCGTACGTGCTGTTCCGCTCGTTCCGTCCGATAATTCCTCCATCCGATGAGAGCCCTCATGTTCTTCGACATATCCATACGTGGCCGCCGCAGAGTCCGGCCGGTCGGCGCGGCCGCCATCGCACTCGGCCTGGCAGCCGTCACCGGGTGCAGCGGCGACAGCGGCGCCGGCGACGACACTGTGAAGATCGGCCTGGTGGCGTCGCTGTCAGGCACCTACGAGCCGGTGGGCACGGAGCTGCGCAAGGGCTTCGAGCTGTACCTGGCGACGCATGACAACAAGCTGGGCGGCCGTGAGGTCGAGCTGATCGTGGCGGACGAGGGCGACGGTCCGCCGACCGCGGTCCCGGCGGCCACCAAGCTCGTCAAGAAGGACAAGGTCGACGCGCTGACCGGTCTCGTCAGCGGTGGTTCGGTCAACGCGGTGATGCCGCTGATCAACCAGGCCAAGATCCCGCTGCTCGGGTCCAACGGCCGTCCGCCCGTCAAGGACATGAAGTACCTCTGGACGACGAGCTTCCTCTCCGACGAGCCGGGCGCGGCCATCGCCCCGTACGTCAAGGAGAAGGTCGACGGCCCGGTCTACGCGATCGGCCCCGACTACCAGGGTGGCTACGACGAACTCCGCGGCTTCACGGACGAGTTCAAGAAGGTCGGCGGCAAGCTCGCCAACCCGGACGGCAAGACCAAGTGGACGCCGTTCCCGAAGACCACGAACTTCATGCCGTACTTCGCCGACATCGCCAAGACGGACGCGAAGGCCGTCTACTGCTTCTACGCCGGCAAGGCCGCCATCGACTTCGCCAAGCAGTACGCGCAGTCCGATGTCGCCGATCTGCCGCTGTACACGGCCTTCGTCACCGAGGGCAGTGTGCTCCAGGCGCAGGGTGACGCGGCGAAGGACGTCTACTCGGTCCTGAACTACGCGGCCGACCTCGACAACGAGGCCAACCGTAAGTTCGCCGCCGACTGGACCGCCAAGCACGACACCCAGCCGACGACCTACGCGATGGCCTCGTACGACGCGGCCGCCGTGCTGGACCAGGCGATCGGCGACGCCGCCAAGAAGGGCGACGTGTCGCCCGAGACCATCAACAACGCCATCGGCGGTCTCGGCCAGATCGACAGCCCGCGCGGCGCCTGGGAGTTCGGCGACAAGGCGCACTCGCCGGTGCAGCAGTGGTACCTGCGCCAGGTTCGCAAGGACGGTGACCAGCTGGCCAACGTCATGGTCCAGGACCTGGCGACGCTCGGCAGCTGAGATGAACATCCTTGATGCCCACTTCGTGCCGGCGGTGGACGGCGTGGCCTACGGGCTGCTGCTGTTCGTCGTCGCCGCCGGCCTGAGTCTCGCCTTCGGCACCGCGGGCGTGCTGAACCTGTCACACGGCGCGCTGTACGCGATCGGTGCCTATACCGGTGCCGAGTTGAGCGACGGGACCTGGGGCGGACTCGCCGTCGGACTGGCGGCCGGGACCGCGGCGGCTGCCGCCGCCGGGGCCGGCCTGTCCGCGGCGACGATCCCCCTGGCCCGTCGTGGGCATCTCGCGCAAGCACTGCTGACGTTCGGGCTCGCCCTGATCGGCGGCAATCTGCTCATCGAGTTCTTCGGGGCCGACGAGCTACCGGTACGCGTCCCCGAGGCGCTCGACTCCTCGGTGACGCTGCTGGGCCACCGGTACCCCGCGTACCGGCTCTGCTTCATCCTCATGGCCGTGCTGCTCGCGGCGTTCGGTACGTGGGTGCTCACCCGCACCCGCGTGGGTGCGGCGGTACGGGCGTCCGCGGACGACCCGCAGATGCTGGCCACCACCGGACACAGCCCCCGCGCGGTGCACACCGGCGTGCTGGCCGCCGCCGGGGCGCTGGCCGGGGCCGCCGGAGTGCTCGGCGCGCCCATCATCGGGCCGGGCGCCGGCACGGCCGACACCGTGCTGATGCTCTCGCTCGTGGTGGTCGTGCTGGGCGGGCTGCGGTCGCTGTGGACGACCCTGTTCGCGGCGATCGCCGTCGGCGAGGTCCAGACGCTCGGTGTCTCGGTGGCGCCGGACTGGGCGCCGTACCTGCTGTTCGCGGCCATGGCCGCCGTACTGATCGTGCGCTCGCAGTTCACCGAACCCGCGACGTCGGCGGCGCACGGCGGCGGGGACGGTGGCTCGGACCCGGTGCAGTGGCTGCGGCGACGGCTCTCCGCGTCGTTCAAGGGGCGGGGAGCGGGGACCGCCGCGGCTGCGTCCGCCGCGGCTCCGTCCGCCGCGGCCGCGTCCGGTTCGGGAGACGGCGCCGTCGTCGGCTCAGGCACCGGCACCCGCACCGGCACGTCGGAAGCGGGCGGCCGGTCCGGGGGCGGCCGCAGCGCCTTGCCGTGGCTGCTCCGGGGCGGCAGCGCCGACGGCGACCTCGCCTCGCGGGTTCGCCAGGCCGCTCCGCTCCTCCTCCTGCTCGGCGTTCTCATCGCCCTGCCGACGCTGCTCGACGCGTACACCATCTCGCTGGCCGGCTCCGCGCTCGCCCTCGGGCTGCTCGCGGTCAGCGTCACCATCCTGACCGGCTACGCCGGACTGCCGACCCTGGGCCAGACGGCGCCGTTCGCCGTCGGCGCGTACGCCACCGCGAATCTCGCCGACGCCGGCTGGACGGTCGGCCCGGTCCAGGTCGTCGTCGCGGCGATCGCCGCCGCGCTGTTCTCCCTGGTGACCGGACCCGCGGTGATCCGGGCCCGTGGAACCACGGTCCTGATGATCACCCTCGCCATCGGCGAGCTGGCGAGCGCCGCCATCAACCAGCTCAAGTCCGTCACCGGCGGCGCCGACGGCCTCGTCGGCTTCCCGCCCACCCAGGCACTCTGGGGCGGGGAGGGGATGGTCGACGAGAGCGAGGTCTACAACTACGCGCTCGCCGTCGCGGTCGTCGCCGTCGCCGTCACCCTGCTCGTCCTGCGCTCCCCCGCCGGAAAGCTGCTCACCGGCACCCGTAACGCCGAGGCCCGCATGCGCGCCTCCGGCCACCCCGTCGGGCGCTACCTGCTGATGGCGCACATCGGCGCCGGCGCGCTCGCCGGGGTCGGCGGCTCCGTCATGGTGACCGTGCAGCAGTACCTCTCCCCGGCCGACGTCGGTTTCGAGATCGCGGCGTTCGCGCTCCTGGCGGTCGTCATCGGCGGCAGCACCTCGGTGGTCGGCGCGCTGATCGGCGCCGGACTGATCGTCAGCACCCGTGACTGGCTGGCCGGTTCATGGCCCGGCCACGGGCACCTGCTGCTCGGCGTGCTGTTCGTCGCCGCCGTCTATATGCTCCCGCGCGGTCTGGCCGGGCTGCGCGGCGGGCCCGGTTCCGGCGGGCGGGGAGCGGCCGGGGCCGGTCCGCCCCCCTCCGACCACGACAGCGTTCCGGCCGGGAAGGTCACCCCATGACAGCCAGCACGCCACCCACGGCGCCGGTACTGGACCTGAAGAACCTGGTCCGGCGGTACGGGAGCCTCACCGCCGTCGACGACGTCAGCCTCCAACTCCCCGCCGGAGCACGGCACGCCGTCATCGGCCCCAACGGCGCGGGCAAGACCACGCTGCTCAACCTCATCGCCGGCACGGACCGTCCCGATCACGGCACCATCGCCCTGAGCGGCGCCGACATCACCCGTACGGCCACCGCCAGGCGCAGCCGCCTCGGTATCGCCCGCAGCTTCCAGCAGCCGTCCGTCATCGGCGAGTTGTCGGTCCTGGACAACATCGTGCTGGCCGGCTGGCGGCACCACCCGCTGCGCGGGGGCGCGTGGCGGCGGCCGTCCCGCTACCGGCAGCACGCCGAGTCCGCGGCTCACCACCTGGAGGTCGTCGGCCTCGCCGACTCCGCGCGCAGGCCGGCCGCCGACCTGTCCCACGGCCAGCGCCGCATGCTCGACCTCGCGGCGGCACTCGCGGGCGCCCCGCGGCTGATGCTGCTCGACGAGCCGGCGGCCGGGCTGACCGACGGCGACATCGGCCGTCTGCTCACGATCCTGCGCGGGCTCCCGGCCGACGTGGCCGTCATCCTGGTGGAGCACCACGTCGAGGTCGTCGCCGAACTCGCCGACACGGTGACCGTGTTGGCGGCCGGCCGGGTACTGATCACCGCCCCGACCGCCGAGGCGCTCGCCCATCCGGAGGTGCGCGACGCGTACCACGCCACGGGCGCCCGCGACACAGCAGAAGCGAGAGGGTGACCGACCACCGATGCTGGAACTCACCGGCCTGACGGCGGGCTACCACGGCGGCACCGTCCTGCACGACCTCGATCTGAGCGTCCCCGCCGGCTCCGTCCACGCGATCGTGGGCCACAACGGGGCGGGCAAGACCACCCTCGTCCACACGGTGGCGGGGTTCATCCGCCCGTCCGCCGGCTCGGTACGGCTGAACGGCCAGGAGATGACCGGGCTGCCCGCGCACCGGGTGGCGCGCGCCGGGATCGGCCTCGTACCGCAGGGGCGGCGGGTCTTCGCGGGCCTGACCGTCGCGGAGCACCTGCGGCTCTCCTACCGCCCGCCGCGCCGCGGCGACGCGACCCGGCCGAGCGCGTGGACCCCGGCGCGGGTGCTGGAACTCCTGCCCCGGCTGGGTGAGCGCCAGGGCAACCGGGGCACGGACCTGTCCGGCGGCGAGCAGCAGATGCTCGCCCTGGCGCGTGCGCTGCTCGGCTCGCCGAGCGTGCTGCTGATGGACGAGCCGACGGAGGGCCTGGCGCCCGCTCTGGTCAAGCAGGTCTACGAACTGGTCGGCACCCTGGCGGACGAGGGCATCGCGGTACTGCTGGTCTCACCGAGCCCCGCCCAGGCGGCGGAACGCGCCCGCACGATCACGGTCCTCACCTCGGGCCGCCCGACCCTGCGCATGTCGGGCGAGGACGCCCGCACGGACCCGTCCCCACTCCACGAGGCCCTGGAACTGACCCCGGTCCGAACGCACTGAGCCCAGTCCTCAATCTCTGTGCGCACGGGCCTTGTCCTCAATCGCCGGACGGGCTTCAATCAAGCTCGCTGGGCGGGCATTTCAAGCCCCGCCGGCGATTGAGGACGAACCGGCCCACCGGGCGAACCCGGTGAGCCGCCCACGTCACTTCAGCCGGTGCCCACCGAACCCGCTGTTCCGGTCGGACCCACTGTTCTGCGCCTGCCACCACGCCTCGAACTCCGGCTGCCCCATCGCCCCCCAGTCCGGCGTGTTCTCCACCTGCGCGCTCCCCATCCTGCGGGCCAGCGCGACCAGCGAGGCACCGACGGCACCGCGATGGGTGTCGTACGCCTCCATGATCTCCTTCCAGCTCTCCCCGGCCACCGCCGCGGCCTCCAGGGCCGTCGCGTCCTGGAGCGCCTTGACGCTGCCGCCGCCGATGTGCGGCCGGGCGACGCTGGCGGCGTCGCCGACGAGCAGCATCCGCTCGGAGGTGTACTGCGGCACCTCCAGGTCGTAGATGGGCTGGATGAACGTCGTCTCTGCGGGCGTACGCAGCACCCGGGCCGCCCAGTACGGCGGGAAGTTGTCCGCGACGAGGGCCCGGAGGTGCGCGGTGAGCGCCGAGTTGAGCCGGCCGGGCGGCAGCGAGGTCGGTGTCTTCAGGTCCGGGTGGAGGTCCTCGGACTCCGGCGGGGCGGTGTAGAGCACCCAGTTGAGCCGGTGTCCGCCGACGCCGTCCGGGATGCGGTAGATCATGCAGTGGCCGCCGGGGAAGACCACGTTGTGCGCGTCGTTGCCGTCGGAGGGGAGGTCCGCGACGTCCGCCGAGGTGCCGCGCCAGCCGATGTACCCGGCGTACGTCGCGCCGAGCCCGGGGAACATCGCGTCGCGGACCACCGAGCGGTAGCCGTCCGCCCCGATCACGGCGTCGAAGCGTTCCCGCTGCCCGTCGCCGAGTTGGAGGGTCACGCCGTCGGAGTCGGGCTCGACGGCGCTGACGAGCGCACCGGACCGGTAGTCGACGTCCTCGGGCACCCGGCGCCGCAACTCACTCCACAGGGAACCCCAGTTGTAGGCGCGGAACGGGAACGGCTGCTCACCGACGGCCCGTCCGTGCTCCGCCTCGCCGTCCCGCACGCTCCACACCCGCCGGGTCAGCGGCGCCCAGGGCATCTCGGCGGCGACGTATCCGGCGCTCTGGAGTTCGTCGTACCGGTCGTTGTGGAGGGCGATCCCGACTCCCCTGTCCCGGAGTTGGGCGTCGGCCCGCTCGAAGACGGTGACCTTCCCGGCTCCGCCGCGGGACACGGCCAGTGCCGTGGCACATCCCGCTATGCTGCCGCCGACGACGGCGACGCTGCCTCCACGCATACCTGGCACTCCCACTCGGTCGATGTTCCGATTCCCCCAACACACGGGGCCACGAGGGATCTTATCGACGCCGCTCGCGCACGAAACGAGCGCGACGGCTTCACAACGTCTTCCCGAAACCAGGCCAGGACCGGTTCCTCCGCGACTCCAGTCATGCCGCGAAGGGTGGACGCGACGTGGCCCGGCGAGGTCGAGCTCCCGCCGGGCCGTGTCGACTACCCCTCTGAGAGCGTCAGTTGGGCGTCCGCCCAGTCCGCGTGGTCCGAGTCGATGCCGTCGCCGGCGTCCGTGACGCGCAGCGTGAGGTGCCGGACACCGCGCACGTCCACGTCGAACGCGTGTGGCGCGTCCGTCGGGCCCAGGACGCCGCTGCGGGCCAGGGTCTCGCCGTCGCCGATCACCTCGAAGGCCACCGAACCCTTGTCCGGTTTCTCCTCGTCGATGCCGGCCCACGCCGCGAAGCTGTCGTACGCGCCGTTCAGGGCGACCGTCACCTCGGAGCGCGCGTGCACTCCGAGGCCCTTGTCGTACGTCGTGTCGCCGAGCCGCAGCGGGCCGCCGTCGCCCGTGCCGTTCTCGCCGTTGGAGAGGTCGCGCTCGACCGGGCCCCAGCCGTTGGACTCGGAGACGAACGGCAACGAGCTGACGTAAACGGTGCCTTCACGTGCCACGAAGACCCGCACCGTTCGCTCGACCGTCAGCGGCGGCGCGCCACGTCGGGCGTCCGGGTCCCGGTAGGTCAGCGTGACCGGGATCTCCGTCGCCCCGTACACCGGGTCGGCGGGGACCGTGACCCGCCAGGACGTGGTCAGTTCGCCGCCGTCGGCCAGTTCGTCCGCCGTCGCGCCGGTGCCGTCGACCGTCCAGCCCTCGGGGGTACGGGCGGCGAGTCTCACGTCCTCGGCGGGGCCCGCCTCGTCCAGGACGAAGCTCGCGTCGATGCCGACCGTCTCGCCCGGCAGGGCGTCCGCCTTGGCGGGGGTGACGGACAGCGTGCCGACGGGCACCGAGTCCACCGGCCGGTCGCAGCTGTCGCGGCCAGGCACGGCGCGGCAGATCTGCGCGGCGAAGCCGCCGTCCGCCAACACCGGCACCGTAAGTACGTCCTGACGGTTCGTCACCTTGCTCTGACGTACGACACCGTCGGCGCCGTCCCGTACGACGTCGACCCGCCACGAGCCGGGGCCGAGGAACGTCAGCGGGACCCGCTCCGTACCCCCGTCGCCCGCCCTGATGGAGCCGAGGAACCACCGGTCGCCGTCCCTGCGGGCGAACGTCGCCCCCTCACCGGGCGTACCGGCGACGAACCGGCTCTCGTCCCAGACGGTCGGGACCTGGTCGAGGAACCGGGCGAGTTCGGGCCGGGCGCGGTACGCCTCGACGCTGCCCGCGTAGTTCTGGAACCCGGACTCGTACACGACGGAGAGCGCCAGCTCGGCGGCCTCGGTGTTGTTGCGCTGTCCGAACTGGAAGCCCATGGGGGTGAAGTCCATGGAGCCGACCACGTTACGGGTGTAGGGCAGCGTCGCCATGTCGTCGGCCTGGACATCGCCCTGCTCGGCGCCGTGCACGCCCTCCATCGTCATGACGTGCGGCCAGGTGCGCTGGATGCCGTGCGGCAGCGTCGAGCCGTGGAAGTTGACCATCAGCTCCCGGTCGGCGGTCTCGCGGAGGATCTCGTCGTACCACTCCATGCGTTCACGCGAGTCGGAGTCCATGAAGTCGATCTTCAGCCCGGCGGCGCCCCACTCCTTGACCCTGTCGAGCTGCCGCGTGCGCTCGGCGGGCGTGTCGAGATCGGTCCAGTGCATCCACAACAGGACGCCCACGCCCCGCCGTTCGGCGTACTCCATCAGCTGTGGCATCCAGTCGGTGGTGTTCCAGCCGTCGTCCACCAGGGAGTACTCCCAGCCGTGCGCCGCCGCGTAGTCCACGAACCGCTGCTGGGTCTCAAGGCTGCGCTGGGCCGCGCCGAATCCGGCGAGCCAGGACCAGGCGACGGCGCCGGGGCGGATCCAGGAGGTGTCCGCGACACGGGAGGGCGGGGCCAGGTCGTCCACGAGGGTGGACTCGGTCACGGTCGCCAGGTCGCCCGCGATCACGGTCCGCCAGGGGGTCGCGAGCGGGCCGTCGGCGGGCCGGGGCACGGCGGGGTCGGCCAGCGTCACGTCGTAGCGTCCACTGCCCGCCGTGTGCGTGAGGCGGCTCGCGGGGTAGCGGCCGTCGACGTCCGCCTCGGTGAGCAGTACGTGGTCGTCGCCCACCCGGAAGAGGGCGGGGTACGCGTACTGGCCGCTCGGAGCGCCCGCGGCGGTCGAACCGTCGTACGGCTGCTCGTAGTTGACCGAGTAGTCGCTGAGCCGGGCGGGCGCGTCGCCGGGCAGGACGAAGCCGGACGCCTCGCGCAGCACGGCGCCGTCGCCGCCGCTCGGGAGCACGTAGCGGTACGCGACTCCGTCGCCGGCCGCGCGTACGACCAGGTCGACCCGTGCGCCGCCCGTACCCTCCAGGGTGAAGCGCGACTCGGCCATGTCGACGGCGCGGCGGCGCTCCTTGCCGACGACGGTGGTGTACCGCTCGGCGATACGTCGGTCCTCGCGGTCCACCAGGCGCAGCCCGCGTGTCAGATCGGCGTCCTCGGTGACGATGCCGAGGGGTGAGGGTTCGACGAGGGTGCGGCCGCCGTCCCGTACGGCGAGGGTGACGGTGCCGTCGGCGGGGTCGAGCCGTACGGCGGCGGCGGGCCCGCCACGGGAGACGTTCCAGGCGGTCCCGGCGGGGCCGGCCGCGTCGTCCGGGGCGGCGGCTGCCGGGGTCCCCAGACAGAGCACCCCCGCGAGCGCCGTCGCACAGGCAGCGCGCCATCGGTTCGCCGAACCTGGTCTGCTGTTCGTCATCGCTTGTCCCTCTCACTCGGAGCCGGGCTCAACGGCCAAACACGGGGCGCGAGTTGGTGATGACAGGGCTGTGCCTGAAGTGGCGCCCACGCCCCGGATTGTCCACCGGAATTCCCCGGAACCGCCAGGGTCTGTCGCACAGAATCCAACAGAATCAATAGTGCGCATACGATGCGGGCATGGGGACCTCCGCCGTACCGGACGACGCGCCGGGCGACCGCCTCGCGGCGTTCGGCAATCAACTGATCGATGTGCACATCTGGCTCCGTGAGGAGCTCGCCCGGCTGCAGGACGATGTCGACGGCTACCTCGCGGGCGACGGTGAGCGCCCGCGTGAACTACAGGCGCACTGCCTCGCGTTCTGCTCCGCCCTGACCCGGCATCACACGGCGGAGGACGACGGCGTCTTCCCCGAACTGGCGCGGCGCTTCCCCGAGTTGGCGCCCGTACTGGAACAGCTCGCGCACGACCACCACATGGTGACCGGCATCCTCGGGCGGCTCCAGGCTCTCGTCGACGGGATCGGCGCTGCCCCGGACGCCGCCGAGGCACGCCGGGTGCGGGGTGAACTGGACGGTCTCGTCGCGCTGGTGGAGTCCCATTTCACGTACGAGGAGAAGAAGCTCGTCGCCGCCCTCAACGCGCTGGACACGCCGCTCCCCGACGACTTCGCCCTCAGGGACGCGCGCCGCGGGTAAGGCGTGGCCGGGTCGCACATGCGGCCCGGCCGCAGGGCGGGGCCGGCGGCGGCTGGTGCGGTGCGTCGCAAGGCGGAGGCCGTCTCGTACCGGGCGCATTCGGCCGGCCGCCGACAACGCGGCGAGGTGCCGTGCCAGGCTTCGCCGGCCAGGCGGGATGTGTCAGACACGGCCCAAGCCGTGGACGGGTCGCACACGCGGCCCGGCCGACAGGTCTCAGGCCGAACGCTTTCTCGTCGGGGCCTTCTTCGCCGTGGTCTTCTTGGCCGTCGTCTTCTTCGCGGCGGTCTTGCCCGTCGTCGTCTTCTTGGCCGCCGCCTTCTTGGCCGGCGTCTTCTTCTGCGCGGTCCCGGACGCCGTCTTCGAAGCAGTCTTCGACGCGGTCTTGGAAGCCGTCTTCGAAGTGCCC
>NZ_JAAPBF010000339.1 GCF_022695985.1 Streptomyces sp. NP-1717 | reverse complement strand
TCGCCTTCGGCACGCTCACCGCGCTCCCGGTCCGGGTCACCCGCTGGGACCGCGACGCCGCCCGCGCCGGGATGCTGGCGGCGCCGCTGGCC
Organism: Streptomyces sp. NP-1717; assembly: GCF_022695985.1. Classification (GTDB taxonomy): domain Bacteria; phylum Actinomycetota; class Actinomycetes; order Streptomycetales; family Streptomycetaceae; genus Streptomyces. The sequence goes on along the minus strand of NZ_JAAPBF010000339.1, from coordinate 5,252 downwards.
GGGCTCGTCGTCGGACTGTGCGCTGCCGCCGCGGGCGGTCTGCTGCTCCTGGCGGGCGCGGGCGCGCCGCTCGCCGCCGTGGCCACCACCACCGTCCCCGCCGTGCTCACCCGGGGACTGCATCTGGACGGTCTGGCGGACACCGCCGACGGCCTCGGCAGTGCGAAACCGGCCGAGGACGCGCTGCGGATCATGAAGCGGTCGGACATCGGCCCGTTCGGTGTGATCACCCTGCTGCTCGTCCTCCTGACACAGGTGGCCGCGCTGACGCGGCTGTACGAAGAGGGCTGGGCGTACGGCGCCGTCGCCGCCGCCCTCGCGGCCGTCACCGCGCGGCTCGCCCTCACACTGGCCGCGCGCGGGGGTGTGCCGCCCGCGCGGCCCGACGGTCTGGGCGCCGCCGTCGCGGGTTCCGTGCCCGCGCGGACGGCGGTGCTCGCGGCGCTGCTGGTGACCGCGGTCGCGGCGGCGGTGTGCGGCGGCCTGTTCGGCTGGTACGGCGCCCTGCACCACGCCCTGGCCCTGGCCGCCGGTCTCGGCGCCGCGCAGTCGCTGCTGGCGCACTGCGTGCGCCGCTTCGGCGGTGTCACGGGGGACGTCTTCGGCGGACTCGCGGAGACGGCGGCCACCGCGGCCCTGGTCGTCCTGACCCTGGGCTGACGGAGTCTCCGGTCGACGCGCTCGGGTGGACTCCCGTCCGGAAGCGGTCAGTTGACGGCCTCTCGGCTGACGACCCTTCAGCCGAGGTGCCCGAAGGGCCCCCCGGAACGGACCCGCGTCCCGTCGGGCAAGGCCCACCGGGAAGCCGCCACCGGCACCGTCACCGCAGGCCGGGCCCGGACCGGGCCCGCCCCGTCGGATCACCCACGGCGGACCGCGTACGGACCGCCCCGGACCCCCTGCGTTCCGGCCGAGCACGACCGACCGCCGTGAGGGAGGGCCCGCACCGCGCGTAGGCTCGTTCCAGGTGTTCCGCAGGCCGAATCACGACGCGGCGGGCACGGCCGGGCCTGCGACAGACCGGCACCCGCCGAAGAACTTCTATGGAAGCGAGATTTCACCACCGTGACTGCTCTCACTCTCAGCACAGCCGGCGCTGCGACGTTGCGCGCCGACGCGCTCGTCGTCGGCGTCGCCAAGGGCGCCAAGGGCCCGACCGTCGCGCCGGGCGCCGAGGCCGTGGACAAGGCGTACGACGGCAAGCTCGCCTCCGTCCTGGAGTCCCTCGGCGCCACGGGTGCCGAGGGCGAGGCGACCAAGCTCCCCGCACCGTCCGGTCTCAAGGTCCCGATCGTCATCGCCGTCGGCCTCGGCACCGCCCCGGAGAAGGACGAGGCGTACGGCGCCGAGACCCTCCGCCGCGCCGCCGGTGTCGCCGCCCGCACGCTCTCCGGTGCCAAGAAGGCCGCGTTCGCGCTGCCCCTGGAGGGCGTCGAGGACATCGAGGCCGTCGCGGAGGGCGCGCTGCTCGGCGCGTACACCTTCACCGCCTACCGCGGCACGGAGAAGTCCGCCAAGTCCGCCGGCGGCAAGGGCGACAGCGGTGTGAAGCAGCCGCTCGGCGAGGTCACCCTGCTCGGCGCGAAGCCGCGCGACAAGGCGCACAAGGCCGCGGTCGAGCGCGCGATCTCGCTGACCGAGGAGATCAACCGCGCCCGCGACCTGATCAACACCCCGCCGAACGACCTCTACCCGGAGACGTTCGCGGCCATCGCGACGGCGGCCGGCAAGGAGCACGGCGTCAAGGTCCAGGTCACCGACGAGAAGGCGCTCGTCAAGGGCGGCTACGGCGGCCTCCTCGGCGTCGGCAAGGGGTCGGAGCACGGCCCGCGCCTCGTACGCCTGGAGTACACGCACGCCAAGGCGAAGAAGACGATCGCCCTCGTCGGCAAGGGCATCACCTACGACTCGGGCGGCATCTCGCTCAAGCCCCCGGGCCACAACGAGACGATGAAGTGCGACATGAGCGGCGCGGCCGCCGTCCTCGCCGCCGTCGTGTCCGCGGCCCGCCTCAATCTCCAGGTCAATGTGACCGGCTGGCTCGCGCTCGCCGAGAACATGCCGTCGGGCACCGCGACGCGCCCCGGCGACGTCCTGCGCATGTACAGCGGCAAGACCGTCGAGGTCCTGAACACCGACGCCGAGGGCCGGCTCGTCCTCGCGGACGCGATCACCCGCGCCTCCGAGGAGAAGCCCGACGCGATCGTGGACGTGGCGACGCTGACCGGCGCCATGGTCGTGGCGCTGGGCAGCCGCACCTTCGGCATCATGTCGAACGACGAGGCGTTCCGTACCTCCGTGCACGAGATCGCCGAGGAGGTCGGCGAGGCGTCCTGGCCGATGCCGCTGCCGACCGAGCTGCGCAAGGGCATGGACTCCCCCACCGCCGACATCGCGAACATGGGCGAGCGCATGGGCGGCGGCCTGGTCGCCGGACTGTTCCTCAAGGAGTTCGTGGGCGAGGGCATCACCTGGGCGCACCTCGACATCGCCGGGCCGGCCTTCCACGAAGGCGCGCCGTACGGCTACACGCCCAAGGGCGGTACGGGCTCGTCGATCCGCACGCTGGTCAGGCTCGCCGAGCGCACCGCCGCGGGCGACCTGGGCTGACCAGGGCGGCCGGCTCCCCGGCCGCCGCCGGGAATGTCTGGCCCGCCCCGTGGGTTCCGGTGGTACACCGGGGCTCGCGGGGCGGGGCCGTTCCGCCTCCGGCGAAACCCCGCGAGCGGCGCCGGACGTCCCGGTGTCGCACCCCGGGCGTGCTTACGACGTGTGTACGGCGCGCGTTCGGGCATCCGCACGGGCACGCGTACGACACCGTACGAGTCAGTAACCCCTGATCGCGGCCGACCGGCCGTCTCAGACCCCGGCCCCGCGTCCCGCCGCCCTCCGACAAGTGCGAAGATGGGTCCCCGGCAGGACAGGGCCCCCACCACAGGGCCGACGAAACAGCGGCCGAACACCAGCCGCCGCCCGGTCATCGACCGCGCCCGGCGCACATGCATGGAGGACGTGACGTGGCGAACGACGCCAGCACCGTTTTCGACCTAGTGATCCTCGGCGGCGGTAGCGGCGGTTACGCCGCGGCGCTGCGCGGAGCGCAGCTGGGCCTGGACGTCGCCCTGATCGAGAAGAACAAGCTCGGCGGCACCTGCCTGCACAACGGCTGCATCCCCACGAAGGCCCTGCTGCACGCCGGCGAGATCGCCGACCAGGCGCGCGAGTCCGAGCAGTTCGGGGTCAAGGCCACCTTCGAGGGCATCGACATCGCGGGGGTCCACAAGTACAAGGACGAGGTCGTCGCCGGCCTCTACAAGGGACTTCAGGGTCTGGTCGCCTCCCGCAAGGTGACCTACATCGAGGGTGAGGGGCGGCTCTCCTCCCCGACCTCCGTCGACGTCGCCGGCCGCCGTGTCGAGGGCCGTCACGTCCTGCTCGCCACCGGCTCCGTACCGAGGTCGCTGCCCGGCCTGGAGATCGACGGCGAGCGGATCATCTCCTCGGACCACGCGCTGAAGCTGGACCGCGTGCCGCAGTCGGCGATCGTCCTGGGCGGTGGCGTCATCGGCGTCGAGTTCGCCTCGGCGTGGAAGTCCTTCGGCACGGAGGTCACCGTCATCGAGGGCCTCAAGCACCTCGTGCCGGTCGAGGACGAGAACAGCTCCAAGCTCCTGGAGCGCGCGTTCCGCAAGCGCGGCATCAAGTTCAACCTCGGCACCTTCTTCGAGAAGGCCGAGTACACGCAGGACGGTGTGCGCGTCACGCTGGCCGACGGCAAGACCTTCGACGCGGAGGTGCTGCTGGTCGCGATCGGCCGCGGCCCCGTCTCGCAGGGCCTCGGCTACGAGGAGCAGGGCGTCGCGATGGACCGCGGCTTCGTGCTCGTCGACGAGTACATGCGCACGAACGTGGAGACGATCTCGGCCGTCGGCGACCTCGTCCCGACGCTCCAGCTCGCGCACGTCGGCTTCGCCGAGGGCATCCTCGTCGCGGAGCGGCTGGCGGGCCTGCAGACCGTCCCCGTCGACTACGACGGCGTGCCCCGGGTGACGTACTGCCACCCCGAGGTCGCCTCCGTCGGCATCACCGAGGCCAAGGCCAAGGAGATCTACGGTGCGGACAAGGTCGTCGCTCTGAAGTACAACCTGGCGGGCAACGGCAAGAGCAAGATCCTGAAGACCGCGGGCGAGATCAAGCTCGTCCAGGTCAAGGACGGTGCCGTGGTCGGCGTCCACATGGTCGGTGACCGTATGGGCGAGCAGGTCGGCGAAGCTCAGCTGATCTACAACTGGGAGGCTCTGCCGGCCGAGGTCGCGCAGCTCGTCCACGCGCACCCGACGCAGAACGAAGCCCTCGGCGAGGCCCACCTGGCCCTGGCCGGCAAGCCGCTCCACGCCCACGACTGATGCGTCGGTCAGGACGCGACGACCACTACCGCACTTCCCCTCGCCCGGCGCTCCGCGCCGGCTGGGGAGATCCCACCGTTAGGAGCAACTGAAACCATGGCGGTTTCCGTAACCCTGCCGGCGCTCGGTGAGAGCGTCACCGAGGGCACTGTCACGCGCTGGCTGAAGGCCGAGGGCGAGCGCGTCGAGGCCGACGAGCCGTTGCTCGAGGTCTCCACCGACAAGGTCGACACCGAGATCCCGGCGCCCGCCGCCGGGGTCCTGTCCTCGATCAAGGTCGCCGAGGACGAGACGGTCGAGGTCGGCGCCGAACTGGCCGTGATCGACGACGGTTCCGGCGGCGAGGCCGCCGAGGAGCCGCAGCAGGCGGCGGCTCCGGCGGAGGCCGCTCCGGCGCCCGCTCAGGAGGCCCCGGCCGAGGCCGCTCCGTCCACCGAGGCCGAGGCTCCGGCGCCCGCGCCGGCCGCGGAGGCGGCGGCCGGCGGCGGCTCCGCCGAGGGCACCGACGTCACCCTCCCGGCGCTCGGTGAGAGCGTCACCGAGGGCACCGTCACCCGCTGGCTCAAGGAGGTCGGCGACTCCGTCGAGGCCGACGAGCCGCTGCTGGAGGTCTCGACCGACAAGGTCGACACCGAGATCCCCGCCCCGGTCTCCGGTGTGCTGCTGGAGATCGTGGTCGCCGAGGACGAGACCGCCGAGGTCGGCGGGAAGCTGGCCGTGATCGGCGCCGAGGGTGCCGCTCCGGCGGCTGCCCCGGCACCGGCTCCGGCCGCGCCGAAGCAGGAGGCCCCCAAGGCGGAGGCTCCGAAGCAGGAGGCTCCCGCCCCGGCACCGGCTCCCGCTCCC
>NZ_JAAPBF010000338.1 GCF_022695985.1 Streptomyces sp. NP-1717 | reverse complement strand
AGGACTCGTCGTCCGTCCCCCGGGAGAACTCGTCGCCGGGCGCCCCGCCGTCCGGCGCGAGCAGCGCGTCCAGCGTGTCCAGTTCCTCTATCGGCGTCGCCAGGTCCGCGTCCGTGACCAGTACGCGCCTGCCGTACGACGCCAGTACGCCCTGCCGCAGGGCGTACCCCTTACCGCGGTTCTCGTCGCTCGTCAGCACATGGATGCGGGGCTCGTCCGCGGCGGCCCGCGCCGCGATCGCCGCGGTGCCGTCCGTCGAGCCGTCGTCCACGACGATCAGCTCCCAGTCGCCCCAGCGCTCCGGGTCGGCGCGCAGATGGGCGCAGATGGCGTCGAGGGTGGGCCGCAGCCGGCGCTCCTCGTTGTACGCGGGGACGACGACGGTCAGCTCCACCCCGCTCCCGTTCCCCTCGCTCCCGCCGTCGCCGCCGTCCGCTCCGGCGCCCGCGGGTATGACGGGGTCGGGACCCGTGCCCGGGTCCGCGCCCGACGCCGGTCCCGACCCGGACCCCGCTCGCGTACGTCCACCCATCGCGTAGCCGCTCACTTCCGCGGACGTCCCGGTTCCGGCTGCTCCGGCTCCAGCCGGTCCGCCCAGGCCAGAGCGTGCGCGTCGCAGCCCTCCACGACCGTCCGCGCGGCCTCCGTGTCGCCGAGCGTGATCGCGTCGACCAGCTGTTCGTGCCCGCTCCACAGCCAGTCGCGGCAGGCGCCGTCGGCGCGGAGGAACGGTACGGAGAACACCCATGCCTGGACGCGCAGCCGGTGCAGGAAGTCGCAGATGTACTGGTTCGCGACGAGCGCGGCCAGCTCCCGCCAGAAGCGCAGGTCGTACCCGATCAGGATGTCCAGGTCCCCGCCCTTGGCCGCCCGCCCCGCCTCCTCGGCGCGGCGCCGTACCGAGACCAGCGTCTCCGACCGCACCCGGCCGATCGGGGTCACCGCGATCCGGCGGAAGATGCCGTCCGCGATCAGTGAGCGCGCCTCGACCATGGCGCGGAAGTCGGCGACGGTGAACTGGTGGACGTGGAAGCCCCGGTGCTGGTCGGAGTCGAGCAGCCCCTGCGCGGACAGGTCGACCAGCGCCTCCCTGACGGGGGTCGCCGACACGCCGTACTGCTCGGCGATGTGCTTGACGGTGAACTCCTCGCCCGGGAGCAAACGCCCCGCCAGCACCTCGTCACGCAGCGCGTCCGCGATCTGCTGCCGCAGGGTGTTGCGGGTCACAGCTCCGCTGGCGGGCATTGATGGTCGTCCCCTCGTCCGGCTTCGCACACCTTAAGCCAGGTGCCGGGAGGGGCCTTCGCCCGCTCGATCGCCATACGGGCCCGCCGTGGGCCCGTACGGCGATCGGGGACGGAACACCCTCAGACCACGTGCTCGTCCGCCACCGACAGGGCCGCGTCCAGGATCGTGAGCCCTTCCTTCGCCTCCGCCTCCGTGACGTTGCAGGGCGGCACGGCGTGCGTGCGGTTCATGTTCACGAACGGCCACAGCCCGCCCTTCTTGCACGCGGCGGCGAACGCGGCCATCGGCGCGTTCGCCTCGCCCGTCGCGTTGTACGGCACCAGCGGCTCGCGTGTCTCCCTGTCCCGTACGAGGTCGAGCGCCCAGAAGACGCCCGTTCCCCGCACCTCGCCCACCGAGGGGTGCCGCGCGGCCAGTTCGCGCAGGCCGGGGCCGAGCACCGTCTCGCCGATGTGCGCGGCGTGCTCGACGATCTTCTCCTCGGCCATCACCCGCAGTGTCGCGACGGCCGCCGCGCAGGCGAGCGGGTGGCCGGAGTAGGTGAGGCCGCCGGGGTACGGGCGGGTCGCGAAGGTGTCCGCGATGGCGGCGGAGATCGCGACTCCGCCGAGCGGCACGTAACCGGAGTTGACGCCCTTGGCGAAGGTCAGCAGGTCGGGCACGACGTCGAAGTGGTCGGCGGCGAACCACTCACCGGTGCGGCCGAAGCCGGCCATCACCTCGTCCAGGACGAAGACGATGCCGTGCCGGTCGCACAGTTCCCGTACGCCGGCGAGGTATCCGGGCGGCGGCGTCATGATGCCCGCCGTGCCGGGGATCGTCTCCAGGATGATCGCGGCGATCGTCGCGGGCCCCTCGAAGGCGATGGTCGCCTCCAGGTGCTCCAGCGCGCGGGCGCACTCCTCCGCCTCGGTGGTGGCGTAGAAGGGTGAGCGGTAGAGGAACGGCGCCCAGAAGCGCACGACGCCCGCGTTGCCGGAGTCGGACGCCCAGCGGCGCGGGTCACCGGTGAGGTTGATCGCGGTGGAGGTGGAGCCGTGGTACGAGCGGTAGGCGGAGAGCACCTTGGGGCGGCCGGTGTGCAGCCGGGCCATCCGTACGGCGTTCTCGACGGCCTCCGCGCCGCCGTTGGTGAAGAAGATCTTGTCGAGGTCACCGGGGGTGCGCTCGGCGATGAGGCGTGCGGCCTCGGAGCGTACGTCGACGGCGAACGCGGGCGCGAAGGTCGTGAGCCTGCCCGCCTGCTCCTGGATCGCGGCCACGACGGCGGGGTGCTGATAGCCGATGTTGGTGAAGACGAGGCCGCTGGTGAAGTCGAGGTAGCGGTTGCCCTCGTAGTCCCAGAAGTACGAGCCCTCGGCGCCGGCGACGGCGAGCGGATCGATCAGTTCCTGGGCGGACCAGGAGTGGAACACATGCGCACGGTCGGCGGCCTTGACGGCCGCGCCCGCCTTCGGGTCGGCAGCGTCGAGAGGGTCGACGTCGAGGTGAGGGGTCATGCGGCCAGCGTAGAGAGGGGCGGGCGGGGACCGAAATGACCATCCTGTCTGGTGTGCGGGACGGGACTCGGCAGGTTGTCGCCCCTCGCTCGCCCGCGCGCGCCGCACGCTCCGCACCGTCGCCCCCGGCGCACCCCTCCGAGCATTGACAGCACGCTGTCGACATGACAGGCTGCTGTCATACAACCGAGGAGGCCACCATGACCGGCAAGACCGTGTACCTCGCCGTGTACGACACACTCGCCGACTGGGAGACCGGGTACGCCACCGCGCATCTCGCACAGAACGGCTTCACCGTGCGGACCGTCGGCCCGACGACGGAGCCGGTGACCACCATGGGCGGTCTGCGTATCGAGCCCGACCTCGCGCTCGAACAGCTCGGCGAGCCCGGCGACACGGCCGTGTTCATCCTCCCGGGCGCCGGACTCTGGGACGCCGGGGACGATCTGGCGCCGTTCGCCCGCGCCGCCCGGCGGCTCGTGGGGCTGGGCTTCCCCGTCGCCGCGATCTGCGGCGCCACGGCGGGGCTGGCCCGCGAGGGGCTGCTGGACGACCGGGAGCACACCAGCGCCGTCAGCCACTACCTGGACGCCACCGGGTACGCGGGCGGCGAGCACTACCGCGACGCGGACGCGGTCACGGACGGCAACGTGATCACGGCCGGCCCGACCGAGCCCGTCGCCTTCGCCCGCGAGATCTTCGCGCTGCTGGGTGTGTACGAGGGCGAGAAGCTGGACGCCTGGTACCGGCTGTTCAAGAACTCGGACGCGAGCGCGTTCGAGACCCTCAACTCATGACGGAACGGGACGTCTCCGCACCGGACCCGGCCGACATGCTCAGCAGGAGCGCGCTCACCGTCTTCCGGCTGAACGGCCAATTCCTCACCGTGGCAGATGAGTTGGCGGCGCCGGCCGGTCTGACGGCGGCCTGGTGGCAGGTACTCGGAGCCGTACTGCCACAGCCGCTGCCCGTCTCCGGGATCGCCCGCGCGATGGGCATCACCCGGCAGAGCGTGCAGCGGATCGCGGATCTGCTGGTCGAGCGCGGACTGGCGGCGTACGAGCCGAACCCGGCCCACCGCCGCGCGAAACTGCTCACCCCGACCGCCGCCGGCCGCGCGGCGGTCCACGGGATCACGCCCGGCCACGCGGCTCTCGCGACCCGCCTCGCACGGGAGTTGGGGGAGTCGGACTTCGCCGAGACGGTGCGGGTGCTGGAGCGGCTTTCGGAGGCGATGGACGCGATCGGCCACCGGCCGGACCGGTAGAGCGTCCGCCGCCGACGGGCCGGTCACCGGTTTCCGCGTGGCCGCGCAGTGCGACGACTGCGGCACTATCCTCGCCCCGTTGGGCTTGGGCATCTGGGGAGGGCCGTACGGCCATGGAGAAGCTGGCTGCAGGAGATCCACAGCGCATCGGCGCCTACCGGCTGCTGGCGCGCCTCGGCGCGGGGGGCATGGGGCAGGTCTATCTGGCGCGCTCGGACCGGGGCCGTACGGTCGCGGTGAAGCTCGTACGCCGGGAACTCGCCGAGCAGGACGAGTTCCGCAACCGCTTCAGGCTGGAGGTAGCCGCGGCCCGGCGGGTCGGCGGCGCGTGGACGGCGCCGGTGCTCGACGCGAACACGGAGGCCGCGGTGCCGTGGGTCGCGACGGGTTACGTGGCCGGGCCCGCGCTCCAGGACATCGTCTCCGGCACACGCGGACCCGGTGCGGGCGCGCCGGGTGGGAGCGGATCGGGTGCGGGCGCGCCGGGTTCGGGCGGGGCCGGCGCGCACGGGCCGCTGCCGGCGCGCTCGGTGCGGATACTCGGCTCGGGTCTCGCCCACGCCCTCCAGGACATCCACTCCGCCGGACTGATCCACCGCGACCTCAAGCCGTCCAACGTCCTCGTCACCATCGAGGGGCCGAAGGTCATCGACTTCGGCATCGCCCGCGCGATGGAGACCGTCACCGGCGCCGGGCTGACCCGGACCGGCGGGCTCGTCGGGTCGCCGGGCTTCATGGCGCCCGAGCAGGTGCGCGGCACCCCGATCACGCCCGCGTGCGACGTGTTCTGTCTGGGGACGGTGCTGGCGTACGCGGCGACGGGACGGCTCCCGTTCGGTACGGCCGACACCGCCGTCCACGTGCTGATGTTCCGGATCGCGCAGGAGGAGCCGGACCTCACCGAACTTCCGGAGGGCCTGCGGGAGTTGGTGGCCGACTGCCTGAAGAAGGACCCCGCGCAACGCCCGACCCCCGCGCAGATCCTGGCCCGGGTGGGTGAGCCGGACAACGACGAGCCCTGGCTGCCCGGCGCACTGCTCGCCCAACTGGGCAGCCACGCGGTGCAGTTGCTGGACCACGAGGAGCCCGGGGCGCGTACGGAACTGGCGTTCTCGAAGCGGCCGGAGCCGCCGTCCGAAGCGTCGGAGGCGTCGGAGGCGTCGGTGCCCAAGCCGCCGCCGCTGGAGCCGTCGAAGCCGGCCCCGGCACCGGCTTCGACACCGCCGCCGCCCGGCGGACCCGGCCAGGGCGGCGGGCACGGCGTACACGGCATGGCGACGATGATCGGTGCGGCGTCGCCGGACGCGGGCCCCCCGCCGGCACCGCTGCCGCCGCAGCCCCAGGCGT
>NZ_JAAPBF010000337.1 GCF_022695985.1 Streptomyces sp. NP-1717 | reverse complement strand
AGTTGGCGGTGCCCCTGGACTACGGGAAGCCCGGTGGGCGGCAGTTGACGCTCGCCGTGTCGCGCGTGCGGAGCGAGGACCCGGCGGCGCGGCGCGGGACGCTGCTGTTCATCCCCGGCGGGCCCGGCGGGTCCGGGGTGCAGGCGCTGACCAGGAAGGGGAACGCGCTGCGGGAGGAGCTGGACGGGGCCTACGACGTCGTCAGCTTCGATCCGCGCGGGGTCGGCGGCAGTACGACGGCGAGTTGCGGGCTCGACGCCGACGACCGGTATGTGGCGAAGCTGCGGTCGTGGCCCGGCGCCGACGGGCAGATCGGTGAGAACCTGGCCCGCTCGCGCCGTACCGCCGAGGCGTGCGACGAGAACGGGGGCGCGGTGCTGCGGAGTTTCACCTCCGCCAACGAGGTGCGGGACATCGAGCGGTTCCGGCAGGCGCTCGGGGAGGAGAAGCTGTCGGCGTGGGGGACCTCGTACGGTACGTACATCGGTGCCGTGTACGCGCAGAAGTACCCGCAGCGGACCGACCGCTGGGTGCTGGACAGCAGCGGTGACCCCGACCCGACGCGTGTCGAGCGGGGCTGGATGGCGAACACGTCGAGAGCCGTGGAGGACCGCTTCCCCGACTTCGCGGCCTGGGCCGCCGACCCCGACCGGGACGAAGAAGGGCTGCGGCTGGCCGAACGGGCCGAGGACGTACGGCCGTTGTTCGTCGCGCTCGCGGCCCGACTGGACCGCACGCCCAAGGAGTCGACCACCGAGGGCAACCCGCTGACCGGCAACATGCTGCGCCAGGCTTTCCTCAACGGCCTCTACAGCGACTCGGCCTTCCCTCAGCTCGCCCGGCTCGTCCAGGCGGCCCAGGACCCGGCCGCCACGCCCGTCCTGTCCCCGGGCCTCGCCCAGCCGGTGCGTGACGAGGACGCGTCGGTCATGATCGCCGTGATCTGCAACGACGTGCGCTGGCCGTCCTCCGTGGGCGGATACGCGCGGGCCACGAAGGAGGACAGGGCCCGTTATCCGCTCACCGCGGGCATGCCCGGGAACGTCCTGCCCTGTGCTTTCTGGAAGAACGACCCGGCGGAGAAGCCGACCCGGATCACGGACCGGGGCCCGTCCAACATCCTGTTGATCCAGAGCCTGCGGGACCCGTCCACCCCGTACTTCGGCGCTCTGAAGATGCGTGAGGCGCTGGGCGACCGGGCCAGGCTCGTCACCGTCGACCAGGGAGGCCACGGCATGTACCTGGCCAACGGCAACGCGTGCGGCGACGGCAAGGTCACCGCGTTCCTGACGAAGGGCGAGCGCCCGGAGCGGGACGTGTACTGCGCGAGCTGAGCGTGCGGCTGTCCTCCGGGGCTCCCTATCCCGACATGCCGAACAGCTGGGTCCAGTACGTACCGGCCTCACCGCCACCGCGGAAGCCGATGCCTATGTGGGTGAAGTCCGGCTTCAGGATGTTGGCGCGGTGTCCGGGGCTGTCCATCCAGCCCCGGACCACCTCGGCGGCCGACCGCTGACCGCACGCGATGTTCTCGCCTATGCCCCGGTGTGTGCAGCCGGCCGCGGCGGCCCGGTCCCAGGGCTGCCGCCCGTCCGGACTCGTGTGCGAGTAGAAACCCCGCGCGACCATCTCGTCGCTGTGCGCCTGCGCGGCCGTCGTCAGCCGGGGATCGCCGGCCAGCGGGCGCAGACGGGCGGCCGCACGCTCCGCGTTCGTGAGCGCGACGACGTCTGACGCGAGGGACGCGAGCCCGTGCGGGGTCAGCGGGCGGGCCCACACCGCCGTCCAGAAGATGTCGCCGCCGGGGGCCGGGACCCGGGCGACGCCCACCTGCGAGAGGACCGGGTCGCGGACCGTACGGCCCATGCGCGGGTCGGTCAGGCAGTACGCCAGGAAGTCGGCCTCCGTACGAGGACCGGAGACGAGCTGCTCGGCGACGGTCAGATACGCGTACCCCTGTGCCGTGACCCGTTGGTAGAGGGACGTACCCGGACGGGGCGCGGCACCGAGCCGGCCCTCGGCCGCCATGCCCGCGCAGTGCGCCCGCGCCGCCGCCGCGAGGCGGGCGTCGGCCGTGACGGGCGGCGCGCCGGAGCGTGAGCGCTCGGCGTTGACGAGGGCGACCATGCCGTCACCGGGGACCGAAGAGGTGGTGGCGGCGGGCGGGGCGCCGTCCTCCGCCACCTCGATGCCGAAGTCACGTGCGACCCCGGCCAGTCCGTCCGCGTACCCCTGTCCGAGCGCGCGCAGCTTCCACCCGCCGCCCCGGCGGTAGATCTCCGCGAGCAGCAGGACACTCTCGTGCGTGGGGCGTGGCGGTGTGAACCGGGCGAGCGCCGGCCCCGGTCCGTCCGCTCGCGTCACCGACAACGCGGGCGGGGGCAGCCGGCCCAGCGGCACGGCCGGGTCGGCGGCGCTCACGACCACCGTGACCCGGCCGGCCCCGGAGCGCAGCCGCCCCACGTCCACCGTGACCGTGTCGCCCCTCAGACGCGCGCCGGGCGCCGACGGCTGGTTGTAGAAGACGAAGTCCCCGTCACCGGAGACCTTTCCGTCGTCACCGGTGATCAGGACGGACAGGTCGAAGGGGCCCGGCACCCGGATCGCGAGGACACCGCCGGGCAGGGACACGTTTCCGCCCTGGATCAGGTCGAGCATCGTACGGCCCCCTCAGTCTGCCCCGGCCCGACCGTCACGGGCCGTCTGTCCCGGCTCGCCGCTCCGGACGGTCGACGGTAGAACGCCGGACGTGAGCGGCCGGGTTCCCGGCCCGCCCCTCGTGGCCATCTCTCGCCAATTCGCGCGCTCCGGGAACTCGGGCCCGCCACGCCGCGACAACTCACAGGGACCGGCAAGGACGGGGACGGACGACCTGGAGGCCGATGTGACAGGCGATGTGACAGCCGATGTGACGGGCGATGCGACGCACGGAGCGCCGGACGACGCGACCGGCGGCGGCTGGTACGACGACGACAGCCTGTGGGTCGACTTCGCCCCCGCCATGTTCTCCGGCGCCCGCGCCGAGACCGTCGCCGAACTGGTCCGTACCGCCCCGCTGCTGGACTTCCCGCCCGGCTCGCGGGTCCTCGACCTGTGCTGCGGCCCCGGTCTCTTCCTCGTCCCCCTGGCGGCGCGCGGCCACCGGGTGACCGGCGTCGACCTGAGCCCGGCCATGCTGGAGCGTGCCGAGGCGGCCTGCCGGGAGGCGGCGGCGGACGTCCGGCTCGTACGCGAGGACATGCTCACCTACGCGGCCCCCGAGAGCTACGACGTGATCCTCAACGTCTTCACGTCCTTCGGCTACTTCGAGAACGCGGACGACAACGCCCGGGTCCTGCGCAACGCGTGGCACAGCCTCGCCCCCGGCGGCCGGCTGCTGGTCGACGTCATGGGCAAGGAGGTACTGGCGGGCTGGATCGGCCGTCCACAGGCTGTGGACCTGCCCGACGGTTCGTACATCGTGCAGCGCGACACCGTCCTGGACAGCTGGCGCAGACTCCGGACCGACTGGACGCTCGTCCGCGGGGAGAGGGCCCGTACCGCCTCCATCAGGTCGTTCCTCTACAGCGCCGCCGAACTGCACGACCTGTTCGTGGCCGCCGGGTTCGCGGACGTCGAGTGCTTCGGGGACTTCGACGGCGGTCCGTACGACCAGAGTTCGCGCCGGCTCATCGTCCGGGGCCTGAAGAAGTGACGCCCGGCGACCACCTGGGACGGGGTCCGCCCGCGCCCCGCCGCCCACCCCGGCACCACGTCCGTACGCCCTGCTCCACAGCCCTGGAGGACCCGTACGCCATGCCCCAGCTCAGCCCCGCCACCCCCCAGCTCACGGTCCCCGTGCACGACCACATCACCGACGCCATGAAAGCCCCGGCCTTCCTCCGGCTCTCCGGGAACGTGGTGCTGGCCCGCTTCGAGACCATGAAGGTGTACGCGGCGCTCGGCGCCGTACGCGCGCTGCTCGAACGCGGCCGGGTCGTGCCCGGCCAGACCCTCGTGGACAGTTCGAGCGGTATCTACGCCCTCGCGCTCGCGATGGCCTGCCACCGCTACGGTCTGCGCTGCCACATCGTCGCCTCCACCACCGTGGACGCCACGATGCGCGCCCAGTTGGAGGTCCTCGGCGCCACCGTCGACCAGATGCCGCCCTCGCGGAGCCTGCGGCTCGACCAGGAGCGGCGCGTCCGCCACGTACGCCAACTCCTGGCGCGGCGGACCGACTTCCACTGGATGCGGCAGTACCACGACGGTGTGCACCACACCGGCTACCGCGAGCTCGCCGACCTGGCCGCCGCCGCGCTGCCCGGGGAGGACCTGACCGTCGTCGGCGCCGTCGGCACCGGCGCGTCGACCGGCGGGCTCACCAGGGCGCTGCGCGCCGACGGGCGGACGGTACGGCTGGTGGGCATCCAGCCCTTCGGCAGTGTGACGTTCGGCAGCGAGGGCTTCAGCGACCCGGAAGCGATCATCGCGGGCATCGGCAGCTCCATCCCCTTCGGGAACGTGCGCCACGAGCTGTACGACACGATGCACTGGCTCGACTTCCGGCACGCCATGGCCGGTTCCGTCGCGCTGCTGCGGCAGCACGCGGTGTTCGCGGGGCTGTCCACGGGCGCCGCGCATCTCGTGGCCGGGTGGGAGGCGGCCCGTGATCCCCGCCGCACGCATCTGGTCCTCGGCGCCGACACCGGACACCGTTACGCGGAGCGGGTGTTCGCGCGGCACGCGGAGGCGTCCGACCCGGGCGCGCTGCGGCCCGAGCGCATCGACGAGCTCGACGAACTACGGCCACCCTGGGCCGTGTTGGAGTGGGCGGGCCGGCCCGCGCCGCCCGCCGCTGTCGTCACGCCCGAGAGCGAGGCCGTCCGATGACCGTCGCCGCCCTCGAAGCGCTCTCCTTCGGACTCGGGCGTACGGCGCGGGCCGCCCACGCCGCCGGGCACCGGTTCGTCCTGCTGACCGGTGACCGGAGCGTCTACCGCCATGAACTGGCCACCGCGCGAGGGGCGTACGGGGTGGACGTCATCGACGTCGACACCTTCGACCCGGACGCGGTGCGCGGCGCGCTCGCGAGCCTGCCGGACCTCGCCGGGTTGATCAACACGACGGACACCTGGAGCGTGCCCGCGGCCGACCTCGCACAGGAACTCGGTCTGCCGGGTCCGGATCCGGAGGCCGTAAAACTGCTTCGTGACAAGGCGCGCGTGCGGCGGACGCTGCACCGGGCGGGGTTGAGCGCGGGCACGGCGGTGGAGGTCGAACCCCGCCCGGAGAGCGCCGAGTTGGTGCGTGAGGCCGTCGGGCTGCCCGCCGTGCTGAAGGTGTCCGCCGGGACGTCGTCGCGCGACGTGTGGATCGTCCACGACTACGAGGGGCTGCGCGCGGCGCTGGGGGAGGCGGAGGAG
>NZ_JAAPBF010000336.1 GCF_022695985.1 Streptomyces sp. NP-1717 | reverse complement strand
GCACCCACCACACCGACGATGACCCAACGATCGGCACCCCGCTCAACCCCACCATCTACGACTACACCGGCGCCGTGCTGTGGAACGCGCACGCCGGAGCCCTCTGGGCACGCTTCACCACCTACCTCCGCCGCGCCCTCGCCGCCGAACTCGGTATGACACAGAAAGCGTTGAAAGCGGCGCTACGCGTCTCCTTCGCCAAAGTCGCCGAATACCAGGAACGCGGCCTGGTCCACTTCCATGCCGTGATCCGCTTCGACGGACCCGAAGGACACACCAGCCCACCCCCCGCCTGGGCCACCCCCAACGCACTCATCAGCGCCGTTCACGACGCTGCGAAGCGTTCCGTCCTCACCGTGGAATCCGATGCGATCGGGGAGCGCACGATCGAGTGGGGGGAGAGGGTCGACGTACGGGAGATCACCGCGCTCGGTGACGGCGAACTCACTGATCACAAGGTCGCGGCATACATCGCCAAGTACTCGACCAAGAGCGCCGACAAATCCGGAACCGTCGACCGCACGCTGATCTGCCTCCCCTGCGCCGGACGGGGCTATCAACGCGGCCCCGACGGCTACCGCGACCTGTGCACCGACTGCGACGGCACCGGACAAGCCGAACCCCTGCGGGAGCTCCGCGTACAGCAGCACGTACGCCAGATGATCCGCACCGCCTGGGACCTCGGCCACCTGCCGGAATTCGCCCACCTCAAGCTCTGGAAATGGGCCCACATGCTCGGATTCCGCGGCCACTTCTCCACGAAATCCCGCACCTACTCCACCACCCTCGGCGCACTCCGAGACGTACGCCGCACCTGGCGCACCGCCCAAGCCGAACAAGCCCGCACCCGCGCCGGCCTCCCCGCCCCCGACGAGAACACCACCCTCGTCACCGACTCCTCATGGGCCTACCTCGCCACTGGCTACCGCCCCGGCGAAGAACTCCTCGCCGCCCAAACCCGCCACAACACCGCCCAACAACACGAACAAGCCCAACGCGCTAAGACAGAGGGAGAGGTCTGGCAATGACCGTGCTCAACGTGGATCAGGTCGCTGACCGCCTCGGGATCAGCCGCTGGAAGGTGTACGACCTGATCCGCTCTCGCGAACTCCCCTCCTTCAAAGTCGGCCGCTGCCGCCGCATCAGCGAGTCCGCCCTTCACGACTACATATCCCTCCGCACGGAACAGGAAGCCGCGTAATGGCGAAGAAGAACACCAACGGTGAAGGCACTATCTACCTGCGGAAGGACGGCCGTTGGGAGGGAACGGCGTTCGTCCTGGCCACTGACGGCACCTTCAAGCGGCGCAGTGTCTACGGCAAGACCTGGGACGACGCCCACGAGAAGCTGACGAAGCTCAAGGCAGACTCCCAGAGTGGTCTTCCCGTCGCGACGAGCAAGATGGCGCTGTCGGGGTTCCTGTCGTACTGGCTGACCAACGTGGCTCGCCCGAAGGTGCGCAAGACCACCTACGTGAACTACGAATCGCTGGTGCGGAACTACGTCACCGCCGAGTTCGGCAAGAAGAAGATCACTCGGCTGACGGCACGCGACATCCGGGCCTTCCTCGTCAAGACGGCCGCCACCTGCCAGTGCTGTGCACAGGGCAAGGACAAGGCCCGGCCCGAGAACAAGCGGCGGTGCTGCGCACTCGGAAAGTGCTGCAAGAAGCTGCCCTCGGATCGGACCGTGCGTTTCCTCCTGGTGCTCCTGCGCGCTGCACTTCAGCACGCCGTACGTGAGGACGAACTGCCGCGCAACGTGGCCCGGAATGTGGAGCTGAGCATGGGAACCAGGCGAGAGATCGAACCGCTGTCCTCGACGGAGGGGCGGCAACTCCTGGCGGCTGCTCGGGACAACCGGCTGTGGGCCGCGTACGAACTGGCGGTCCGCATCGGCCTGCGGCGCGGTGAGCTGTTGGGGCTGCGCTGGTCGGACCTGGATCTGTACGAGGGTGTCCTCACCGTCCGGCAGGCGCTTCAGCGGGTCGGCGGGGAGCTGCTGTTCGTCGCTCCCAAGACGCAACGGTCCGCCCGGCGGGTGGCCCTGCCTGCCGAGTGCGTAACCGCGCTCCGTGCGCAGCGTGCTCAGCAGCTCGCGGACAAGAAGGCGGCCGGCGACCGGTGGCAGGGTGCGGTGCACGGCCTGGTCTTCACCACGAAGAACGGGACACCCATCGAGCCGCGCAATCTCAATCGCTCGTTCGAAGCGCTCTGTGGCCGCGCCGGTGTCCGCAAGGTTCGGTTTCACGACCTGCGTCATACGTGCGCGTCGCTCCTCCATGAGCAGGGCGCCGATGCGCGCATGATCATGGAAGTCCTGGGGCACAGCTCGATCCGGGTCACCATGGACATCTACACGTTCGTCCGGCTCGACTCGCAGCGCTCCGCCTTCGACCGCGTGGGCGACGCACTTCGGGGTGACGGCAACGGACGGGACGATAACGACGGCTCCGCCGGCACTCCGGTGGCCATCTGATCACCGCGCCGTACCGGTTGCCGTCAACTACTGCCGTCACGGCACACGCCAGAGGCCCCATCGATTCCTCGATGGGGCCTCTGGCCTGCTGTGCACTCGGCAGGATTCGAACCTGCAACCTTCTGATCCGTAGTCAGATGCTCTATCCGTTAAGCTACGAGTGCTTGGCGTTCCGGGCTTTTTGGGGCCCGTCCGCGTTGCGAGAACAACATTACATGACCTGCGGCGTGACGTGAAATCCATTAGCCGGACCAGGCCTGAGCTGCGGAAACGCCCCGAAACAGCGGTCACCGAACGGTCTGGAACAGCCCGGAACGGCCGAAGCCCCGGCCAAGTGGACGGGGCTTCGGTGATTCGTGCGCGGAGGCGGAGGGATTTGAACCCTCGATGGGGTTTGAGCCCCAAACCGCATTAGCAGTGCGGCGCCATAGACCGGACTAGGCGACGCCTCCAGCACACCCGCGCGGGCGCGGATGGTGCGTGTCAGATGATGACACAGCCGAGCGCGGTGTCACCAATCGCCGCCCACGGTACTAGGCGGGAAGCCCGCAGGGCAAAGCGCTTCTTCGCGCCCCGGGGTCGTGCGTGTCCCTGCGCGTCGTTGCGCAACGACTGGGGCTCACGCGCGTTAGTGATGGCGGGCACGCACCGTCGGGCCCCCCGGAATCGTCTGCCGTCAGGAGCTCCCGTGTCGCGTCGCTTCTCCCTCACCGCCACCGCCGCCTTCGCCGCCTCGCTCGCCGCCGTGGCCGCCTTCGCGCCCACCGCCGCCGCCGGGCCGGGGCCGCTCGATCTCACGCGGACCACGCTGTCACCGCTGTTCCAGGAGCGGGCGCAGGACCGGCTCACGGTGACCGTCGCCGACACCGACATCACCCGCGCAGACGGTACGTACGAGCTGAAGTGCGGGCCCACCGGCGGTACGCACCCCGAGGCCCGGTCCGCGTGCGCGCGGCTCGACGAGCTCGCCGGGGAGGGGAAGAACCCGTTCACCCCGGTGCCCGAGGGCCAGATGTGCACCATGCAGATGGGCGGGCCCGCCACCGCCCGGGTCACCGGAACGTGGCAGGGGCGGAGCATCGACGCGACCTTCAGCCACAAGAACGGCTGCGAGATCTCCCGCTGGCAGAACCTCGTCCCCGTACTCCCCGCCGCCAGGGGCTGACCCGGTGGGTACGGGGTCCGCACACAACCTTGGTGAGAGCTCCCCCTCATCCGCCGTCCCGTCCCGCCCCCAGCGCTTAGACTCCCTCCAGTGACAGGCTGAGACTCAGAGGGGCAAGATGGGACCGGCCGTCCGCAAGGTGCAGTGGTTCAGGGAGGAAGCGTCGTCGTGAGTGGCAGGCCATCCCGAGGCGCTGCTCGCCTCGCGGCGATACTTGACGCACTTCCCGACGGTCTGGTGCTGGTCAACGGCAACGGCACCGTCGTCAACGCCAACACCATCGCCCTCGAAACCTTCGAAACCCCTGGTACGGCCCTGGTCGGGCGCGGTCTGCTCGATCTCCTGCCGGAGTTCGACCCGCGGCTGATCCCCGGTTCGATGCGCCGGCCGGAGGCCAGCGACGAGCGGGGCCGTACGAAGCCGACCCGGATGATCGCGCGGCGTACGGACGGCAACGAGTTCCCCGTCGAGGTCACCTCCGCCAATCTGGAGGACGGCCAGCAGGCGTACGACCTGCACAACTACACCGGCGACGAGCTTCTGATGCTCGTCGTCCGCGACCTCTCGGGGACCGTCGACACCGAGGCGGAGCTGGCGCGTTCGCAGCGGCAGACCGAGATGATCCTGCGGGCCGCCGCCGAGGGCGTGGTCGGTACGGACACGGACGGGCGCGTCGTACTCGTCAACCCCGCCGCCGCGCAGATCCTCGGCTTCCGGGCCAGTGATCTGGGCGGCCAGCAGCTGCACCCGCTGATCCTGCACTCGCGCGGGGACGGTGAGCCGTTCCCGTACGAGGAGTCACCCCTCGCCGACACGCTCAAGTCGGGCCGCAAGCACCGGGTGCGCGGGCAGGTGCTGTGGGCGAAGAACGGCAAGCAGGTGCCGGTCGACCTGACCACCGCGCCCGTACGGGACGGGGAGCAGCTCGTCGGCGCGGTGATGACGTTCACCGACCGGCGTCCGTACGAGGAACTGGTCGAGGCGCACACCACCGAGGCCACCGAGACCGCCCAGCGGCACGCGGCGGAGCTCGCGGAGACGGTCGAGCGCCACACGGCGGAACTCGCCGCCGCCGTCGAGCGGCACACCGCCGAACTGGCCGACCGCAGCGACCGGTACGCCGCCGAGATCGAGGAGTTGGCGGAGCGGTACGACAACACCGCCCGCCGGCACCACCAGCTGGCCGCCGTCCTCGGCGGCGCGCTGCGCGGGCCGCTGGAGGAGCTGCGCGGGGAGCTGTCGACGCTCGCGGCCGACCCGGCGGGGCAGCTGTGGCCCGAGGCGAACCAGATGCTGCACCACCTGTCGGCCGGGTACGCCCGGATGACGACGCTGGTGGACAACGTCCTCGGATACCAGCGGCTCGACGAGGGCCTGGATCAGCTGACCAAGGTGAACGTGCTGCTCGACGCGGTCGTCGCGGCCGGTGTCGAGGGCGCGGTCGAGCTGATCGGCCCGGGCCGGGCGCAGTTCGCCGTGCACGCGCCGCCGATCGAGGCGGAGGTCGACCCGGTACGGCTGGCGACGGCGCTCGCGCATCTCACGGCGGACGTGGCGGGCGTCGACTCGACCGGCCGGACGCGGGCGGTGGCGGGCGGCGGTTACGTCGACTCGACGATCGTGGTGGCGGTGGCGCAGCGCGGTGATGTCGTACGGATCGAGGTGCGCGGGCCGTTCGCCGGGGGCGACCCGGTGCACGAGCCGATCGTGCGGGGGATCGTGCGGGCGCACGGCGGGGTGTTGCAGACGCACGAGATGCCGGGCATGGGCGGCAGCGCGTACGTGCTGGAAGTGCCGTTGGGGGAGGGGTCGGG
>NZ_JAAPBF010000335.1 GCF_022695985.1 Streptomyces sp. NP-1717 | reverse complement strand
AGGCCATCCAGGACGCCGAGGGCCCCGCGCTCGTCGTCACCTCCGACACCGGCGTCTGGGCCGAGACCAAGGACGCCCGGGCCAAGCTCGGCCCCGTCCTCGTCTACGACCCCGGCCATCTCTGCGACACCCCGGCCCGCCTCCACTGGTCCCCGACCTCCGGCTGCGAGGACGCCGACACCGCCGCCGCGCGTGCCGCCGCGCTGCTCGCGCCCGTCCGGCCGCTGGCCCGCCTCGACGCCGCGATGGCCGACACGGCACAGACCCTGCTGCGCTGCTGGCTGCATGCCGCGGCCGTGGACTCACGACCGTTCAAGCAGGTGCACCGCTGGGCGCAGGGCGGCAACGCCCACGAAGCCGTACGGCTGCTGCGTACCCACCCCAAGGCCGCCTCCGGGCTCGCGGGCCTGCTGGAGTCCGCGCTCACCGCGTACCCCGAACGCCGGGACATCGCACAGGAGTTGACGACCCGTGCGCTGGCCTCCCTGTCGTCCGTCCATATCCGTGAGGCGTGCACACCCAATCGCGCCGACTCGCTCGCGTTGGATTCTTTTCGTGCCGAGGGGGGAACGCTCTACGTGGTGGGTGAGCCGATCGAAGATCCGCGCACACGCCCGGGAGCGATGCCGCTGCTCACCGCTCTCACCTCGCACGTGGTCGAGCACGGCCGCCGCATGGCCGCACGGTCATCCGCCGGTCGGCTCGACCCACCAATGTCCCTGGTCCTCGATGACGTGGCAGCGGTGGCGCCACTGCCCGCGCTGCCCGAGCTGCTGGCCGAGGGCGACGAGCAGGGGATGCCCGCGCTCGTCCTGCTGCGCTCGCGTGAGCAGGGCCGGGACCGCTGGCCGCACCAGGAACTGCCTGCCTGAGCAGACGGTTTCAGCCGATCTGGTCCGCTCAAGCCCGCTGCTCAAGCCCACTGCTCAGTCCCGTGGCCGCGACACCGCGAGCTCCAACTCCCGTGCGGAGGGCTCGTCGTCGACCAGGACGGTCTCCCCGGTCGCCTCGAATCCGAGCTTGCGGTACGCGCCGCGCGCCCGCCCGTTCCGCTCATCCACATACAGCCGCACCCGCTCGACCCGGGGTTCCCGAAGCGACCACGCCCACGCGGTGGCGGCGTCGAACAGCTCCTTCAGCACACCGGCGCCCCGGTGCTCGGGCCGTACGTACACGGCGACGAGGTGCGCCTGGTCGTGCGCGCTCAGGCCGTCGAAGGCATCGGCCGCGCCCCGCCGCTCGACCAGCGCCACCACGGAACCGGCCCACCCACCGTCCGCGAGTTCGGCCACGAACTGCCGCACGGACGCGCTCCGCGCCGACCGCTCCGTTCGCTCGCGCCAGAAGGAATCGGGGCGCTGAACGGCGTCCTCGTACGTTTCGAGAAAGGCGATCGGCGCGACCGGATCCCGCAGGGCGTCCAGCCGGAACTCCTTCGCCCGCGCCCATTCGTCCGTGCGCACGGCACGCACGGCACGCGCGGCACGCACAGCGGGAACGGCACGCACGCCGCTTTCGGTCTTCACTAGAGGTACGGCGCGCTCCGCGCGATTCGTCCGGTCCATTCCGCGATACTCCGCGCCACCGCCGCCGTGCACAAACGGGTTTCGTCGTACCGGGGTAGTACGCGGCGTCCGCGTCACCCGTCCCCGGTCCGACGTTCCGAAGCCGCCCGCTGCCTACCGTCGAAGCCATGATCAAGGCCAAGGGACTCACCAAACGCTACGGCGGCAAGAGCGCCGGGACCGGCAAGACCGTCGTCGACGACCTCACCTTCACTGTCGAGCCCGGCGCCGTCACCGGATTCCTCGGCCCCAACGGCGCCGGCAAATCCACCACCATGCGCATGATCCTGGGCCTCGACGCCCCCACCGCCGGAACCGTCACGGTCGGCGAGCGCGCCTACGCCGCGCACACCGCCCCGCTCCACGAGGTCGGCGCCCTCCTGGAGGCCCGCGCCGTCCACCCGGGCCGCACCGCCCGCCACCACCTGATGGCGCTCGCCCACACCCACGGCATCCCCGGCTCCCGCGTCGGGCACGTCCTGGAGCTGACCGGCCTCACCGACGTCGCGGGAGACCGCGTGAAGGGCTTCTCCCTCGGCATGGGCCAGCGCCTCGGCATCGCCGCCGCCCTGCTCGGCGACCCGGCCACGGTGATCCTCGACGAGCCGGTCAACGGCCTCGACCCGGAGGGCGTCCTGTGGATCCGCAACCTCCTCAAGTCCCTCGCCGCCGAGGGCCGTACGGTCTTCGTCTCCTCCCACCTGATGAGCGAGATGGCGCTGACGGCCGAACGCCTCATCATCATCGGCCGCGGCCGGCTGCTCGCCGAGACGACGGTGGCCGACTTCGTACGGGACTCGGGCATCGCGGCCATGAAGGTCGTCACCCCCGAGGCCGGCACACTCGCCGGGCTGCTCGCGGGCCCCGGCATCGAGATCGCACCCGGCGCCCGCCCCGACGAACTGGACGTCCGGGGCGTCGACGGGGCGCACATCGGCCGTATCGCCGCCACCCACGCCGTCCCCGTGTACGAGCTGACGCCGCGCACCGCCTCGCTGGAGCAGGCGTTCATGGACCTGACACGCGACGAGGTCGAGTACCAGGCCGGCACCACCACCCACGACGCACCCACAGGAGCGGCGGCATGAGCACCGCGCGAGTCACCACGGACGCCACGAGCGTCACGCCCACCCGCCTCGGCGTCACACCGGCCCGCGTCCTGCGCTCGGAGTGGCACAAGTTCTGGACCCTGCGCTCCACCTGGGTCACGCTCTCGGCGACATCGGCGCTCATCCTCGCCACCGGTCTGGTCATGGCCGTCAGCCAGGAGCCGGCCGGCGGGGGCGCCGGAGGGGTCGGCGATCCGGTCGTCCTCACCCTGATCGGCATCCAGTTCGGCCAGATCATCCTCACGGTGCTCGGCGTCCTGTTCAGCGCGGGCGAGTACTCGACCGGCATGATCCGCGCCTCGCTCACCGCAGTCCCCAGGCGGCTGCCCGTGCTGTGGGCCAAGGCCGCCGTCTTCACCGCCGTGACGCTCGTCATCGGCACGATCACCGTCTTCACGACCTTCCTCCTCGCCCAGCTCTTCCTCTCGGACACCGACATGGGCGCTTCCCTCACCGATCCGGGCATCGCCCGCTCCGTAGCGGGCACGGCGGTCGCGCTCACGCTCCTCGGTGTGCTGGGCCTCGGCCTCGGCGCGCTGCTGCGCTCCGTACCGGGAGCCATCGGCGCGTTCTTCGCGGGAGTGGTCATCCTGCCGGAGGTGCTGTCGGCGGTGCCGTCGGACGCCGTGAAGAGCGCCGTCACGTACTTCCCGGCCCGCGCCTCCGAATCCCTCGGCGCGGTCGGGCCGGTCGACGGGGGACTGTCGGACGGGACGGCCCTGCTCACCCTGTGCCTGTGGGCGGCGGCGGCACTGGGAGCGGCGGGATGGCTGCTCAGACGACGCGATGTATGACGATGGGGGAACGGGCGGCGCGGGCGCAGCGATGAGGGTCGGGAAATGAGGGGACGGGGATGAGCAGGGCACGGGTGAGCGGGATGTACGACGGCGGCGCCGAAGGCGGCAACAGATCGCTCACCCACCTCATCAACCGCGCGGCCCAGCGGATCAGCGGATTCGACGCCTCGCACCCGACCGTCTGGGACCTGCTGCTGACGGGATGTCTGCTGCTCGCGGGCACGGTCGACCTGGCCGGCGGCGGCTGGCGATCGGTCGCGCCCAGCCCGGAAGCACCGATATGGGCGGCGGCGGTCTGCACGGTGGGCTTCCCGCTGACCGTGCCGCTCCGCCGTACGCGGCCCCTGGCGATGCTGCTCGCGACCTTGCCGTTCGCCCTGCTGCAGGCCTGGTCGGGCACCGGGCTCCAGATCGCCGTGTTCTGCCAGCTGATCATCGTCTTCAACATCGCGCTGCGCCTGCCCGTGCGCCAACTGGGCCTGGCCGCACCGCTGCTCGCCGTCCCCCTCGTCGTGGCCGCGGCCCGCTTCCCGGAGGACGGCTGGGTGATACCCCTCCAGTCGTCCCTGACGAGCTACGCGGTTGTGGCGATGCTGGGGATCGTGGTGCGTACGAGACAGGAGTACACGGCCTCGTTGCGGGAGCGGGCGAGACAGCTGGAGATCGAACGCGACCAGCAGGCCCAGCTCGCCGCCGCCGCCGAACGCAGCAGGATCGCCCGCGAGATGCACGACATCCTCGGCCACAATCTCTCGGTCATCACGGGGCTCGCGGACGGCGGCGCGTACGCGGCGAAGAAGAACCCGCAGCGCGCCACCGAGGCCCTGGACGCGATCGCCACCACCAGCCGCCAGGCACTCACGGAACTGCGCCGCCTGCTCGGCATCCTCCAGAACGACGCCCCGCACGGCGCCCCCGCCGAACTGTCACCACAGCCCGGCCTCGGCGAACTGGACCAACTGATCGACGGCGTAAGGGCGGCGGGCCTGCCGGTGCACGTCACGGTCACCGGCGACCTCGAAACCGCCCCGACGGGACGCCAGCTCACGGTCTACCGCGTCGTCCAGGAAGCCCTCACGAACACCCTCAAGCACGGCGGTCCCGGCGCCACGGCGAGGGTCACGCTCAGCCGCACGCCCGGGTCCATCACGGCGGAGATCACGGACACCGGCAGGCCGACGACCCCGACAGGGACCGGGGGACGCGGCATCACCGGCATGCGCGAACGAACGGCCCTGTACGCGGGCACACTTGACGTCGGACCGCTGCCGCCGCCCGACAGCGGCTGGCGGGTCCACCTGCATCTGCCGAACGACGAGGACCAACGGCTGTGACGACCGTACTGATCGCCGACGACCAGCCCTTGCAACGCATGGGCTTCCGCATGCTGCTGGAGAGCCAGGACGACATGACCCTGGTGGGAGAGGCCGGCGGCGGCGCCGAGGCCGTCCGGCTGATCGCCCGGCTCCACCCGGACGTCGTCCTGATGGACGTCCGCATGCCGGGTCTGGACGGCATCGAGGCGACCCGCCGTGTCGTCGCGGCCGGCAGCCGTACGAGGATACTCATCCTGACCACCTTCGACCTCGACGAGTACGCGTACGCGGGGCTCCGCGCCGGAGCCAGCGGCTTCCTCGTCAAGGACGCGCTCCCCGAGGAGCTGCTGTCCGGCATCCGCGCGGTCGCGAGCGGCGACGCGGTGGTGGCACCGAGCCTCACCCGCCGGCTGCTGGACGCGTACGCGCACCGTCTCCCCGCGGCGGACGGCTCCGAACGCACGGAGACGCCCGAGGATCCCCACCCGGGCGTCGCGCCGCTCACCGACCGGGAACGCGAAATCCTCACCGTCATCGGCCAGGGCTGGACGAACGCCGAGATCGCGTCCCGATTCCACCTCGCGGAGTCGACGGTGAAAACGCATGTGGGCCGCATTCTCGCGAAGACGGGCTCACGCGACCGCGTCCAGGCGGTAATCCTTGCGTACGAGGCGAAGCTGGTCCGTCCGTCGTAGAAAGAGTCTTGAACGCAGAAATGCCTCAGCCCCCGAACATGG
>NZ_JAAPBF010000334.1 GCF_022695985.1 Streptomyces sp. NP-1717 | reverse complement strand
TGGTCGGGCCGGGTGCCCGGATCGCGGCACCGGTTTCCACCCGGGGTCTCCACCCAGGGGCCCGGGCCACCACCGCGGGAATGACTGAGGCCCTCCCGGCGTACTACTACAGCAGTACGTCGGATTGCCGTCTTCAGGACGACGACTAATCGCACCAGGCGAGAGATCGTGGATATATGAGTGCACTCGCGCTGTCCGTGCTGCTGTCACTGGTCTCCGCGGTCGCGTACGCGGCCGGGGCGATCCTTCAGGAGCGCGTCGCGGCGGACACGCCCGCCCGGCCCTACGCACCCCTGCACCACGGTGTGTGGTGGGCCGCTGTGGCGTTGAACGGAGTCGGTGCGCTGCTTCACGTCGTCGCCCTCGCGTACGGCCCTCTGAGCCTGGTCCAGCCCCTCGGCGCGCTGACGATCGTCTTCGCGCTGCCGATGGCGGCCGTCTTCGTCCGCCGCAAGGCGGGGGCCGCCGCGTGGCGCGGCGCCCTGATGGCGACGCTCGGCCTGGCCGGGCTGCTCGCGCTGACCGGCTCCGCGGGCTCCCACTCGCTGGGCCCGGGCGAGCGCATGGTGGTGGCGGGCGCGACCGTGGGTGTGGTGGCGCTGCTGTTCCTGATCGCGCAGGCCGTGCGCCGTCCGGCCGTCCGCAGTGTGCTGCTGGCCGCGTCGGCCGGTGTCGCCTTCGGTATCGCCTCGGTGTTCACCAAGACCGTCGCCGTCAACTGGACCGAGGGCACGTTCAGCGGTCAGGTGCCGAGCCTGCTGGTCATCGCCGGCCTCGCGGCGGCCGGTCTGCTGCTCTCTCAGGCCTCCTACCGAGGTGCGGGGCTCGCGGCCCCGCTGGCGACGGTCACGGTCGTGAATCCGGTGGTCGCCGCCGCCGTCGGGCTCACCCTCTTCGGTGAGGGGTTCCGGTACGGCCTGACGGGCGCCCTGCTGGCCCTCGGGTTCGGTGCGGTGACCGCGGGCGGACTGGTTCTCCTGACGACGGAGCGGCTCGCCGCGCAGACGGCCGCGGCCCTCGGCAAGGAGCCCGCCGGCGCCGAGCCCGCCGAGCGGGTGGCGGCGTCCGGTCCCGGGGCCGCCGGGGCGACGGCCGCGCACCACCACGCCGCGCGGGACCACCGGCTGCCCTGGCACCTGATCCCGCGCAAGGGGACGCACGAGCCGGAGCACAAGGCGATGCGCCACACGGTGCGGCGGACCGTTCGCCCGGACGCGACGGTGCGCTCAGATGCGGACGCCGCCCGCCCTCAGGTAGGAGATGGGGTCGATGTCGGAGCCGTAGCCGGGCCCCGTACGCATCTCGAAGTGGAGATGCGGTCCCGTACTGTTTCCGGTCGATCCTGAGCGCGCGATGCGCTGGCCCGGGTTCACCTTCTGGCCGTCACGCACGTTGAGCGCGGACAGGTGCGCGTACTGGCTGTACTTCCCGTCCGCGTGCCGGATGACGACCTGGTAGCCGTAGCTGCCCTCCCAGCCCGCGGACACGACCGTGCCGCCCGCCACGGCCTTCACGGACGTGCCGGTGGGAACGGGGAAGTCGACGCCGGTGTGATAGCCGCTCGCCCAGGAGCCGGCCTTGCGGTACGGGGTGCCGGTGCCGGCGCTGACCGGCGCGCTGAAGCCCGACGACTGCTTGGGCTTCTCCGCCGTCTTCGGCTTCGAGACCTGCCGCTGCTCGGGCCGTTCCTTCGGCTTCTCCGCCTGGGGCTTCGGCTTGGGCTTCTCGGCCTGCTTGGGAGGCTGCGGTTGCGGCTTGCGCGCGACGGGCTTCTTCGTCTCCTCCTTGGGAGGAGCGGGCGCCTCGGCGGCCGGCTTGTCCTTCGCCGGGGCCGGTACGTGCAGGACGAGCTTCTGGCCGGGGAAGATCAGGTCGGGATCGCCGCCGATGACCTTGCGGTTCTCCTCGTACAGCCGCTGCCAGCCGCCCCGGAGCTCCTGGGCGGCGGCGATGCCGGAGAGCGAGTCGCCGCCCGACACGGTGTAGCCCTCGCGCTCGGTCGGCACCGACGTGGGTGACGCGGCCTTCTTGGGATCGCTCCGGGTGGCGCTCTTGGACGTGTCGCTCGCCTTGCGCGCCGGCGCGGCGTCCCGGGTGTCACGGGCCTTCGCCGGTGAGACGTCGGGGGCGTCGCCGCCGCGGGTGAGACCGGCCTTGACCGAGCAGTGGGGCCACGCCTGGGGCCCCTGGCCCTTGAGGACCTTCTCGGCGACGGCGATCTGCTGGTCCTTGGTGGCGAGATCGGCGCGCGGCGCGTACTGCCCGCCGCCGAACGCCTCCCAGGTGGACTGGCTGAACTGGAGCCCGCCGTAGTAGCCGTTGCCGGTGTTGATCTGCCAGTTGTTCGTGGACTCGCAGGCGGCGACCTTCTCCCATGTGTCCACGGGGGCCGCGTTCACCGTACTGGCCCCGATGAGTGGCAGGGCGATGCCCGCACCGCCCGCCGTGACGGTGAGCGACGCACGGTTGATGCGGCTCGGCTGGTATCTGCGGTGCCGACCGGTTGCGGCCATGATCTCGGCTCCCCCACTGGCTGGTAGCGACGTCTGGGACACGTCGCAATCGGTCAACTTAGGCCAGTCGCATGTGCAATGACAAGGGCTCACATCGGTAGCCCGCACGGCACTTGTGCGCCCGTTGTGCGTCATCGCAGCCCAAAGGCCGGCATTGACAGGTCCCGCACCCTCCGGAGAGTCTGGGGCGAGCCTACGGGAGAGCGCTCTCCACCAGCATTGAAGGGGGCAGCATGGCCGAGGACGAGACCGGGCGACTGCTGGAGAAGCTCGACATCGGGCAGAAGGTCCGTCTGCTGACGGGCGCCAGCAATTGGCGTACGTACGCCGAACCGGCCGTCGGGCTGCGTCCTGTCACGATGTCCGACGGGCCGGCCGGAGTACGCGGCGAGACGTGGGACGAGCGGCGGACCTCCCTCGTCCTGCCCTCGCCGACCGCGCTCGCGGCCTCCTGGGACGAGGAGTTGGTGCGCGAGCTCGGCGGGCTGCTGGCCGCCGAGGCGCGCCGCAAGGGTGTCCAGGTGCTGCTCGCCCCGACGCTCAACCTGCACCGGTCGCCCCTCGGCGGGCGGCACTTCGAGTGCTTCTCCGAGGATCCGCTGCTGACCGCGCGCACGGGCGTCGCATTCGTCAAGGGCGTACAGGAGGGCGGTGTGGCGGCCACGGCCAAACACTTCGTGGCCAACGACGCGGAGACCGACCGGCTGCACGTCGATGTGCGGGTGACCGAGCGGGCGCTGCGCGAGCTGTATCTGGCGCCGTTCGAGGCGGCGGTGGACGCCGGTGTCTGGGCGGTGATGTCCGCGTACAACAAGGTCAACGGCGTGACCATGTCGGCGAGTCCGCTCCTGGAGTGGCCGCTGAAGGGAGACCGGCCGGTCCGGGGGAACGGGCCGGTCCGGGGCGGCTGGGGCTTCGACGGGCTCGTCGTCTCCGACTGGGGGGCGGTGCGCTCGCCGCTCGACAGCGCGCGCTCGGGCCAGGACCTCGCCATGCCGGGCCCCGAGAGCCCGTGGGCCGCCGGGCTGCTCGCCGCCGTGACGGCGGGCCTCGTCGACGAGGCGCGTATCGACGACAAGGTACGGCGGCTGCTGCGGCTCGCCCTGCGCGTGGGGGCGCTCGGCGAACCGGCCCCGGCCCGGCGGCCGTTGAGCCCGCCCACCGGCGAACGGGCGCTGCTGCGGCGGGCCGTCGCCGCCGGCACGGTCCTGCTGCGCAACGAGGGGGGCGTACTGCCGCTGGATCCGGCGCGGTCGCGCCGCGTCGCGGTCATCGGCCCGCAGGCCACGGACGTACGGATCCAGGGCGGCGGCAGCGCGGAGGTGTTCCCGTCCTCCGTCGTCACGCCGCTGGAGGGGATCGAGGCGGCGCTGCGCGAAGTGACTGTGGAAGGTGGTGCCGGCGACCGGGCCGAGGTGACGTACACGCCCGGACTGCCGCCGGACACCCGGCCACGGCCGCTCGGCCCTGCCCGGACACGTGATCCGCGCGACGGCGAACCGGGCGTCCTCGTGAGGCTGCTGGACGCGGACGGCGTCGAACTGCACGCCGAACACCGTCTGTCGGGCCGCATCGTGGAACCGGCCCGCGTCGCGGGCGCCGTCACCGTGGAGATCCGCGCGCTGTTCCGGCCCTCCCGGAGCGGGAGTTGGACACTGGGAGTGGGCGGCTGGGGCCTCATGTCCCTGTCCGTGGACGGCCGGACCCTGCTGTCCGGCGAGTTCCCGCTCGACAGCGACGACCCGACCCGAGTGCATGTCTCCCCGCCCTACCGGTGCGTACGGGCCGAGTTGACCGAGGGCGTCGAGTCGGAGGTGGTCGCGCGGCGGCGGCTGGACGCCGGGACGGGCGTGGCGACGCTGCTGGGCGCCGCCCCGCCGCCGGGTGACGCGCCGGCGGCGCTCGCCGCCGCCGTGGCAGCCGCGCGGGCCGCCGATGTCGCGGTGGTCGTGGTGGGCACGACGGAGGAGAGCGAGTCCGAGGGCCGCGACCGCGAGTCGCTGGCGCTGCCCGACGGACAGGACGCGCTCGTACGGGCGGTGGCCCGCGCCAACCCGCGCACGGTGGTGCTGGTGAACTCGGGCGGCCCGGTCGCGCTGCCCTGGCACCGCGACGTACCCGCGCTGCTCCTCGCCTGGTTCCCGGGGCAGGAGGCCGGACACGGTCTGGCCGACGTGCTGTTCGGGCGTACGGAGCCCGGCGGGCGGCTGCCGACGACGTGGGCGCGGGCCCAGGAGGACGTACCGGTGCTCGACACCCGGCCGCGCGACGGACGCCTTCCTTATGAGGAGGGGATCCACATCGGCCACCGCGCGTGGCTGCGCGCGGGGGCGGAGCCCGCTTACTGGTTCGGACACGGGCTCGGCTACACGACGTGGGCGTACGAGGGGATCCAGGCACCTTCGGCCGTGGGCGGGGACGGGGCGGACGGGTCCGGGGCGGGGGTCGACGTACGCGTAAGGCTGCGCAACACCGGTCCGCGCAGGGGGCGTGAGGTCGTCCAGGTATACGTGGCACGGGCGGACACGGCGGTCGACCGGCCGGTGCGGGCGCTCGCGGGTTACGCCGCCGTGGAGGCCGGCCCCGGCGAGGAGGTCGTGGCGACCGTACGGCTCGCGGCGCGGGCCCTGTCGCACTGGTCGGCGCAGAGCGGGCGCTGGGAGTCGGAACCGGGCGAGTTCACGCTCCTGGCGGGCCGCTCGGCGGGAGAGCTGCCGCTGCGCACGACGGTCACGGTGCCGGGGCCGGGGCCGCTGACGCCGGAGTCGTCGATGGAGAGCGCTCTCCGCTGATGCTATAAATGCGCTCATGACGGAGGATTCACGAGCGGTCGGCGCGCCCACGCTGGAGGATGTCGCCAAGGCGGCCGGGGTCTCGCGCGCGACGGTCTCACGAGTCATCAACGGCGTACGCAACGTCGATCCGGTGATCCAGGCGGCCGTACGGGACGCGGTGGCCGTCACCGGGTACACCCCGAACCGCGCCGCCCGCTCGCTCGTCACCCGCAAGGCCGACTCGATCGCGCTGGTG
>NZ_JAAPBF010000333.1 GCF_022695985.1 Streptomyces sp. NP-1717 | reverse complement strand
GAGGCGTCGCCGTACGTCCGCCGGGGCGGCTGCCGCCGGACCGGCCGGGGCCGACGTCGCCGCCGAACTCGCCCAGCGCGTCCCGCGCCTGAGTGATCCGGATCGCTTCCATCGTCATGTCGTGGCGCATCTCGGAACGGCTCCACGCCCGCTCCGACAGCTCCCACATCGTGGTGAGATGCAGCGGATTCGTGCCGGTCACCTCGGCGAGCGCCACGATCGCGCCCTTGGGCGCGAGCAGCCGCCCGTTGAGATACCGCTCCCACGACGTCTTGCTGTAACCGGTGCGGTCCGCCACGGCGGCGATACTCAGGCCGCTCTTGTCCACCAGCCTGCGCAGCTGTGTGGCGAACTCCCTGACCTGTGGGTCGAGCTCCTCCGGTAGTGCCTTCCAACGAGGCATTACTTCCCCCTTGTCCCCCCGCACGCGATCCTGAATGTGCTCCGCGTCCGCCGCGCCCCCACGCCGGCCGACGACTACCCCAAGGGATGCGTGGAGCCAGGGCGTCAGTTCCAGAAACGGGAGTGCACCGGAGCATTCGGGACAGCCCCCGCGCCCCCTCGCGCGCCGTCCTCGATTCCGTCCCCCAGTGTCCCATCCGTTGCCCGACGATCACACCATGGCGGAATGGTCACTTCCGTGCCACAGGCATCTGCCGGACCTTGAAGCCGATTGGCGCGTCCATGACGCTGGTCACATGCCGACGGCGCCCGTCCTGACTCGGGGGAGGGGATGGGCGCCGTCTCTGGGTTCCGGGCGTTCCGGGCGGGGGCTACGGGACCGTGGAGTGGACCACGTCCTCCAGGAACGGGATCTCCAGCCACGGCTTCGGCTGCGTCATCAGCGACAGCAGCACGATCGCGACTCCGAGCAGGCCGTACGTCACCATGTCGGTGAAGCGCGACCGTACGGCGAGCATGCCGACCGACGGCATGATCCGCCGCAGGATCGCGCCGGTGACCAACGCCACACCGATGAGTATCGTGCCGATGCGGAACGACTGGTCGAACGGTGCGAGCCCGACGATCAGCAGCCCGAGGCCGGTCGCGCCGAGCACAGTGAGCAGTGGCCACTGACGGGCGGGCGCGGGCGCGTCGCCGGGAGCGGCACGGCCGCCGCCCTCGGGGCGCGCGGTGTCCTGCGTGACGGTCGGAAAACGCCGCGAGGTGCCGGAGGCCGCGGGGGCGCCGGCCGCCTCGTCCCCGTTGTCCGCGTGCCCGTCCCCGCCGTCGCGCCCGTCCTCGCCGGTGTCGTCCCCGTCCGCGTTCCCCGCGACCGCGTCCGGCTTCTTCTCGTCGGTCTTCTCCTCGACCGCCTCCGGGGCCGCCACCGCCTCGGCCACCACCGGCTCGCTCACGGCAGGGCCGCCCTCGCCGCCGGGCTCGGCGGCCGCACTCGTACCAGCACCCATGGGTGCCCCTTTCACGTTCCGCTTCCGCTTCCGGCGCGCTCCGCCGCCTCGACGACGTTGACCAGCAACTGCGCGCGGGTCATCGGGCCCACTCCGCCGGGGTTCGGGGAGATCCAGCCTGCCACTCCCGCGACGTCGGGGTGGACGTCGCCGGCGATCTTGCCGTTCTCGTCGCGGCTGACGCCGACGTCGAGGACGGCCGCGCCGGGCTTGACGTCCTCCGCCTTGATGATGTGGCGCACGCCGGCGGCCGACACGATGATGTCGGCCTGCCGCAGATGCGCGGCGAGATCACGGGTGCCGGTGTGGCACTGCGTGACGGTCGCGTTCTCGGACTTACGGGTGAGCAGCAGCGGGATCGAGCGGCCCACGGTGATCCCGCGCCCGACGACCACGATGTGGGCGCCCTTGATCTCGACACCGTGCGCGCGCAGGAGCTGGATGATGCCGTACGGGGTGCACGGCAGCGGCCCCGTCTCGTTCAGCACCAGCCGGCCGAGGCTCATCGGGTGCAGCCCGTCGGCGTCCTTCTCGGGGTCCATCAGCTCCAGGACACGGTTGGTGTCGATGCCCTTGGGGAGCGGGAGTTGGACGATGTAGCCCGTGCAGTCGGGGTTCGCGTTCAGTTCGCGTACGACCGCCTCGATCTCCTCCTGGGAGGCCGTGTCGGGCAGCTCACGCTGGATCGAGGCGATGCCGACCTCGGCACAGTCGCGGTGCTTGCCGTTGACGTACCAACGGCTGCCCGGGTCGTCCCCGACGAGCAGGGTCCCCAGGCCGGGGGTGATGCCCTGCGCCTTGAGGGCCGCCACGCGGGCGGTCAGGTCGGACTTGATCGCGGCTGCGGTGGCCTTGCCATCGAGAATTTGGGCGGTCATGCGTCCATCTTCGCGGATGACCCCACCGCTGTTCCAATCCAAGGTCATCCACGAGGTCGGCGCGGGGCGCGGCACATGATCGCGGGGTCAAGATCAACGACGCTCCGCCAGGTTGCACTTGCACAACACATAGGAATACCGACTGGACAAAAAGCCCTTGTGAACCGCACGATGACCGCGCAGTGCGCGGTCAGTGTTGGGGGGCAAACCGCTCGGATTTGTGACGTTCCTCCCCCGGATCCGCGATGTCCCCGCGTTACCAACGGAGGAAACCCGCCATGAGTTTCGGCGACCCGAACAACCCTTACGGACAGCAGGGCCAGCCGCAGGGCCAGCCGGGTTACGGCTACCCGCAGCAGGGCCAGCCCCAGCAGCCGCCGGCCAACTACGGTTACCCGCAGGCGCCCCCGGTCCAGCCCGGCTACGGCGGCTACCCCGCCGGTCCGATGGGCGGTGTCCCGCAGTCCATGCCCGGACTGATGACCGCGGCCCGTGTCCTCATGTACATCATGGCCGGGTTCCAGATCATCGCCGCCATCATCTTCGCCATCGCCCTCGCCGCCGTCTCGGACGTGGCCGACTCCGACTCCGGTGACGCGCTCGCCGGTATCGGTTTCATCGGTGTCGTGCTGCTGCTGGCCATCGCCGGTGTATCGATCCTCCTCGCCGTGAAGTTCTCCAGCGGTGGCACGGCGATCCGCGTCTGCACCATCGTCTACGCGTCGCTGATCATCCTGGGCTCGCTCGCCAACTTCACGTCCGGTCAGGCGACCGGCGCGGTCGGCGGCCTCATCAGCCTCGCCATCGGCGGCATCATCCTCGCCTCGATGGTGAACTCGCAGGCGTCGGCGTGGTTCAACCGCCCGCGTTACTGAGCAGCACCGCGCGGGGGCCGGCCCGCGCGCATGCCAGAAGGCCGTAACACCCGTCGTACCGACGTGGTTTACGGCCTTCCGGCGTTCGTCGTCCCCCACCGTGGCGGATGGTCGCCAAGGAACTGACGGCGCGCGAACGGTGGCCGCCCCCGCGCGCGACGGGGGCGGGGGCGGCCACCGGGGGCTCAGTGGAAGAAGTGCCGGGTCCCGGTGAAGTACATCGTGGCGCCCGCCTTCTTCGCCGCCTCGACCACCAGCTCGTCACGGACCGAACCACCCGGCTGCACCACGGCCTTGACCCCCGCGTCCAGCAGGATCTCCAGACCGTCCGGGAACGGGAAAAACGCGTCCGAGGCCGCGTACGACCCACGGGCCCGCTCCTCGCCCGCGCGCTCCACGGCGAGCTTCGCCGAGTCGACGCGGTTGACCTGGCCCATGCCGACGCCGACGCTCGCGCCGTCCTTGGCGAGCAGGATCGCGTTGGACTTGACCGCGCGGGACGCCTTCCACGCGAAGGCCAGCTCGCGCAGCTCGGCGTCCGACAGCGCGTCGCCGGTCGCGAGGGTCCAGGTCGAGGGGTCGTCGCCGTCCGCCTGGAGCCGGTCGGCGACCTGGAGCAGCGCGCCGCCGTCGATGGGCTTCACCTCGACGGGGGCCGAGGGGCCGCCCTCGCAGCGCAGCACACGGATGTTCTTCTTGCGGGCCAGCACCTCGACGGCGCCGTCCTCGTAGCCGGGCGCGACGATGACCTCGGTGAAGATCTCGGCGACCTGCTCGGCCATCTCGACGGAGACCGGTCGGTTGACGGCGATCACGCCGCCGAACGCGGACAGCGGGTCGCACGCGTGGGCCTTGCGGTGCGCCTCGGCGATGTCGTCGGCGATCGCGATGCCGCAGGGGTTGGCGTGCTTGATGATCGCGACGCACGGCTCGGAGTGGTCGTACGCGGCACGGCGCGCGGCGTCGGTGTCCGTGTAGTTGTTGTAGCTCATCTCCTTGCCGTGGAGCTGCTCCGCGTCGGCGAGGCCCCCGCCGGTTCCGCCGGTGTAGAGCGCGGCGGGCTGGTGCGGGTTCTCGCCGTAGCGCAGGACGTTCGTGCGCTCGTACGTCGCGCCCAGGAAGTCGGGGAGTCCCGAGGTGTCGGCGGCGGCGTAGTCGGCCGCGAACCAGGAGGCGACGGCCACGTCGTACGCGGCGGTGTGCTGGAACGCCTCGGCGGCGAGCCGCTTGCGGGTCGTGAGGTCGAACCCGCCGTCCTGTACGGCCGCGAGGACGTCCCCGTACCGCGCGGGGCTGGTGACGATGGCGACCGACGGGTGGTTCTTGGCCGCCGCGCGGACCATGGACGGTCCGCCGATGTCGATCTGCTCGACGCACTCGTCCGGGGTGGCCCCGGACTCGACGGTCTCGCGGAAGGGATAGAGGTTCGAGACGACCAGTTCGAAGGGCTCGATGGAGAGTTCGGCGAGCTGCTCGCGGTGCGCGGCGAGGCGCTGGTCGGCGAGGATGCCGGCGTGGACGCGCGGGTGCAGCGTCTTGACGCGGCCGTCGAGGGTCTCCGGGAAGCCGGTCAGCTCCTCGACCTTGGTGACGGGCACACCGGCGGCGGCGATCCTCCCGGCGGTGGAACCTGTCGAGACGAGCGTGACGCCGGCCGCGTGCAGCCCACGGGCCAGCTCTTCCAGACCTGTCTTGTCGTAGACGCTGACCAGCGCGCGGCGGATGGGCCGCTTCGTACCTTCGACGGCCTGTCCGGCGGTGTCTTCGACGCTCACTGGATTGTTACCTTTCGTCCCTCAATGCGGTAGCCGTGCCGGGCGATACGCCCCACGACATCGACGAGCAGCCGTCGCTCGACGTCCTTGATGCGCTCATGGAGAGCGACGCCACCGTCCGCGTGGTCCTCGTCCCGCACCTCGACCACGCCTTGCGCGATGACCGGGCCGGTGTCGACGCCGTCGTCGACGAAGTGGACGGTGCAACCGGTGACCTTCGCCCCGTACGCGAGCGCGTCACGCACCCCGTGGGCACCGGGAAAACTGGGCAGCAGGGCGGGGTGGGTGTTGATGACCCGTCCGCCGAAGCGGGCGAGGAACCGCTTCCCGACGATCTTCATGAAACCGGCCGAGACGACGAGATCGGGCTCGTAGGCGGCGGTGGCCTCGGTGAGCGCGGCGTCCCACTCCTCGCGCGTCGCGTGGTCCCCCAGCCGGCAGACGAAGGTCGGGACCCCCGCGCGCTCGGCACGTTCGAGACCGGCGATGGCTCCCCGGTCGGCGCCGACGGCGACGACGCGGGCGCCGAACGCCTCCGGATCACCGGCGATGGCGTCGAGCAGGGCTTGGAGGTTCGTACCTGAGCCGGAGACGAGGACCACGA
>NZ_JAAPBF010000332.1 GCF_022695985.1 Streptomyces sp. NP-1717 | reverse complement strand
GGAGTACAAGGCCGAACTGATGCATCCTTACTACGCCGCGGAGCGCGGTCTGGTCGACGACGTCATCGACCCGGCCGAGACCCGCGAGGTCCTCGTCTCGGCCCTCGCGATGCTCCGTACGAAGCACGCCGACCTGCCGTCCCGCAAGCACGGCAACCCGCCGCAGTAACAGCGCGTCTCCTACTCCTGCACCGACCGAGCAGCACGGCCGGTCTGTTCCCCCTGTCCGAAAACAGCGGTCGCGTCGAGTGATCGCTCGTTCGCAGGGTGGGAATGGTGCCCCGGTCCTCCCCCTCTGGGCGAAGGGCGTGAGTCAAAGAAAGTCGCAAGTCAGGACGTTGCGGCGAGAGTTGAGAGACGGTCTGCTGTACGGTGCATCGAAACAGCGCAAGCGGTTTGCTGTTGACAAACCGTCTGTCCTGTTTTGTACTCGTGAGGTGCCGGATGACAGCACACTCAACTAGGGGGCAACGGCGTGCGGATCGATTTATTGGGAGTATTGGACGTCAGAGAGAACGGGGTGTCGGTCGCCCCCACCGCACCGAAGCCCCGACAGGTGCTCGCTCTGCTCGCGCTGCACGCGGACCGGGTGGTGCCGGTCTCCGCCCTCATCGACGAGCTGTGGGCGGGCAGGCCACCGCGCAGCGCCCGCACCACTCTGCAGACCTACGTGCTGCAGTTGCGCGACCTCATCGCGCTCGCGCTGGACCAGCAGGCGCCCGACGTCGAGTCGGACTCGCCCCCGCGGCGCAGAGCCAAGGACGTCCTGGTCACCACGCCCGGCGGGTACATGCTCGTGCTGGGTGAGGGCAGCAGCGACGTCCGCGAGTTCGAACGCCTTTCGGGTACGGGCTACCGCGCGATCGACCAGGGCGATTTCCGAGGCGCCTCACGGCTGCTGCGTGAGGCGCTGGCCCTGTGGACCGGCTCCGCCTTCGCCGACGTGCAGACGGGCGCGCAGTTGGAGATGGAGTCCAAGCGGCTGGAGGAAGGCCGGCTGTGCGCCCTCGACCAGCGCATCGAGGCCGACCTCAGACTCGGCCGCCACCGCGAACTCCTGGCGGAACTCACCGTGCTGACCAGTCGCTACAGCACCCACGAGAACCTGCACGCCCAGTTCATGCTGGCGCTGCACCGTTCGGGCCGGCGCGGCGAGGCCCTGGACGTCTACCACCGACTGCGCGGCACCCTGGTGCGAGACCTGGGTCTGGAGCCCTCACCGCGGCTGCGCCAGCTCCAGCAGTCGATCCTGACGGCCGCACCTGAGACCCCGCTCGCGGAGCAGCAGACGCCCGCCGCGGCTCCTGTCCCCGCCGCCCGCACCGGCGGCACGGACTCCATGCGCGTCAACTGACGCCCGGAGAAGCCGCTGTACTCAGCACTCTCGCTCCACCCGCATCACCCCGCATCACCCATGACGGTCGTCGCGCCGTCGATCCAGCCCGACCCGACCACGGCCGGCGTCGCGTCTCTCCGCCGCCTGCCCGCTCCGCCCCTCACGCCGGTCGCCCGGCCAGCGGCACGACCGAGGGTGCGAATTGCGGCGGCGATACCCGGGAATCAGTCCGGGCCCCGAACATTGACCAGCTCCTCCCCGACCTCCGCAGGGCGCCCCACAGCCCTGCGGGTACGGCCCCGGCCGGGAGCGCGCATGAATCCTCGTCCCGCTGTACGCCGCCGCCGCACGCCGCGGTGATGTGACGACAGTCGGCGGCTCCACTGGGCCGGCCTTCCGCCCCGTTCCGGTTTCCGCCTCGCGCGCCCACCCACGCCCACGCCCGCGATCGTGCCCGCCGTGGGTGATGAGGGTCACCCGGACCCGGCGGGCGGCGGAGAAAGGTGATGTTCACAGCCTCCCCATATATGAAACCGCCCAAGCGGTTTGTTAGTCTGTCGGGCGTGACCCTGCCGGCCGCGAGTGGCGCCGCGCGGCACCCGTGCCTGCGGTCCCGTGGGCACGGCACCCCTCAGTGCCCTGTTGCCCGGGAGGCAGAGCATGGTCAGACAGGAGCGGGCCGCCCGCACGCGGCGTTCGCTGATCCAGGCCGCGGCCGAGACGTTCGCCGAGGTGGGCTTCGTCCCCGCGTCGCTGACTGTCATCAGCAAACGGGCCGGCGTCAGCAACGGGGCGCTGCACTTCCACTTCGCCAACAAGGGCGTGCTCGCCGAAGCGGTCGAGGCGGAGGCCGCCGAGACGGTCCGCCGGCTCACCGAGTCGGCGCGGGCCCGCCAGGGCGATTCCCTGCAGGCGGTGGTGGACGCCACGCACGAGCTGATGGCGGCCCTGGCCCAGGACGTGGTGGTGCGCGGGGGGTTCGGGCTCGCCGGTGACATCGCGCGCCGTGCCGTGTCCCCGCTGCACAAGGAGTGGCAGCGCTGGGTGGAGGACAGCCTGTGCCGTGCCGAGAGCAGCGGCGCGCTCGCGCGGGGGGTGTCCTGGCCGGTCGCCGCCCGCGTCATCGTGGCAGCGACCACGGGCTTCGAAGTGCTCGGCTCCAAGGACGCCTCCTGGCTGAACCGGCAGAACATCACCCGCTCCTGGGAGTTGCTGCTGCCGCTCCTCGCCGACGGGCGGGACCTGGGCGCCCTGGTCTGTGCCGGCTCGCGGCCACCGACCACCGCGCCCGCGCCCACCCTCGTACCCGCGCCCGCGTCCACCCCCGCACCCGCCGCGCCGGAGCAGGCATGGGGGACCTTCGGGCGTTAGACCCCGTCTTCGCACTCCCCCTTTTGCCGTCTTGGAGGATCGCTCAAGCGCCGCTGAAGGAACCGGTGCCTCCGGTGCGGGTGGGGTTAGCGTGCTGATTCGACGACGAATTTCCGCCATCGGGAGTGCCCGACGACGAACGGGGAGAGCAATGGAGATTCAGGTCTTAGGCCCGCTGTGTGCCGCTGAGAACGGGGACTCGATCGTCCCGACCGCCGGAAAGCCACGACAGGTTCTCGCCCTTCTGGCGTTGTACCCGAGCCGCGTCCTGCCGGTGTCGACGCTGATGGAGGAGATCTGGGGGACGGAGCTGCCGCAGAGCGCGATGACCACGCTGCAGACGTACATCATGCAACTCCGCCGCTGCCTCGCCACCGCGATGGGGCCCGACGCACCGGGTGGGGCGAAGAACGTTCTGGCCACTCGGCACGGCGGCTATCTGCTGCGCATCCCGCCGGAGTCCGTGGACGTGCACACCTACGAACGCCTGGTCGCCGAGGGCCAGGAGGCCTTCGAGGAGGGGGACGACCGGCGGGCCGCCCGCAGTTTCCGCAAGGCCCTCGCCCTGTGGCAGGGCCCCGCACTGGTCGACGTACGGCTCGGCCCGGTCCTGGACATAGAGGTCACGCGGCTGGAGGAGTCCCGGCTGATGACCACGGAACGGCGCATCGACGCCGATCTGCGGCTCGGCCGGCACGCGGAACTCGTCGCCGAACTCGCCGACCTGATCGCCCGGCACCCCCAGCACGAGGGCCTGCACGCCCAGGCGATGGTGGCGCTGTACCGGTCCGGGCGGCAGGCCGGCGCGCTGACCGTGTACCGGAGGCTGCGGGAGGGACTGATAGAGGAACTCGGCGTGGAGCCCTCACCCCAACTCCAGCGCCTGCACCAGGCCATGCTCGCCGTCGACCCGGAACTCGACGTGGTGGCCGGCCTGCGCCGCGGTTCCACCTTCGACCGGTACGCCGCATAGGTTCCGGCGCGGCTCCGGATGCCACGAACGCACCCGGGGGAACGGGGGAGAGGGGGAGGGACCGGGCCGGCGACGCGCGGGGCGTCGTCCGTGGCTCGGTCCCTCCTGCCGCTCCGGCAGGTCTCGGCCCCACCGCTCTCTCCTCGGGAGTTCAGGGCCGGGAGCCAGGACACCGACGGGCGCACTCGGCGTACTTGCCGCCGAAGCTCTTGCCCACGGTGGTGACGCTGAGGTCCCCACGCCTCAGCAGCGCTGCCGCGCGCTCGATGCCGCGCGTCATCAGGTACGCGTACGGCGACCCGCCGTACCCGGCCCGGAACTGCCGGCTGAGGTGCCGACCTCGAAGCCGAGGACGTCGCGGTAGAAGACGAGCGAGGCGTCCGGATCGTCGTGCGCCCGGAACCGTCGCGTCGGGCAGGCTCCAGCGCCGTTCGAGACGGTCCCGCAATCATCGAACTCCGCCCCGAGCGGTATCAGGAGCGGGCGCCGAACAGGGGGACACATGTCGGTTGACCGGCCGGTACGGATGTACTGCTTCGCGCACTCCGCTGAGGGCGTCTTCGCCTTCGGCGACTGGGCGGCGCACGTGGGAACCGATGTGGAGCCGGTCCCGGTCCTTCTGCCGGGCTGTGCGCAGCGGCGTGGCGAACCCCGGGTGACTACCCGTACGGCGCTGCTCGCCGAAGTGCTCCCGCTGTTCCGCGGCCCCCGCCCCGGACCGTACGCCCTGTACGGGCACGGACTCGGCGCCCTGGCGGCGCTCACCGTGGCCCGCGCCCTGCACGAGGCGGGCCTGCCGGGCCCGGTGTTCATCGGCGTCGGCGCCTGGCCGCCGCCGCCCCCGCCCGCCGGGCTCCCGGACGTCCGCCGGGCGCCGGACACCGAACTGCTGCGTGTCCTGAGCGGCGGGGAAGCCGTGCCGCCCGGCAGCGACGAGTCAGTCCACCTGCGGGCCGTGCTGCCGGTGCTCCGCGCCGACCTGGAGCTGGCCCAGGACCTGCGCGAGGCGGCCGACAGGCCCTGGCGGGCCGGGCCGCTCACCACGCCCGTCCTCGTCGTCTCCTCCGAGGACGACCCGCCCACAGCGGCCGACGCCGCCGGCGACTGGCGCAAGTGGACCCTGGGACCCGTCCGGTCGCGGACCGTGCCCTGCCGCCTCCTGGCACGCGGGAGCGGTGAACTGCCCCAACTGCTCGGCAGGGCCTGCCGCGTCGCCCGCCGGCTCCTCCCGGAATCCGCGCCCGTCGGCTGACCTCCGCCTTTCCGGGCATCTGTCGCGCTCTTTCCGGTTCCCCTCTTCCGTATGCAACGCCCCCGCCGCGGAGTTGTACGCGCGCGTTCGCGCCCGCCGGGCTCGGGCACCGCTCGTACTCGGCTGTATACCCGCTCAGAGAACCGGACTTGGGACGCGTACTGCCCGTAATCTGGTGCTCGCCGACCGTTGTCGACGCGGACAGGGCAGGAGGACGCCCATGGGGGACAGGCAGTTGGGGCGGGAGCCAGGACGGCCTCGCCCGTTCGGTCACCACCCGTTCGTGGCCCGCCTGTCAGTGCCCCGCCCGCGCCGCCCGCGGGCCCCGGGCCTCACATGTTCCCCGCACGCTCTGTTCGTGCTCGCAGAAGGGAGAGACGGGGACGCGGCCACGCGCGGTGGACCGCGGCACCCCCGGACATCATGACTCCTCACCACATCCCGCACGCGCCGATCTCCGTGGTCGTCGCCCCAGGGCACCCTCCCTATCCCGCCCCCTGGGACGTCGAGTTGCACGGCCCGCTCGACGCCGCCGCGCTGGAACGCCTCCTGGGCGAGCTGACCGCCGAGGACGCGGGCCGGCCCACCTGGCGGCACCGGCTGCTGCGCCACGGCCCCGACCACCACACCCTGCGGTTCTCCGAACCGCACGGAGCA
>NZ_JAAPBF010000331.1 GCF_022695985.1 Streptomyces sp. NP-1717 | reverse complement strand
CGGTCGCGACGACGCCGGGCAGATATCCGCGTACGGACTGCATGCCCCGCAGCCACCACTGCGCGTACACATGCGCCGAACGCCGCTCGATCCCCGCCACCAGACGCTCGACGGCGGGCCCGAGGGGGTACGTCCTGTTGGCCGGCCACGGCAGCCGCCGCCGCATCTCGCGCATCACCTCGTCCTCGTCGGCGCCGCGCACCATGTCGGTGTCGGTCCAGGAGAGATAACCGACGCCGACGCGCACGCCCTTGTACCCGACCTCGGCGCGCAGGCTGTGCGCGAACGCCTCGGCGCCCGACTTGGAGGCGCAGTACGCGCTCATCATCGGCGCCGGGGTGATCGCGGCGAGCGAGGCGATCTGGAGGAAGTAACCGCGGCTCTCCATCAGTACGGGCAGGAACGCGCGCGCCGTCACCGCGCCGCCGACGAGGTTCACCTCGATGACCCGCCGCCAGGCGACGGGGTCGGAGTCCAGGAACGGACCGCCCGCCGCGACACCGGCGTTGGCCACGACGATGTCGACCTTCCCGAAGCGCTCCTTGACCTCCTGCGCGACGCGGGTCATCGCCTCGTGGTCGGTGACATCGGCGTACCAGTGCTCGCACTCGGTGTGGAGCCTGCTCGCCACGTCCTTGAGTTCGCCGGCCTCCAGGCCCACCAGCGCCACCCTGGCGCCGCGCGCCGAGAGCTTGCGGGCCAGCAGCTCGCCCACACCACGCGCCGCGCCGGTGACGACGGCGACCTGCCCCTCCAGGCCGACCCGGCTCATGCGGCACTCTCCTCGGTCGCGTTGTCGTGCGCCCGCCCGGTCGTGAGGTGGTC
The DNA here is from genome assembly GCF_022695985.1 of Streptomyces sp. NP-1717. Taxonomy (GTDB): domain Bacteria; phylum Actinomycetota; class Actinomycetes; order Streptomycetales; family Streptomycetaceae; genus Streptomyces. Next base: position 4,787 of record NZ_JAAPBF010000331.1, on the reverse strand, counting down.
ATCCGCCAGCCCCCGGAGCACGGCGGTCACCGCCTCGGGCGCCTCCACGGGCGTCATGTGTCCCATGCCCGTCAGCTCGGTGAGGCCGACGCAGTCGGGCAGCGCCTCGGCGAGCCGGCGCGCCAGCACCGGCGGTGTCAGCCGGTCGGCCGTCCCCGCGAGGACGGCCGTGGGGACCCTCAACTCGCCCACCTGCGCGTCGAGATCGAGTTCACCGAGGACATGCGACCAGGCCACCCGTACCGGGCGCGGACACGCGTGGACTATTCGCGCGCACGCGGCGACCCGGTCGGGCGCGGAGCCGGGCCCCATGGTCCCGTACCGCAGGATCCGCTTCGAGACCCGTGTGACCGGCCCCAGCGGGGCCCGCGCGCCGAGGATCAGCCGCGTCAGGCGGGTCCGGGCCCGCCCGGGGCGCATCGGCACCACCCGCGACTCGGCCACCAGCTTCGAACTGCCCGTGCTGCACAGCAGAACGGCGGCGGCGTGCTCCCGGAAGGCGGGCCGCGCCGACGCGGCCATCAGCGTCATGCCGCCCATGGAGTGCCCGCCCAGTATCGCCTTCTCGCCCGGCGCGAGGGTGGCGCCCAGCACCGCCTCCAGGTCGTCGGCGAGCGCGTCGGTGGTGTATCCGTCGCGGCCCACGGCGGGTGAACGGCCGTGCCCGCGCTGGTCGTAGACGATCACGCGGTGGTCGGCGGACAGCGCCTGTATCTGCGCGGCCCAGAAGAGGGTCGAGCAGGTCCACCCGTGGGCGAGGACGACGGCGGGCGCCCCCTCGGAGCCGTACACCTCGATGTGCAGGCGTGAGCCGTCGGCCGAACGCGCCGTCAGTTCACGGGGGTTGGGTGTGGTCGTCATCGAAGTGCCTCCTTGTTCCGCGGCTTTCCGGTCCTCGCCCGTACGACGTCGTACTCCCTCAGGTCCACGGCCCGGGTCGCCCGGCGGAACTCGGTCGTCGTCCCCGGCCAGATGGTGGTGTTGCGCCCGTTCGCGTCCAGGTACCAGCTGGTGCAGCCGCCGGTGTTCCACACGGTGCGCTTCATCTGCTCCTGCACGCGGTGGTTCCAGGCGTCGACGGCCGCGGGCCGCGGGGTGAGCGCGGCACCCGCGCCGAGCGAGCCGAGGGTGCGCAGATAGTCGCCGAGGTAGCTGAGCTGCGCCTCGATCATCAGGATCATCGAGGAGTTGCCGAGGCCGGTGTTGGGCCCGATGACGGTCATCCAGTTGGGGAACCCGGCGGCGGTCGCGCCGCGCAGGGATTCCATGCCGTCCTTCCACGCCTCGGCGAGCGTGATCCCGTCCGCCCCCACCACCCGCTCGGCGATGGGCATGTCGGTCACGCGGAAGCCGGTGCCGAAGATGATCGCGTCGACCTCGGTCCCCCTCCCGTCCGCCGCCACGACGGTCGATCCGCGCACCTCGGCGAGCCCGGACGGGACGACGTCCACGTTGGGGCGGGCGAGCGCCGGATAGTACGTACTGGACAGCAGGATCCGCTTGCAGCCGATGCGGTACGAGGGGGTCAGCCTGGCCCGCAGCGCCGGGTCCTCGATCGCCCGCGCGATGTTGGCCTTCGCGACGCGCTCGACGAGCCCCAGCTCATCGGGGCGTTTGGTGAACGCCTGGACCTGCAACTCCCTGATCCCCCAGAGCAGTCCGCGCCGCGCGACGGCGGTGGCGGGCACCTTGCGGTGCAGCCACCGCTCGGCGCCGGAGATGGCCCGGTCGGCGCGCGGCAGCACCCACGGCGGTGTGCGCTGGAAGAGCGTCAGCCTGGCCACGTCGGGCTGGACGGCCGGCACGATCTGGATCGCGGACGCCCCGGTGCCGATCACGGCGACCCGCTTGCCCCGCAGGTCGTACCCGTGGTCCCAGCGCGCGGAGTGGAAGACCTTGCCGGGGAACGAGTCGAGTCCGGGCACGTCCGGCACCTTGGGGTCCGACAGCGGCCCGGTCGCGGAGACCACGACGTCCGCCGTGAAGACCCCGCGCGAGGTCTCGATCTCCCAGTGCGCCGCGTCCGCGATCCAGCGCATCAGCAGCACCTCGTGGTTCAGCCGCAGGTGCGGCCGGAGCCCGAAGGTGTCGGTGAGGTGCTCCAGGTAGGCGCGGATGTGCGACTGGCCGGAGAAGACGCGCGGCCAGTCGGGGTTGGGCGCGAAGGAGAACGAGTACAGGTGCGACGGCACGTCGCAGGCGCAGCCCGGATAACTGTTGTCGCGCCAGGTGCCGCCGACCGAGTCGCCCCGTTCCAGGACGACGAAGTCGGTGATCCCCTCGCGCCGCAGCCGGACGGCGGCCCCCAGGCCACCGAATCCGGATCCGATCACCGCCACCCGTACGTGCTCGTGCTTGGCCATGCCGCCGCCTCCCGCCGGAGTTCCGCACCGGACCACGCCAGTAATCACTGGCACTGTTGGGAGAGTAGGGCAGCCCCTTACTCATGGGTAGGGGTCGGACGAGAAAAGTTACCGACGGTACGAGCCAGCGGCGACACATAGGCTGGACGCCATGTCCGACCAGGAGGAAGCCCGCGAGGAGCCCCGCGAGTACCGCATGAAGGAGCTGGCCGACGCGGCCGGCATCACGGTGCGTACGGTGCGCTTCTACCGCGAACGCGGCCTCATCCCGCCGCCCCGCAGGGAGGGCCGGATCGCCTGGTACGACACCCACCACCTGGCCAGACTGCGGACGATCGCCGCCCTGCTGGAGCGCGGGCACACCCTCAACGGCATCGCCGACCTCGCCACCGCGTTCGAGAGCGGGCGCGACGTGGGCGAGGTCCTGGGCCTCGGCGAACCGACCGAGGAGACACCGGTCCGCCTCACCCCCGAGGCCCTGGCCGACCACTTCGAGGGCGAGGTGACGGCGGAGAACCTGGCCACCGCGCTCGAACTCGGCTATCTCGCCACCGACGGCGACGATCTCGTCCACATCAGCCGCCGCCTGCTGGACGTCTCCGCCGCACTGGTCCGCGAGGGCGTTCCCCTGGCGGCGGTCTTCGAGGCGTCCCGCCAGGTCCGCGCCCACGCGGACGCGCTCGCCGAACTCTTCGCGACGACGCTGCGGACCCACGCGGGCGCCGCGGCCCCGGAGAAACTGCGCCCCCTCGCCAAGAGCGTGGTGGACGCGGAACTCTCGATGGCGCTGGACCGCCGTCTGCGCGAGCCCTGAGTCCCGTTACCCCTGCTCGTAGACGACGCTCACCGGCGCGTGGTCGCTCCAGCGCTCCGCGTGGGTCGCCGCCCGCTCCACCCACGCCTTCACCGCGCGCCCCGCCAGCCCCCCGGTCGCCACGTGATAGTCGATGCGCCAGCCCGTGTCGTTGTCGAAGGCGCGCCCCCGGTAGGACCACCAGGTGTACGGCCCGGTCTCGCCCGGGTGCAGCGCGCGGACCACGTCCACGTACGCCGCCTCACCGAAGACCCGCGTCAGCCACGCGCGCTCCTCGGGCAGGAAGCCGGACTCCTTGCGGTTGCCCTTCCAGTTCTTGAGGTCGGCCTCGTGGTGCGCGATGTTCCAGTCGCCGCAGACCAGCACCTCCCGCCCGTCGGCCGCCGCGCGCTCCTTGAGCCCGACGAGGTACTGGAAGAACTCGTCCATGAACCGGACCTTCTGGTCCTGGCGCTCCGTGCCCACGTCACCCGACGGCAGATAGAGGCTGGCCACCGTCACCCCGGGCAGATCGATCTCGGCGTAGCGCCCGCTCGTGTCGAACTCCGCGCTCCCGAAGCCGATCCGTACCCGCTCCGGCTCGCGCCGCGAGTAGAGCGCGACGCCCGCCCGGCCCTTGTCGGCCGCGGGCGCGAACACCGTGTGCCACCCCTCGGGCGCGCGCACCGCCTCGGTGAGCTGGTCCTCCTCGGCGCGCACCTCCTGGAGGCAGACCACATCGGCACCGGTCCCGGCCAGCCACTCCACGAAGCCCTTCTTCGCGGCGGCCCGGAGCCCGTTCACATTCACGGATGTCACAGTGAGCATTCCGGCACCCTACCCAGGCTCTACGATCGATGCCGTGGCCATCCAGATACGTCAGGTCCCCGCCGACCACCCCGACGCCGTGAAGCTCGACACCGAGGTGCAGCTCGAATACGCGGTGCGTTACGAGAGCGAGGGTGACGCCACCGTGCTCCACCCCCGGATGTTCGACCCGCCCCACGGTCTCTACCTCCTCGCCTACGACGCCGACGGCCGCCCGGTCGCCACCGGCGGCTGGCGCTCGCAGGAAGCCAACGACGAGGGCTACTCGGACGGCGACGCGGAGATCAAGCGGATGTACGTGACGGTGGAGGCGCGCGGCCTCGGGCTGGCCCGCCGTATCCTCGCGCGGCTGGAGGAGGACGCCCGCGCTGCGGGTCGTACCCGCATGGTCCTGGAGACGGGCACCAAGCAGCCGGAGGCCATCGCCCTCTACCGCTCCAGCGGGTACACGGACTGCTCGAAGTTCGGCCACTACCGGAACGATCCGCTGAGCATCTGTCTGGCGAAGCCGCTGGGCTGAGTGCCCCCGCGCACGACAGAGCCCGGCCCGGCAGCCGAACTGCCGGACCGGGCTCCGAGGCGGAGGATCAGCCGTTGCCGACGCCGTTCGCCGAGAGGAGCGCGATGTCCTCCAGGATGTGCGAGAGGGGCTCGTCGCCCTTCGCCTGGGTCGAGTTCTCGACACACTGCTGGTTCTGCGGAGAGGACAGAACGTTGACGTCCTGGACCGTGATCGGGACGGCACCCACGAGCCCGCCGAGGTTGGCCTTGACGGGCAGGCCGACGCAGGGCTTGTTGAGCGT
>NZ_JAAPBF010000330.1 GCF_022695985.1 Streptomyces sp. NP-1717 | reverse complement strand
CAACCCCCTGCCGTCACCGACTTCTCCGAGGGCCCCGCGCAGAACGACCGGGCGATGGCGGACGCGGAGGTCACCGAGGAGCAACTGGCGAAGGGCAACGAGCCCGAGTTCAACGAGGCGCTGTCCGCGAAGAAGACCTCCGAGGCCGACGCGGCGAAGGCCCCCGCGAAGGGGAAGGCGGCGGAGGACCAGCAGTTGGCCGCCGCGAAGGAGGGCGCGGCGGCGTCCGGCGCCCAGGCGATGTCGGCCCTGACGGCGACGCGTGGCGCGGCCGGGAAGCAGGTGGACGGCGGAAAGGGCGAGACCAAGAGCAAGGACGAGAAGAAGCGCGCCGAGGTCACGGCGAAGCTCCAGAAGGTCTACGACGGGACGAAGAAGGACGTCGAGGAGACGCTCTCCGGCCTGGACAAGAAGGTCGACACAGCGTTCACGTCGGGCGAGAAGGCGGCGCGGGACGCGTTCACGGCGGACCACAAGCGCCGGATGAAGAAGTACAAGGACAAGCGGTACTCGGGCCTGACGGGCAAGGGCCGTTGGGTCAAGGACAAATTCGCCGGGCTGCCGAAGGAGGCGAACGACCTCTACCAGGAGGCTCGCAAGCTCTACGTCTCGAAGATGCAGACGGTGATCTCGTCCGTCGCGGACATCATCGGGGTCGAGTTGGGCCGGGCGAAGGCCCGTATCGCCAAGGGTCGCGCCGAATTGAAGGCCGAGGTCGACAAACTCCCCGCGGATCTGAAGGCGTTCGGCGAGGAGGCGGCGAAGGACTTCGCGGGGAAGTTCGACGACCTGGAAGCGACGGTCGACGAGAAGTCCGAACAACTGGTCCAGGACCTGGCCACGAAGTACACGGCGGCGCTGAACAAGATCGACGAGGAGATAAAGAAACTCCAGGAGGCGAACAAGGGGCTGATTGACAAGGCGAAGGACGCGATCGTCGGCGCGATCAAGACGATCAACGAGCTGAAGAACCTGCTGCTCGGCATTCTCGCGAAGGCCGCCTCGGCGATCATGAAGATCATCAAGGACCCGATCGGTTTCCTGGGCAATCTGGTCAGGGCGGTCGGCGCGGGCCTGAACCTCTTCATCACGAACATCGCCGACCACCTCAAGACCGGCGTCGTGTCCTGGCTGCTCGGCACGGCGGTCAAGGCGGGCCTGGAACTCCCCGCGCGGTTCGACCTCAAGGGCATCATCCAGATCATCAGCTCCCTACTGGGCCTGACCTGGGACAACATCCGCGCCCGCATCACCCGCAAGGGCGTCCCCGACGAGGCGATGTCCCAGGTCGAATCCTCGGTCCCGGTGGCCCAGAGCCTGGCCCGCGAGGGCCCGGCCGGCGCGGTCAAGGAAATCCAGGCGGAGACGGGCGACCTCAAGGCGACGATCCTCTCCAAACTGACGACGTACCTGATCCCGACGGTCCTGATCGCGGGGATCACCTGGATCCTCTCCCTGCTGAATCCCGCGTCCGCCTTTGTCCGCGCGGTCAAGGGGATCATCGACATCGTCACGTTCATCGTGACGCAGGGCGCCCAGATCATCGACTTCGTCAACGCGGTGCTGGACGCGGTAATCCAAATCGCGAATGGCGCCCAGGCGGGCGTCCCGAAGCTGATCGAGTCCGCCCTCGCCGCAAGCGTCCCGCTCCTGATCGGCTTCCTCGCGGCCCTACTCGGCATCGGCGGCCTCGCCAACAAGGTCCGCTCGGTTTTCCAGTCGGTGTCGCGCCCGGTCAACCGCGCGATTGACAAGATAGTCGACTTCATAGCCAAGAAGGGCAAGGCGCTCTGGTCAAATCTCAAAGGGAAGCAAAGGGGCAGCGGGAAAAACGAGAATCGTCACGAGAGTTCTCCAACCGTCAGAAAGACTGGCGACGGGCCGGTCGGTAAGATCCTCACATGGACTGTGCATGCCGAATCCCATCGCCTGTGGATTACTAACGTCAGCGGGCGGCACGTGCCAATGTTGGCCAGCGAAGCGCACCCGGTCGAGGCGGCAATTGAGAACTTTCGAGAAAGGGCAGCTGACCGGAGCGGCGACGATGCGGCCAAAAAGATCGATAGAGTAGAGGCCGACTTTGCGTCTCTTCAGGGCGCGCTGGCGGACTACGAGGAAAAGAAGAAGGCTGCGGCCACGGACGCGACTCTCGAAGGCGCGAAGAGGAATATTGTGAGTGCTCAAGTAAATCTGCGTAACTCGGTCGCTGCGGTACAGAATCTCCTTGGATTTTCCAAGGAAAAGCAACTCCAGGATGCCAGGGATAAATTCAAATCAAACCCGTTCACATCGCAGGACTTAAAGGCTTTTCTGAACTTGGCCGAGCGGACCGTGCGAAGGATAATCCAAGATTGGAAAGTGGAGGGGGTCGTCTTTCGTACGCCGGAGCCCTATGAGTACACCTTCGATCCAACAGCCGCCGGGCCGGGCAGGGCAAATAAGAAGAATAGGTATATGTATGGTTATGTAAATCCACTCAAGACTGATCGTGAAGGCCTAGAGATACTCAGCAAAGGATTGCGTGGAAGTATCGACCAGGGCGGGGCGCTCAAAGTCGCCACGCAGAGTGAAAAAGAGGATGTGAGTTTTCACGTAAATCATGCTCATTACGAGAGTGTCGTGGATTCCGAAAGATATCCGGACTTCGAGTTCCCTGATGCCATACTCGGGCATGGCCCGATCGGCGCCTCTGAACACTGGAAAGAAATAGGACACAAGCAGACTCGAGCGCAAAACTTGGCCTGGAACTCTAATCCAGATAACTATCATGGTCCAGAACATAAAAAGGAGTCGGCGGCGAGTGGGCGCGCCGCACCAAATTATGAACTGCCGACCAAGGAGCGCGGCAGCCACGAATCTTGGTGGAGCGAATCATGACGAGAGGACACTGACTCATGGATGATTCATTCATTGCATCGGTCATCGCCGCGTACGCGGAGCTGTATGGCCCTGCCACTCGCGTGCGTCGATTCTCTCGCACGGAGCCGCCTCCCGGGGATTCTGCCGTGGTGGTCTACCTTCCGCTCGAGGCCGAACGGATTATTCCACAAGGAAATTTAACGTTGCTGGCGACTGCTGGGTTTGGATCGCAAGAAATCTGTGTGGATTTCCCCTGTGAATTAGGAATCGAGATCAGGGGATCTCTTGATGAATGCGCTGCCGCTGCCTTAGCAGAAGCGCTGGTCGAATTGGCGGAGGTGCCGCTGGAGGGTGGCCATCTTTTCCACGACGGACAGATCTTGACGAACGTCTCGCTCCCGGTATTTCTGCGTTTTAACACCGCTATGCTCGTTGACTGGGATTCGGTCGATGGGTTTCGATTTCCCCAGCCGCTTGCCGAGATCGGCTGTCTCCGGGTAGTTCCTTTATTTGCGGAGGAAATGAAATTTGTCGAATCCTACGCGGACCGACACCTCGCTTACCGTGCTCTCAGAATTCGAGGAATGGATGAGACGGATCCTGATCGGGATTCGACGGTGTGAACAGTAGAGGTGGATTTTGAGCCGCGTCGAGCTCTCCTTCGATATTATTCTTTCTACTTCGCGGGTATTAAGCGACTGAATTATCTTTGTGCTCTGTTTTCCGTGCGGCAATGGTTGTTGCCTGTCCGGGTAATTCCCTGAGCTTTGGCTGTCATTTTTGTGCGTTGACCTCCTTCGTTGATCCCGGACTTACTTCTATATTTCTTCGGCGAACGTTGACCCAGCTACGCCCTCATGCTGGGTAGTCTTCCTGAAAATTTCTGCGTTATCTGGGCTGTCTGATTCGGCCCGACGTTCCGTGAAGGGGGAGTCCGCTACTGTGGCTTCCCTGGAGGGGGCTTGATCACTGAGATGGTTGATGGGCCCCCATATTGAGAGAGAGCCCAATGGTCATGCATCTTGACCCCGCAACTGCCGTAGTCCTTGCTCTGGGCGGTGGCGCAATCTATGCCGCGTACCGCAACGAGCGCCTGGGGGCCGCTTTACTCGTGGGGGTCGCAGTCGTCACGCTCTTCTCAATGCTGATCGGAATGAATGGCATAACAGCCCATCAGGAGGCGCCAAAGCCAGCGCCATCATATGCGCCTTCCCCCTAAGGGGAATCTGAAGCACGCCCGTTGCGGAGCAACACAGTTGATGCGGGGTGGCGATATCGTGAGTGATTGCCCCCAATATTCTGGTGAGGCCATGTTGCCGGAAGAACACGGTGTGCATCGACCGCGTGAGGATTGGAGGGGTTGCAGGCGAACGCCGGGCGGCGAACCATCGGCTGCCGCACCAAGGAGTCTTTACCCCAGCACCAGTCCCAGATGCCGACCGAAATCCGAGGACAGGGTTAGCCGGCCAGCTCCTGGTATTCGAGTTGGATCGCCTGCGTCGTCATAGTCGCCGTGCCCCCCGGCGCCTGCCGCCAAAGGAGCTGAAGTCACCGCGATCGAGCGGATGTTGCCACTGCCAGTTCGAAGTTGGAGGCGCGGAAGTCCAGGTTCGTGCTGCTGGGGGGAGGAGAGGAGCCCGGCGGCGTTCCCACGGTTGGGCCGGATCCGAGGTCGGGAGAGCTGGCGTGACCCGAGTGGGAAGTCAACATTCTCCTAGTTTGTGTATGAGAATGCGGTCATGAGTGACGTCGAGGTCAACTACGGGGTCGGTGAAGGCCCCACCGCCAAGGTCTCCGTCAGCCTGCACTCGGGCACCATCGCTGCCGTTCGCGCGCGCGTGGGTAAGCGGGGGTTCTCCGCATACGTGGACGCCGCCGTGCAGCGTCAGATCGAGCGGGACATCCTTGCCGAGCTCACCGCCGCTCACGAGGCGGAGCACGGTGCCTTCAGTGATGCCTAGATCGACGCCGCCCGTGCCCTCCTGCGCGGAGACGCCGACGGCGGGGTGGGGAACGCGGCTTGAAGCGCACCACCCTCAGGTGAACTCCGCTCGATCCAACTGGGCGGTCTCCCGGCCGGAAGGCCTGGCCATGCTCTGCGGGGACCGGGTCCGGATCGTCAAGGTCTGACCCGCACGCAGCGGCCTCACCCCTGCACCAGCCCCAGATACGGCCCGAACTCCGACGCCAGCGTCAGCCGGCCCAGTTTCTGGTACTCCCGCTGGATCGCGTGGATCAGCGTCTTCATCGTCACCGCGCCCCCCGACTCCGCCGCCAGATACGCCGAAGTCACCGCTATCGAGCGGATGTTGCCTCCCGCCAACTCGAAGTTGGTCGCGCAGAAGTCCAGGTCCAGGTCCGTGCCCCGCGGCAGCAGCGGGCCCAGGCAGCGTTCCCACAGCAGGAGGCGTTGAGTGGGGTCCGGGAGGGGGAAGTCGGTGACCAGGTCCAGGCGGCGGGTGAAGGCGTCGTCCAGGTTGGCGCGGAGGTTGGTCGCCAGGATGGCCAGGCCGTCGAAGGACTCCATCCGCTGGAGCAGATACGCGCTCTCCACGTTCGCGTAGCGGTCGTGCGCGTCCTTCACGTCCGAGCGTTTGCCGAAGATCGCGTCCGCCTCGTCGAAGAGCAGGACTCCGTTCACGCCCGCCGCCTCCGTGAAGATGCGCTCCAGGTTCTTCTCGGTCTCGCCCACGTACTTGTCGATCACCGTCGCCAGATCGACCGTGTAGAGGTCCAGGCCCAGATCCGCCGCGATCACCTCCGCCGAC
>NZ_JAAPBF010000033.1 GCF_022695985.1 Streptomyces sp. NP-1717 | reverse complement strand
TGCAGCCACCGGTCGGGAGGCTGCCGACCGCGGGCGGGGTGGTTCCGTCGTAGATGGCCAGCAGGTAGGGCTGCGGGCAGCGGTTGGCGCCGCCCGCGACGATCTCCAGGTGCAGATGCGGGCCGGTCGAGTTGCCGGTACTGCCGGACAGGCCGAGCTGGGTTCCGGCTCCGACCCGGACACCGGATCCGGCGCCGTGCGCGGAGAAGTGGCAGTAGTAGTAGGTGGCTCCGTTGTCGCCGACGACCTCGTAGCCGAGCCCGCAGCGGGCGTTGTTGATCTGGTGGGCGACGCCGGAGTCCACCGCGTACACCGGGGTTCCGGTGCCGACCGGCAGGTCGAGCGCCGGATAGTCGTGGTGCGGGGCGCCGTAGTGGCCGCGGCCGAGCGTGTCGCGCGGGATGGGCAGGGAACTGCCGCCTCCGCCGCCTCCGCCCTGGCCGACGAGGCTCCGCCAGGTGTCCGGGCCGACGATCCCGTCCGCCGTGAGCCCCTGGCGGCCCTGGAAGCCGGTCACCGCGGAGGTGGTTGCCGGCCCGAACTGGCCGTCCACGGCCAGGCCGTAGCCGTGTTTGTTCAACGCCGTCTGCGCGGCGGCCACCGCGTCACCGGTGGAGCCCTGTCGGACGGTGACGATCAGCCCGGGCCACGTCTCGGCGCCGATCACCCCGTCCACGGCGTACCCCTTGGACGCCTGGAAGGCGCGTGTGGCGTTCGCGGTCTCCGCACCGAACGCCCCGTCCGGGGCGATCCCGTGCCCGTGGCTTCGCAGGAGGTACTGGGCGGTGCCGACGTCCGCGCCCGCGGATCCGTTGCTCAGGACCGGCCAGGCCGCGGCGGCACCGGCTTGCGGAGCGAGACCGAACGACATCATCAGGGCCGCGCAGACCGCGGCCAGGACGGCCCAACTTCGGCTGGTTCTTGTTCTCGTCATCAACCCGACCTTCGGCATCGAGGAACATGGGGGGAACCGAAGCTAGCCACGAACTCCCGTACACACATCGCGTGTTCGACCGACCTGTCCCATGAGGACCAGCCGGTACGCAGGGACAACGCCGGTCTTCAGCCGGCTTCGGTATAGTCCGCGGGTCTTCGGAATCCGGCCCGCGCGCAAGCGGACCAACCCAGCCCAGGAGGCGGTGCTCCGATGCCCGCGCAGGCGCCCCACCGCCTGAAGCCGGTGCTTCAGAACCCTGAACCGGACGCAGCGGACGCCACTTCCTGGAGCGGCGGTACCGAGGCGCTGTTCCTGGCCTCCGCACGCCGGCTGGCCGGCCCCGTGCGCGGTGTGACGGTCGTGGTCATCAGCGCCTTCGGCCTTCTCGCGGTGCCGGAGCAGGCGCTGCCCCTGGGGTACGCGCTGTTCGGGCTGATGCTCGCCGGCGCCGCGGTGGACTGCTGGACAGGGCTCACCGGGCGGGCCCCGGTACTGTCGTTGGGCTGTGCCCTCCTGCGCGTCGTAGCCGTCTGCGGCAGTCAGGACGCGCTGGGCGCGGCGACGAGCCTGTGGGCCCTGAACGTGCTGACCACCACGGCGATCACCCTCCAGTGGGAGTGGCCCCCGACGGTGGCCGTGCCCTGCGTCGTGGGGCTTCTCGCCCACGACCTGGCCGTGACCGGCTCCGAGGACGTCGACACGCTCGTGCCACGCCTGGTCTTCGAGTGTTTCCTCGCCCGTCTGGGCTTCATTCTGCTGCGCCGGTCGGGGCGGCGGGTCGACCGGTTGCGCCGCCGCAGTTCGGCACTGGCCCGCGCCGAGGCGCTGGCCCTGGCCCGGCACCGCCAGGAGCGGGAATACCTCGCGCTGCTCCACGACACGGCCGCCTCGACGTTCCTCATGGTGGCGGTTCGCGGCCAGGACGCGAATCCGGACGAGGTCGCCGGGTACGCCCGGCGCGACCTCGCCATACTCACCGGCACGGCGGGCGAGCACCCCGCGCGGGACAGTCCCGTGGACCTGTCGGCCTCTCTGCGTACCGTCCTGGGAAGCAGCCGGATCAACGTCCACGTCCGTGCCGAAGAGGCCGGCGGACCCGTACCCGCCTCGGTGGCCCTGGCCTTCGTCCGTGCGTTGCACGAGGTACTGGCGAACGTGGAGCGGCATGCCCGAACCGACTCGGCCACGCTGAGCGTATGCCGGGACGGGAAGCGCGTCGTCGTCGTGGTGTGCGACGACGGAGTGGGCTTCGACCCGGCCGGGGTACCGCCCACCCGGCGCGGTATCCGCGGCTCGATCACCGAACGGATGGCCGCGGCGGGAGGGTGCGCGACGGTGCGCTCGCAGCCCGGGGCGGGGACGTGCGTACGGCTGGAGTGGCCCGGTGACTGAGCACCGGCGCGGGCCCACCGGGCACGTGTACGCGACGATGCGGATCGTCCTGGTCTGTGCCACGGCCGTCCTGCTGTTCGGCCTGTCCCTGCGCCCGCTGTTGGAGGAGGACTACCGGCACCGGGGCCTGGCCGCGTGCGCCTTCGCCGTCCTGGCCGTCGTCACAAGTGCCTGCTCCTGGTGGGTGTTCAGGCGCAGGCCCCTGCCCGCCGCGCTGACGGTGACGGGCACCCTGCTCGTCCTCGCCGCCGCGACCGCCGCCACCGTGGCGGTCTCCCCCGAGCGGCGTTTCCAGGCACCGGACTGGTCGTTCGGCCTGGCGGGCTGGTACGTCCTGCTGCTGTTGCTGGACCGGGTCCGGCTCCTGGTCACCGTCCTGGCCGCGCACCTGACGATGAGCGCGGGGCTGTTCCTGGTCGCGGGCACGCCCGACCGCGCCGCGCTCGGCACGGCCGGCGCCACCGCCTTCGGCGCGGTCGGCGTGCAGTTGGCCGTCGTCGTGATCACGAGGGTGCTGTGCGGCCGCAGCCGGGAGGCGGCGGAGGCGGCCGAGGAACGCGACCGGCTGCTGACCAGGATGCTCGCGGCGCACCAGTGGCGGGAAAGGCAACGCGACCTGTTCGCCGCACAGATGGGCACGGTTCTGCCGCTGCTCGCCGGCCTGGCCGACGGTGTCACCGACCCGCGCGACGAAGACACCCAGCGGCAGTGCGCCCTGACGGCCACACAGTTGCGCCGCCTCTTCGCGCAGAACGACGACGTACCCGACCCGCTGGTCCACGAGGTCACCGCCTGCGTCGACGTGGCCGAACGACGAGGTGTGGACGTTTCCTTCGCCGTCAGTGGCGCGGCCGTCGAACTTCCCCTCCGCATCCGCCAGGAGCTGACCGGGCCACTGGTGACAGCATTGTCGGCGGCGCGACGGCGTGCCAGGGTGAGTGTGCTGCGTACCGAGGAGGAAGTGCGCATCGCCGTGATCGCCGACGCCGGAACCGTGGCCCCCGCCCCCTCCACCGGGCCGGTCGTCGTCGAATACGGCGGGTACGGGCAATTCCAGCGCTTGGAGACGCGATGGCGGAAGTGACCGGGCTGACCGCGGTCATCATCGACGACCACCCCGCGGTACGGGCCGGAATCGCACAGTGGCTGACGGCGGGCACCCCGCCGATCCGGGTCGCTGCTTCCAGCGAGAACGTCCGGGCCGCCTGGACCGGCGAAGGCGTCACCGCCGACGTGGTGATCCTCGACCTGCACCTGGGCGGACCCGTACCCGCGATGGGCGAGCTGCGCAGACTGACCGAGGCGGGACGGCGGCTCGTCGTCTATTCGATGCGCGCGGACGACGACACCGCTCTGCAGTGCCTGGAGTTGGGGGCGCTCAGCTACCTGACCAAGGCCGAGGGAGCCGAGCATCTCCTGGAGGCGGCCGTGATGGCGGCGGCGGGCCGCGGCTACACCCCGCCCTCGCTGGCAGGCGCGCTGGCCGGCGACCGCTCCGCCACCCGGCCCAGTCTCTCGGCCCGCGAGACCGAGGTGCTGATCGAATGGTTCCAGTCCGAGTCGAAGGCGTTCGTCGGCCAACGCCTCGGCATATCCCCGCACACGGTGAACACCCACCTCGAACACATCCGTGTCAAGTACGCGATGAGCGGCAGACAGGCCCCGACCAAAGCCGCACTCCTGGCGCGGGCGATCCAGGACGGACTGATCGGACTGGACGACCTGTGAGGGAGACCCAAGCGGTCGTCCGGACGGCTTTCGAAGCCAGAAGTGTTCCGGGTCGTGCACCGCGCGCCGTACTCGTGGGCGTTCAACTCGCGGCCCGGGCGTGTGCGTTCCAGGGCACCTGACGGGCTTGCGCCCGGTGCCCTTCTTCATTGCCTAGGAGAAGCCGTCGCTGTCGTGCCGCGCGCGGCGACGGCGTACGACGAGGACGGTGCCCGCGCCCATGACCACCGCCGCGGCGGCCGCGCCCGCGATCGGGAGTGTGGCGGAGGAGGAGCCGGTCGCCGCGAGGTTGCCGCCGGTCGTGGCCGTACCGGCACCGCCGGTTGACGACGACCCACCCGTCGAGCCGGTGGAACCGCCGCTCGAACCGCCCGTCGAGCCCGTGGAACCGCCGCTCGACCCGCCGGTCGAGCCGGAGCCACCGTCCGAGCCGCCCGCAGTACCGCCCGTACCGCCCGGCTCCCCGCCGGTGACCTCCAGCGTGATGGGGGCCGTGTCGTTGCTCTTGTCGGGGTCGAACGGCAGCTTCCTGTTGCTCAACGCCACCGAACCCTTGGCGCCCGCCACCTTCTTGTCGATCTTCAGCTTGAAGGTGAAGGTCGCCGTCTCCAGGTGTTCCTGCGGGCGGGTGGTGAGGCCGCAGTCGTAGACCTTACCCTTGACCTTGCAGTAGAAGTCGGGCTTGACGACCGACGTTCCCGCGGGGAGCGTGACCAGGACGGACGTCCACGGAGTCCCCGGCTTCGACCAGACCCAACCGGGGCCGGTGTTGGTGAAAGTCACCTTCATCGTCACCGTGTCGCCGGGCTTCCCCCGCAACGCCGCGCCCGTCACCTCGTAGTCGGCCGTGTTGACCGACGTGACGGGCACCCTGAACCGGTCCGCGGACCCCGTACCCCCGGCCGGTGACTCGATCAGTTCGATCTCCGGCGCGGTGCCGGGAACCGGGGTGCTGTTCTCGTCCGGTGACGGCTCGTAATCCGTGACGCCCACCCACATCTCGTCGTCGAAGGCGTGCTTCTCGGCCTTGACGGCGAACGGCTTCTGGGGCTTGTAGGCGACGCCCGGCTTCACCGCCTGGTCGAACGCGCATATCGCGATCCACCGCTCGGGCATCTCGTCGTACGCACCGACGTACTGCTTCACGCAGTTGGAAGGCACCTCCGGGAAGGCGAGACCCCGGGTGGCGGTGTACTTGATCCACACCTTGTCGACGGTCGTGGTGCCGTTGTTCACCACGGTGACCGGCAGATCGACCGGGCTCCCCGGCTTCACTCCGGTGATCGGCTTGATGTCTCCGAGGGCCAGGGAGGGCGGCGCCTCGTCGCCCACGGCGGCGGGGGCGGCGCCCAGGGCGACGAGCCCGGCGGCACCGAGGGTGGCGACGGCGGAACGGGAGACGCGGCGTCGGTACGGCGGGGTCGGCATTGCGGAATCCTCTGTCGGGACATGCTGAACGGGAGGTGTCTTTCAGCGGAACGGCCAACTGCTAACCCCTAGACACCTACCGGCCCCGAACAGTTGCACGTGTCGTGCCGGACGGTCGGCTCAGTGGCCGCGCGGGGCATACATGATGACCGCCATCCCGGCGAGGCAGACCAGGGCGCCGATCACATCGAAGCGGTCCGGGCGGTAACCGTCGGCGACCATGCCCCACGCGATCGACCCGGCGACGAAGATCCCGCCGTACGCGGCGAGGATCCGGCCGAAGTTCTCATCGTGCTGGAAGGTGGCCATCACCCCGTACAAACCGAGCGCGATGACGCCGGCACCGATCCAGATCCACCCCTTGTGCTCGCGGATGCCCTGCCAGACGAGCCAGGCGCCCCCGATTTCGAACAACGCGGCAACGGCGAACAGGGCGATGGAGCGGGCGACGAGCATGGCGGGGACTTTCCGGAGAAGGGGTTAGGCCCTGTCCGGCGGATCTTCGGGGATCAGCCCGGGGCGTCTGGTGCGGTGCATCGCAAGGCGGAGGATCGTGCTCGTACTGGACGTACTTGGACGAGTCCGACAACGCGGCGAGGTGCCGTGCCAGGCGCTCCGGGCCCCCGAAGATCCGCCGGACAGGGCCTAGCGGGCGGAACGGGGACACGCCGTCAGGCGGCCGGCCCGAACAGGTCGGCAAGCAGCCGGGCACCGTCAGCCGGCGCACGGACCTCCAAGTGCAGACGCGGGCCGTCGAGATGAAGCCGGAAGTCGAAGAACGGACAGCAACGCTGCTCCGCCGCCGCCAGCTCCGCCACCCGCGTCGTCCGCTCGACCGGCAGCGTCAGCCGCAGCCCTTCCGGCACCGAGGTCCGTACGGCGCCGTCGACCACCTCGCGCCACTGGACGGTCCGCTCGTGCAATCCGTCGCCGGTCAGGGAGCAGGCCACCGGAGCCGTCCGCCATCGCTCCGCCTCCGCCTCGGCCACCTGGTGGCTCGGTGCGAGCCGCACGTCGACCGGCCGTGAACCAACGGCGGTGGCCGGGGCCGACGGGGAGAGGAAGCCGCACTCGGGATTGCACGGGCTTGCACGGTCGGGCAGAGCGTTCAAGTGCTCCAGGGCGGTGTGCAGGGAGGCGGTGAACGCGGCGAGCCCGGCGGCGCGGGACTCGGCCTCGGTCAGGCGGGCGGCGATCCGCACCCGCA
This sequence comes from Streptomyces sp. NP-1717, assembly GCF_022695985.1. Classification (GTDB taxonomy): domain Bacteria; phylum Actinomycetota; class Actinomycetes; order Streptomycetales; family Streptomycetaceae; genus Streptomyces. The sequence goes on along the minus strand of NZ_JAAPBF010000033.1, from coordinate 44,123 downwards.
GGTCGGCCTTCACGTCCCGACAGGCGCCCGCTTCCCACACCCCGAGCAGCTCGCCGATCTCCCCGAGCGCCAGCCCCAGGTGCTTGGCCGCGCCGATGAACGCCAGCCGCTCGACGGCGGCTTCGCCGTACACGCGGTAGCCGGCCGAGGTCCGGTCGGCGGGCAGCAGCCCCGCGGTGTCGTAGAACCGCAGGGTGGTGGCCGGAACGCCGGAACGTTCGGCGAGCTTCGAGATCCGCATGGTGCCCATACACGCGACCGTAGACCTTCGACCCAGGTCGAAGGTCAAGCCGGAACCTACGCTCCCCGTCCACCGGCAGCGACAGGCACAGGCCCACCGGGACACCACCGAGGGCCACGGGCCGAACTGGTTCAGGCCCGGCGGCAGACTCTCCCGACCAGGGTCTGCCAGCTGTCCCCGAGCGGGCGGGCGCGCCGCTCGAAGGCGGCGTCGGCCTCGGCGCCCGGTTCGGGACCGGCCCCCGGCAGCGCCAGGAAGATCATGAAAGGGCCTTCGAGGGCGCTGGTGAGCTGGATGGTCAGGCTGTCCAGGTCGGCGACGCCGGTGCCCGCCTGGCCGAGCAGCATGCGGATATGGGCCTGGGTGAAGGCACTGCCACCCTCGGCGGGGACAGCCCGGTGGTGGTCCAGGGCGGAGCGGACGATCGTGATGTGGCCGGTGAGGAAGGCGATGCGGGCCCGGCCGTAGGCGACCAGCCGCTCCAGGGGGCTCGCGCCGGGGCCGAGCGGAGGCGGGCCGGCCAGGACCTCGCGCTGGAAGGCGTGCTCGTCGTCGTCGAGCAGGGCGTGGAAGATGCCGGCGCGGGTGCCGAAGCGGCGGTAGACGGTGCCTTTGCCCAGACCGGCGCCTTCGGCGAGGCCGTCCATGGTGACCTTGTCCGCCCCCAGCTCGGCAACCATCTCGCGGGCCACCGCCAGGAGCTGCTCCCGGTTGCGGGCTGCGTCGGCGCGCTCGGCGCGCGGCCGTCCGAGAGACAGGGGCGTTCGATCCATGCGGCAAATCTATCCCCGCTTCACGATCTGTCCGGGCGGGCGGAATATAAGCGGGGTGAAGTCCGCTTATGCTGTCCGAGGCTTCGCCACCGGCTCCTCGCCCCGGGCGCCGCACCTTCCGGCGCGACGCTCGGTACGCGGTGGCCCGTGCCGGGCCGCGTCCCGTCCCCTCCCGTCGAACGAAATCGGACTCCGACATGAATGTCTTCCTCTGGATCCTGCAGGCCCTGCTCGCCGCAGGGATGCTCGCCGCCGGCGGCGGCAAGCTCGCCCAGCCCTACGAGAAGACCGCCGAGTCGATGCCCTGGGCGAAAAGCTTCAGCGCGGGCCAGGTCAAGACCATCGCCGCACTGGAGGTGGTGGCCGCGCTCGGCCTGATCCTCCCGGCCGCGACAGGCATCGCCACCGTCCTCACGCCGCTCGCGGCCGTCGGTGTCGCGCTGATCATGATCGGCGCGGTGATCACCCACGCCCGCCGCGGCGAATGGCCGAACGTCGGCGTCAACATCGTCCTGCTCGCCGTCGCCGTCGTGATCGCCTGGGGCCGCTTCGGCCCGTACGCCTGGTAAGCGCCCGCAGGCAGCCACCCCCTGTCCAGTCCCTCCTCCGAAACGGAGCCCGCCATGTCCGCCGTCACGCTCGACGTCCTCTTCGGCCTCGACACCTTCGGCGACGTCCCCCAGGACGACCAGGGCCGTCCCGTCTCCCACGCCCGCGCGATCCGGCAGGTGGTGGACGAGGCCGTGCTCGCCGACTCCATCGGGGTCGACGCGCTCGCGCTCGGCGAGCACCACCGGCCCGAGTACGCCGTCTCCACACCCGAGACGGTGCTGGCGGGCATCGCCACCCGTACCGAGCGGATCCGGCTCGCCTCCGGCGTCACCGTGCTCAGCTCGGACGATCCGGTCCGCGTCCACCAGCGGTTCTCGACGCTGGACGCGCTCTCCAACGGACGCGCCGAAGTCATCCTGGGCCGGGGCTCGTTCACCGAGTCGTTCCCGCTGTTCGGCTACGACCTGGCCGACTACGACGTGCTCTTCGAGGAGAAGCTGAACCTGTTCGTCCAGTTGCTGGAGGAGAAGCCGGTCACCTGGGAGGGCTCCCAGCGGCCCGCGCTGCGGAACGCGGACGTCTTCCCCAAGACCGAGTCCGGGCGCCTGCCCACCTGGGTCGGTGTCGGCGGCTCCCCGCAGTCGGTGATCCGCACCGCGCGCTACGGGCTGCCGCTCATGCTCGCGATCATCGGTGGCGGCCCGTCCCGCTTCACCCGCTACACCGACCTCTACCGGCGCGCCGCCGAGCAGTTCGGGACCACCGCGCACCCGGTCGGCATGCACTCCCCGGGGTTCGTCGCCGACACCGACGAAGAGGCCCGCGCCCTGCACTGGCCGCACTACAAGATCGTCCGTGACACGATCGGGGCCCTGCGCGGCTGGCCGCCGGTCACCCGGAGCGAGTACGAGACCGAGGTCGAACACGGCTCGATGTACGTCGGCTCCCCCCGGACCGTCGCCCGCAAGATGGCCGCCGTCATCAAGCAACTCGGCGTCGGCCGGTTCGACCTCGTCTACACCAGCGGCGCCCAGCCGGTCAGCGCCCGGCTGCGGGCGGTCGAGCTGTACGGCACCGAGGTCATCCCGATGGTCCGCGAACTGCTGGCCGACTGAACGCGGTTGACCACAGCGAAGGAGTACGCAATGAGCACTCGCCCTCTCGCGACGATCGGCATCCTGGGCGCGGGGAAGGTCGGCACGGTGCTGGCCCGCCTTGCCGTCGCGACCGGCCACCGGGTCCGGATCGCGGGCTCGGGCGCACCGGAGGACATCGCCCTCACCGTGGAGGTTCTCGCCCCGGGCGCCGAGCCCGTCACCGCCGAACGGGCCGCCGCCGAGGCGGACCTCGTCATCCTCGCCCTGCCCCTCGGCAAATACCGCGGCGTCCCGGTCGAGGCACTGCGCGGCAAGCTCGTCGTCGACGCGATGAACTACTGGTGGGAGGTGGACGGAATCCGCGACGACCTCACCGACCCGACCATCTCCACCAGCGAACTCGTCCAGGCCCACCTGCCCGGCTCCCGCGTCGTGAAAGCCTTCAACCACATGGGCTACCACGACCTGGAGGACGGCGCCCGCCCCGATCTGACCACGGGGGCGCCCGGCCGCCGCGCCATCGCCGTCGCCGGAGACGCCCCCGAGGCCGTGGCCACCGTCACCGCGCTGGTGGACGCCCTCGGCTTCGATCCGGTCGAGGCCGGAGCGCTCGCCGAAGGGGTACGCATGGAGCCCGGCACCCCGGTCTTCGGCGCGAACACCCCGGCACCTCAACTGCGCGAGCTGCTGCGGCAGTTCCCGGACTCCGAGCGCGGCCGGGCGGTGGCGACCTCGCGTGCCGCCGCCTGACGGCCGGCGGCCATTGACGGCTCCACCGCGCACGCTTACGTTGCCCTCACCGTGGGCCGGACATGTGCCGGTCATGACGGATTCCGGGGACATGGGGGCAGGGCGATGAAGGCAGTGCTCCAGGAGCGGTTCGGGCCGCCGGACATCCTGCGGCTGGGGGAAGTCGACCGGCCCCGGGCCGGGGCCGGCCAGGTGCTGGTACGTGTGCACGCCGCCGCGCTCAACCCCTACGACTGGCACATGATGCGCGGCGACCCCTACGCGGCGCGACTGATGGGCGGGATGGGGCTGACCCGGCCGAAGCAGCGGGTGGCCGGCATCGACGCGGCCGGAGTGGTGGAGGCTGTCGGCGCCGGCGCGGAAGGGCTCCGGCCCGGCACCCCGGTACTGGGTTTCTGCGCGGGGGCGTTCGCCGAATACGCGTGCGCCGAGGCGGAGTTGCTGGTGCCCAAGCCCGAGCGTCTGTCCTTCGAGGAGGCGGCGGCCACGCCGATGGCAGCGGTGACCGCTCTGCGCGGCATCCGGACGGTGGGCCGGGTCCGGGCCGGGCAGCGGGTACTGGTCAACGGGGCGGGCGGCGGCGTGGGCACCTTCGCCGTACAGATCGCGGCCGGCCTGGACGCGGAGGTCACCGGGGTGTGCAGCGCCGGCAGCGCCGCGACGGTGCGCTCGCTGGGCGCCACGCACGTCATCGACCACCGTCGCGAGGACTTCACCGAAAGACGCACTCGCTACGACGTGATCCTGGACAACGTGGGCAACCTCCCGCTCGGCCGCCTGCGTGGGGCGCTCACCCCGACCGGAGTGCTGGTCGCCAACGGCGGCGGTTCACCCGGCCGCGTGTTCGGGGCGATCGGCTCCATGCTGAAACTGGCCGCGGTCAACACGGCCACCCGGCACAGCCTGCGCCCGATCATCCCGGCGACCCCGAGCGGTCCGGCCCAAGAAGATCTGCTCGCCGTGACCGCGCTCATCAACGCGGGTCAGGTCACCCCTGTGGTCGGCCGGACCTACCCCCTGACCGACACGGCCGAGGCCATGCGGCACATGGAGGAAGGTCACTCCCGCGGCAAGACCGTGATCACGGTGCACTGACGCACTGACGCACTGACGCACGGCCCGCGGCCCCATTGGCTCAGGGCAGGTGCTTGCGCACTTCGGACCATGCGACGAGCTGGTCCCTGTCGGGTCCCGGCGGCAGGTGGTCCAGGAGCCGGTCCAGGTGGGCGGTCCGGTTCTTGTGGCGGCGAAGGTCACCGATGCGCTCGATCGGGAGGTCACGCCAGCGCGCGGACAGCGCGACGACCTGACCGGGATCGAGGGTGAGTGCCGCGAGTGTGTCGGCGGCGAGGGCTTCGGGATCCCACGGGGAATCGGCGGCAGGGCCGAGCTGATCGATGATCCAGGCGCGTAGCGCGAAGTTCTGGCAGATCTTCCGGTTGTGACTCCACGGGACGTCGCCGGGGAGACGTTCATTGGCGTTCAAGGCCAGCTCGGCCCAGCGCAGGCGGGCCTGCTGCGGCTCGTCGGACCGGTAGGCGTGAGACTGCGCGACGACTCTGATTCGCTCCAGTTCTTGGCCCTGTTGTGTGGTCGTGAAGGCTTCGAGTCGGTCGACCGTCCAGGTGCTGAGGTCCCGGATCGGCCGGTCGTGGCGTGCGTCGTCGTCGCTCAATCCTCGTCCTCGCGGGAGGCTGTGACTTCCATTGTCGTAGCGCTGTTATATTAGCGCTGTGACATCTTCGGACCCTACCGTCCTACCCGACCCCTGGCACTCCCTGCACGAGCTTCTGGCGACCATGGACGCCGAGATCGAACAGGTCTACACCGAGCGTGGCATCAAGGGGGTACGGCCACGCTTCGCCTATCCGCTGATCCGGCTCGCCCACACCGGACCGCTGACCATCCGCGAGCTCGCCGAGTCCCTGAACCGCTCGCACTCCGCCATCAGCCAGACCGTCAACGCCATGCGCGGGGAGGATCTGGTCACCTCCGAGCCGGGGACCGACGGCCGTACCCGGCGGATCGGACTGACCGAGCGCGGGCGGTCGCTCATCCCGTTCCTGGAGGCCGAGTGGCGCGCCACCCACGCGACGGTCGCCGAACTGGACGGCGAGATCCCGTACGCGCTGACCGCCGTTGTCGAGGACCTGCGGCGGGCACTGGCGCACCGGTCGATTCGGCAGCGGATCCTCGCCCGCCTGGTCGAGCCACCGCGATGAGGTGCCGTGTCCGGTTCCTCGACACCCGCCCCCTGCGCGACAGCCGGCCGTTTCGCGACCTGTGGATCGGCACCCTGGCCTCCCAACTCGGCGCGCAGACAGCGACTGTGGCAGTGCTGGCCCAGGTCTGGGACCTGACCGGCAGCCCGGTGGGCACCGGCGCGATCGGACTCGCGACCGGCCTGCCGATGGTGCTGTTCGGGCTGCTCGGCGGCACGCTGGCCGACACCGTCGACCGGATCGCGCTGGTGCGGGTCTCCACCGCAGGCCAACTGCTGGCCGCCGGAGCCCTGTTCGCCCAGGCGCTGGCGGACAACCGGGACGTACTCCTGCTGCTCGCCCTGGTCGCCCTGCAGAGCGCCTGCGGCGCGCTCGGCGCTCCTGCCCGGCGTACCCTCCCGGTCCGGTTGCTGCCGGCCGACCAGGTCGCGGCCGGGCTCGCGCTGACCAACGTCTCCTTCCAGGCGGCGATGCTGGCCGGCCCCGCGATGGCCGGGCTCGTCATCGCCCGCTGGGGTTTCCCCGCCGCCTACGCCGTGCAGGGCGTGACCGTCGCGGTCTCGATGCTCACGGTCTTCCGCCTCCCCGCCATGAAACCCGGGCGCACCGACGCCTCGGGCACCGGACGCCGCCCTCAGCGCGGCGGCTGGCGGATCGTCCTGCGCCGCCCGACGCTGTGGGGAACGATGGCCACCGACCTCTCCGCGACGCTGCTCGCCATGCCGGTCGCGCTCTTCCCGCTGGTCAACGAGAACCGCTTCGGCGGCGATCCGCAGACCCTCGGCCTGTTCCTCTCGGCCGTCGCGGTGGGGGGAATCGCCGCCGGCCTGCTCTCCGGCACGGTGACGCGCCTGTCCCGTGCCGGACTCGTACAGCTGACCGCCGCCGGCGTCTGGGGCCTGGCGCTGGCCGTGTTCGGGCTGGCCGGGCCGCTGTGGCTGGCGCTCGGCGCTCTGGCCGTGGCCGGCGCCGCGGACTCCGTGTCGGTCGTCACCCGCAACGCCCTGGTCCAACTGGAGACCCCGGACGCCTACCGGGGGCGGGTTTCCTCCGTGGAACACGTCATCGGCGTCGCGGGCCCCGAACTCGGCAACCTCCGCGGTGGACTTGTGGCGTCGGCGACCTCCGCCTCCTTCTCCCTGGTCGCCGGTGGACTGTCCGCCGTCCTGGCGATCGCCGTCGTGGCCGCGACGAACCCCTCCCTCCGCGCCTACCGGACGCCCCCTGCCGTCGCGCAGCCGATCGCCCCCGGGGTCGCCGAGGCGGCGGCCGCCGGTTAGATTCCTGGGCGCCGTCGCGGGAGCCGGCGCCGCGACGCTCGCGCCCGGGGAGATTTCGGGTCAATTCCCTGCGGAGAGGCGGACGTTCGCGGTCGAATACAGGTATGTCTCCTACGCCTGTCCGTCGCCCGCGATTACGCCGCCGCACCCCCCGGCCCGCTCCCCGGCGGCCCGCAGGGAGGCCGGGGGCCGCCACCGCGCCTCAGGGAGGGCTCGACTGGGCGCGGCGGATCGAACTGGTGTCGGTCCTGCTCGCGTCGCTCGTGGCGGTGGCCGGTCTCTGGTACTCCAGCGTCCAGACGCGGCAGGCGAACCAGCAGGCGCGGGACGACAGGGCGCTGGCGAAGGAGGGGCAGATAACCGACCGGTACACCGCGGCGGTGGGGAACCTCGGCGAGGACAAGATGGACATACGGTTGGGCGGCATCTACGCCTTGCAGCGGATCATGCAGGACTCCACCCGTGACCAGTCCACCATCGCCAACGTCCTCGCCACCTACGTCCGTACCCACGCGGTCAAGCCCCCGGCGAAGTACAGGAGCGTCCCGGAGGACATCCATGCCGCTCTCATCGTCCTGACCACGCGCGAGACGGCCCACGACGCCGGCTTCCGCCTGGACCTGCGCGGTGCCAGGCTCCAACAGGTCGAACTCGCCCCCGTGCACGGGGCACCAGGGGCGGCGCTGGCCGGTGCCGATCTGCGTGCCGTCGACCTGAACCACTCGATCCTGGACAACGCCGACCTGAGCGGGGCGGATCTCAGCGGCGCGAACCTGAACGGTGCGAGCGTTCTCCACGCGGACCTGCGCCAGGCGGACCTGGGCAACGCCGATCTGCACTACGCGAATCTGTCCGAGGCGGACCTGTCCGACACGAACCTCTTCGGTGTGAACCTGTCCCGTGCCCAGATGTTCGACGCGGATCTCTCCGGCGCGGAACTCTTCGCCGCCGAGTTGTCCGACGCGGTCCTGTCCGGTGCGGACTTGTCCGGCGCGGACCTCAAGGACGTGGACCTGGATGGCGTCGCGCTACTGGACACGAACTTGTCGGGGGCGAATCTGGCGGGCGCGGACCTGCGCGGCGCGCGGCATCTGACGAAGGAACAACTGAACTCGGCACGCGTCGACGGCAAGACCCGGCTCCCCGCCTCGCTCTCGTGACCCCGGCCCCGTGCCGGCGCCGGAGAGGGAACGCGCCCGGCCGGGGTCTCGTAAGGCGGGACCGTATGGAGTGCTTCGGGCCGGCCGGGCGTTGTTCTGGTCGGTGGGGGCCGCGTGGCTCCGGAGGGTGCGGCGTCGTCCTCGTGGTCCCCGTTTCGACCGCCGGGCCCGGCCGGATGCCGGGGCGGCGGTCAGTGGGTCAGGTTCAGCACCACGGGGGGATGCCGTTGATGTTCTCGACATAGCGGGCGGAGACCCAGCCGCCGTTCTTCAGCAGGTACCAGCGGGGATTGCCGTCCACGACCTCGCCGTTGGTCTTGCACTTGATGTCGACGACGGTGCCGTACGGGATCGAGCGGATCGGCTTGTACTTCGTGTTCGGGGTCTTGCGTACGTTGAGCGCCGGGTGGGCGATGACCCGGCCCCTGTAGACGACGGCCGCGGCGGCCTGGTCGGTCTGCGCGGTGTAGGAGGCCGGTCCGGTGCCCGCCGGGTGGTCGGCGGCGACGGCGGGGGCGGCGAGTGCGGTGCCGGCCAGCAGGACCCCGGCGAGCACGGAGACGATCCCGTGCCCGGTGTGCGATGCGCTCATGGCGATGTCCTCGTTTTGTCGGTGAGCATCCGGGGACTCCCCGGTTGCGACACCTTCATGGCACAGGTGAGGCGCGGCGGGGCCTTGTTCCCGCGCAGGAAACGCCGAGTCCCACCCGGATGGGCGCGCGGACCGGGGGCCGCGGCCGAGTCAGTGCGACAGGAGCTGCTGGCCGCCGTCGATGTCGTACGTCGCGCCCGTCAGCGCCTCGTTGCGCATGATGTGCACGGCGAGCGCGGCCACGTCCTGCGGGCCGACGACCCGTCGGATGGGGAGCGAGGCGCGGAGTTCCTCTCGCCTCGCTTCGAGCTCATCACCCAGGAGCGAGGCCGACAACGGTGTGTCGACGAATCCGGCGGCGATGAGGTTCACCCGGATCGGGGCGAGTTCGAGTGCCAGGCTCGCCGTGATGGCCGGGAGCGCCGCCGTCAGCGCCGAGGTGACCGTCATCCCCTTGGCGGGACGCCGGGCGCCGGTGCCACCGATGAACAGCAGTGTTCCCGCGTCCCGGACCCTGCCCCGGCTGTACTTGGCCGTCCCGAGCGTCATGGCGAGGCGTTCGCCGAAGTGCCGGCTGGTCCGCGCCAGGTCCATCTCCGACAGGGGCGCGTACGACGGTCCGCCGGCCGTCGATATGACGTGGTCGACCGGGCCGGGCAGTTCGCTGAAGAACTGTTCGAGACGGTCGGTGTCGGTCGCGTCGAGCGACATGGTGCTCAGCGGCTGGATCTCCGCCGCAGCTCGTTCCAGTCGCCGCTGATCCCGTCCGACCATGACGACCTGGCCGCCGCCCGCGCGGACTTGACGAGCGGTTTCGAGCCCGATTCCCGAACTCGCGCCTATCACCACGACGGTCTGGTCGGCCAACTCCTGGTGCTGGTTCGGCTTGTTGCCCGTCATCAGTGCCTCCCATGACGTGTGGGGTCGCGATGAGCGAGGTGACGGAGCGCGATGAGCACCCGGCGCGCGCTGCCCGGCCCCGGTGGCGGCAGGTCGCAGCGGCGCCCTTCCCGGTGGTGACGGCCCGCGGCGGCGCCCCCAGCCCCTTCGAACGTACCTCGCACGGCTGCCCACGACCACCTGGAACCGCGTCCACGGGGCAGCCGTCGCCTCGGCGGCAGGCTGCCGAGGTTCAGCTCCACATCGTCGGGCGTCGGCGCGCCGGTGCGCCCGGCGGCGAGGGGGTCAGACGACCGGCGACGCCACCTTCTCGCGCGGGTGCGGCAGTTCGGCCTCCGCCGACCGTACGGGCTCCTCCTCGGCCGGCTCCCGGACCGGGTGGCGCAGCGCCAGTAGCGCGGCGACCGGCCCCACCAGGGCCACCGTGCCGCACACCAGCCAGGTGAGCTTGAGGCCGATCGCGAGCGACAGGCCGCCGAACAGCGCGATCGAGATCGGGCCCACTCCGATACTGGCCAGCGTCAGGGTGGCCAGCGCCGACCCCATCCGGTCCTTGGGAGCCGCCTGCTGATAGACCGTCACGATGGCCGGTCCGTTCAGACCCGTCATCAGGCCGACCGCGGCACCCGTCACGGCGATCGTCAGGACCGACGGCATCAGCGCCATCAGCAGGATGCCGACGGCGATTCCCACGCCGCTCACCACGAACCGCACCACCAGCGGTATGCGGTGCGCGAGGAACGCGCCCAGCGCGCTGGAGACCAGCGCACCCGTGCTGAACGCCGCGATGATCACGCCGATGGCGTGCACGCCCCAGCCGTTCTCCTGGACGAGCAGCGGCAGCGCCACGTCGATCGGCCAGCCGAACGCCATGTCCAGGCAGAGCGCGGCGACGAAGGTCCAGCGCAGCCTGGGGTGCGACACCAGCAGCCGCAGCCCGTCGCCCGACGACCGCACCAGACTCCGGCCGGGCGTGCGCTCCGGCGGCTCCATCCCCTTCGTGACGACGAAGAGTGTGCCCAGCGAGATCGCGCAGGTGACGGTCGCCACCAGCAGCGCCGGCCACAGTTCGCCGGCGGCGACCATCCACGCGCCGAGCGGCGAGCCGATGATCGGGGCGACCCGGGTGACCATGGCGTACAGGGAGTTGGCCCGGGGGAGCTGGTCGTGGGTGGCCAGATGCGGGATCACCGAGCCCGCCGACGGACTCGCCAGTCCGAACAGCAGCCCGTCCAGAAGACTGATCACGACGAGCGGGGTGAGCGACTGGGAGGAATGGACCACCACGGTGCCGACCGCCAGAAGCACCAGCCGGGCGCTGGTCGTGCGCAGCAGTACGTGCCGGGGGCCGAACCTGTCGGCGACCGCCCCGCCGAAGATCAGCATCAGCGCCCGCGGGATCGTCGCGGCGAGCATCAGCGTGGTGACCGCGCCCGCGCCCCCCAGCTGGATCGCCGTCCAGCCCATGGCGATCAGCAGGATGAAGTCACCGCCCATCGAGGCGCCCTGCCCGACGACCAGGGCGTTGATCCTCTTCCACTGGATCGGCGGCCCGCCGCCGGTGCCGGATGCCTCTGATACGTCCGTCGTAGCCATGGGTCTGTCCTTCGGGAGATCGGATGAGGATCAGCGAGATCGAATGACGATCGCGGGTTCGGATTCGGGGAGTGCGGACGAGGATCAGTCGGAACGGGGCGTGCCCGCCGCCGCCCGGCCGCCGGTGACGCCCGGCCAGGGCCCGGGCAGCGGCAGCCGTACGGTGCCGGAGCCCCCGCGCAGCGCGTCCTCCACGGCCCGGACCGTCGCCAGCCGTTCACTCGCGGCGGGGATCCGCCCCAGCCGCGCGGGCGCGTCCGAGGTGATCTCCAGATGACCGCCGAGATAGCCGCGGCCGTGGGCCGCGAGCGCCAGGCCCGCGGCGCGGATCGCCGTACCGCGGTGGACCGGCCCGGAGGTCAGCCCCGGGATCTCGGAGGGCGTGAAGCGCACCCGCACGGAGTACGCGGCGGGCTCCCGCCCCGGTTCGAGCGGGCAGACAGCGCCACGCCGGTCCTCCCCGGCGCGCGGGCGGCGGGCGGCGGCCGCGCGTGTGGCGGTGCCACGCGCCGTACGGGACGGCGGGCGTACGGACCGATGGGCGTTCATCGTGAGCACTCCCCTCGCGGCCCCGGCTCTGCGGGCGGCCGCTGGAATTCGAACGGTAGGGAACGGGGCGCCTGGCCGGCGGCGCTTGGCGGGGCAGGCGGGCGGAAGTTTCCCGGCTCGGGACCGGGTGCGCGCCGGCCCCAGTCGAAGAGCCGCAGTCCGCGCACCTCGTCGTCGAGGACGGCCAGCGTCGCGACGAACCCCGGGGGCGCGGACAGGTCGCGCAGCTGCCACCGTTTGCCGGCCATGACGCCCGTGCCGTGCACCGTGCCGGGCGTCAGCACGTTCAGCCGCAGTCCGTCGAGCAGCCGCCCGCCGCTCGCCTTCACACAGGCCTCCTTGCGCGACAGCAGCCGGTGGTAGGCGACGCGCGCCGCGTGCGGGGTCTCCTGTGCGGCGACGCAGGCGGCCTCGTCCGGCGGCAGGAAACGTGCCGCGAGTGCGACGGCAGGGGTCCGGTCGTCGACGCGTTCGATGTCCACCCCGACCGGCGCCGACAGACAGACCGCGAGCAGCGCGTGCTCCGCCGACCGGCTCAGACTCCACTGCCAGTGGCTCAGCGGGCCGTCGAACCCCGGTTTTCCGTGTCTGCCCACCGACCAGTGGACCGTGCAGCCGGCGATCCTCAGATAGCCGCCCAGGATCGTCCTGACCGCGCCGTGCGTCAGGACGTACCGGTCGGCCGACGGCCGGTCGCGGGTACGCGCGGCCCGGTCCCGTTCCCGGGTGTCGAGCAGGGAGGCGACCGGTCCGAGCGCGTCCCCTCCGCCGTCCAGCCCGATGTGCCACACGTCGGCGCCCGGCGGCGGGCCCGGAATGGCCGGAGCCGGCGGGTGGACGGCCCCGCAGGCGGAGCAGGGCGGCGAGGCGCCACGGGGCCGTGCCCCGTCCACCGTCCGCGCGGTGACCCCCGTGGTGGGGAAGACGGCAGCGGCGCCGACCGGCAGCGGCACCGCCCTGGCCGTCGCCGTGGTGCCGGCGAGGGCGGCGCTCCGCCGCCCGGGCTCAGGCGGCCGGCCGGACATCGTCGAGCCTGCCGTTCAGATGTCCCTGGGCGAGAGTCAGCCGCTGGACGTTGCTGGTGCCCTCCATGAACTCGAAGGCCCGCGCGTCGCGCGCCCACTTGTCCAGGAGCGGATGCTCCCAGCGGGCGCCGGGGCCGAACATCCGCAGCGCCAGGAGGGTGGACTCCTCCGCCAGCGCGGTCGCCCTGATCTTGGCGGCCGAGGCGAGTGTCCCGTCCCCCGGGTCGTGGTCGGCGGACTCGGCCGCCGCCATGACCGTGGCACGGGTACCCGCGAGCCTGTCCGCCAGGTCGGCGAGCCGGTCCCGGTCCCCGGTGCCCAGGTGCCGCCGGTTGGCGACGACGTAGTCGTGGGCGCCCTGCGCGACACCGAGGGCGAAGGCCGCCACGACCGGGCGGTAGCGGTTGAACGTACGGACCGCCGCCCACATCCCGCCCCGCGTCGCCGGGCGGTGGCGTCCCAGTACGTCCGCGTCGGCCACCGGTACGTCGCTCATCCGCAGCTCGCTGAGCTGGAGACCGCGCAGCCCCAGCGTCTCCAGGGGAATCCCGGTGAAACCGGGCCGGTCAGTGTCCAGCAGGACCGCGACCACACCCAGCGGGCCGGGGTGACGGCGGGCGAACACCACACCGACACCGGCGCGCGCGCCGTTGCCGACGAACCGCTTGGTGCCGTTCAGGAGCAGCCCCTCCCGCCCGTCGCCGGCCGGTCGCAGGGCCGTCTCCATACTGGCCGGGTCCGAGCCGTGCGCGGGCTCCGTCATCCCGAAGAACGTCCAGGTGGGGCGGTCGGCCAGCCGCTGGTAGTAGCGGTCGCGCTGCTCCTCGTCGGCGATGTCGGCCACGACGAAGCCGGACATCGACGGACCCGGCAGCGCCAGGACCGCCGCCGCGTCCACACGGGCCAGCTCCTCCATGACGACCACCTGCTCCACGCAGCGGTCCACGTACACCGGGCGTCCGCCGACCCTCAGCGGGTCCGGGTTGTACGCGGCGGGCATCCCGGTCAGCCGCAGCCAGCGCGGGTCGCCGCCGAGCAGGGCGGGGCCGAGCGACGGGTCCGCGTCGAGTCCGAGCGCGGTGGGCCGCAGCAGGGCGGCGTGTTCGCGGGCGAGCCCGCGCAGGCCGGCGAGGAATCCGGGGTCGGTGGTCATGGCCGCTCCAGGTCGGTCGCGGGTGGGTAACCGGTCGGTGCTTCAAGGCCGTTGGGCGCTGCGCCCTCGGCGGACGAGACGCCGTCGGCGGATGGCGCACCGGAGGTGGGTGCGGCGCCGTCACGGGGCGCGCTCTCGTCCGCCGCCGGCGCGTAGGTGTCGGCGAGCAGCTCGGAGACCCGTACCTCGCTGCCCGGCCCGGCGGCCAGGAAGCCCGCCGCGCCGAACAGGTGCAGACATGTGCGGCCGGTCTCGTCCAGGCTCCGGTGCACCCGCCGCAGGGTGTACGGCGCCGGGGCGGCCTTGAGCAGCGCCCGGCACTCGGTGGTCCCGGCGACGGCGTCGGCGAGCATCGCCCGTACCAGCGGCAGGTTGAGAGTGACGGTCCGCTGCACCGTACGGCCGCCCAGATGCGCGGTGACCCGGTCCACCAGGCGCTCGGCCAGCCCGAGCCGCAGCCAGGCGAGACCGGTCGCCCAGCCGTCCGGCTCCCCGGCGGGCGGGCCCGAGCCGTCGACCCGCAGGGCGGTCAACTCCCGCCCGTACACCGTGACATGGCCCAGTCGGTGCTCGCCGGTGCCGCCGCCGCGTGGGCGTGGTCCGAGGAGCGTCTGATGCCGGTCGCACGTCGCCTCGATCTCCCGGGGCACGAACACGTGGCCGCCGGGACCGGCCGGCAGGACGCCGGGACTGGTCGCGCCGTGCAGCAGGAGCAGCGCGGCCACCGGCCCGTCGCGGTACGCCGCCTCGCGGTACGCCTCCTCACGGTCGCGTGCCGGTCCGCCCGGCGGCGCGGCGGCGACCGGGGCGCCTGCGGGTGGACGCGTCGTGGTGACGGTCATGGCACCAGTTCCTTCCGTCTCGGTGCCACCCGCGCCGGGGTGCGTCCGGCGGGCAGCGTGAGCAACAGGGCGCAGTGGTAGGGGAGTACGGGGTCGCGGTCGGCGAGCAGGACCCGTCCACCGGCAGGACCGTCCGCCTCTTCGAGGAGCCCGGCCAGGGCCAGCCAGACACCGGCGCACGGATGGCCGGGCTCCGCCCGCGCCAGGACCGCGTCCGGGAGCGGACGGGTGAGGCCGGCGCCGGCGATGACGCCGTCGGCGCGCGAGGCGTACGGACCGTACGGGGCGTACGGTCCGTCGGGACCGTCCTCGGCCGGCTCCGGGCCGCCGGCCGTCCTGCGGCCGTCCACGGTGACGACCGGACGCTCCAGCGGTATCGCCCCGTCCGGCCCGAGCAGCAGGGCCACCGCCACGTCGCGCGCGGGCCTCACCGCCCGGTCGTCGGGCGGCAGTGTGCTCTGCTCCATCACCAGGACCAGCGCCCGGCGCGAACTCCCGTCGGCCAGCCGGTCGTAGGCGATGCGCAGGGCGGTGAACGGGCCCGCGACCCCCTGCTCGGAGACGCCGAGCAGCATCGGGTCGCCGGGCATCAGATCGGCCAGCAGACAGCTGGGGAAGCTCTGGTGCCGGCAGTCGGGACTCGCGTCGACGGTGATGACGAGGTCGACGTCCACGAGGTCGGCGGCCAGCTCCCGGGCGATCACCCGTGCCATGTCGTGGTAGCTGACGGCCGTGCCGTCCTTCAGCCAGGAGAAATCCTGGAGGGTGCCGTAGACCGACTCCACGTGGTCCCGGTAGGGGCGGGTGTCGTTGCCGCCGGAGTCGGCGGCGGTGAAGGCGAAGGGGATGACGCGTTCGATGGACGGTCCGGCCGCGCCGTCACGCGCGGCCGGACTCCTCCGCGTCCCCGGGGGCGGGGTGGGCGGCACGGGTCACCGGCTCTCGGCGATGTAACCGGCCAGGGCGCCGACGCTCTCCAGGTGGCTCTGCTCCAGGCTCTCGGGGTCGACCTCGATGTCGAGGGCGTCCTCCAGGGCCATCAGCAGACCCAGCACGCTGGTGGAGTCGAGGCTCAGGTCGTCGAAGAGGCGGGTCTCCTCGGTGACGTCGGTCAGTTCCTTGCGGAGCACGTCGGAGAGCGCGGCGACGACGGCGTCGATGATCTGCCGGCGGTCGGTGTCCTGGGCGACGGTGGTCATGATGGTTCCTGCCTTCTGTAGGAGAGGTGGACGGGCGTTCGGACGGTGCGGTCCCCGCAGGTGCGGGTGGTGCGCGTCGTGCGGTTGCGGGTTGCGGGTCGTATCAAGAACCGCGGGAGGAGGGCGCCGGGGCGGGCCCCGGCACCGCCTCAGCCGAAGTCGTGCAGGATCTGCGGCGCGAGCATGCTCTCGGCGTCGTCGCGGGTGTGGATCAGCCGGGCCTCGCCGTGGTGGACCAGCACCTCGGCCGGGTAGCCGTGGCTGAGGAAGTGCACCGGCGACGCGGTCGGCCCGTACGCCCCCGAGCGCTCCACGCCCACGAGGTCTCCGGGGCGCAGATCGGCGGGGAGTTCGACGGCCTTGCCGATGGTGTCGTTGGGCGTGCAGAGCGGCCCGGTCACGTTCCACGGGGCGACCTCGGCCGCGCCCGCCCGGTTCAGCAGCCGCATCGGGAAGTTGCGCTTGACGAACGAGCCGATCCCGACGGCCGCCATGTGGTGGTTGGTTCCGCCGTCGGCCACGGCGAACCGTTCGCCCATCGACTCCTTCACGTACCGGACCTCGGCCGCGTACAGCCCGCTGTGGCCGACGAGGTAGCGCCCCAGTTCCATGACGAGGCGGGTCTCCGGATGCCGCGCGGCGAACGACTCGAACACCGGGTTGAGCCCTTCCGCCAGCACGCGCACATCGAGGTCGCGCTCCTTGGGGAAGTACGCGACGCCCAGACCGCCACCGACGTCGACGACTTCGAGCGGCACGCCCAGCGTCGCGGAGAGGCGCTCGGCGAGTTCCAGGATCCGGGCCGAGTTCTCGGCGATGACGTTCTCGTCGAGGAAGCGTGTCCCCATGTACGCCTGGAAGCCGACCAGACGTACGGAGGGATGCTGGCCCGCCAGATCGGGTACGGCGGTCAGCGCCTCCTCGTCGATGCCGAACTGGCGCGGCTTGCCGCCCATCGTCAGTCCGCCGCCCTTGACGGCGAAGCTCGGATTGACCCGCAGCACCACCCGCGCGACACCGCCGAGTCCCGCCGCCAGTTCGTCGATCGCCGCCAGTTCCCCGAAGGACTCACAGATGACGGTGATGTCCTGCTTGAGGCACGCGGTGAGTTCGTCGCGGCTCTTGCCGGGGCCGAGGAACATGATCCGCTCGGCCGGCACACCGGCCCGCTGCGCGGTGATCAGCTCGGTCAGCGACGAGACCTCGGCGCTCGCGCCGAGCGACCGCAGCAGCGCGCACACACTGACGTTGGGGTTGGCCTTGAGGGAGTAGAACATCTCCACCGACGGGTGCAGGAGATCGCGCAGTCCGTTGTACTGACGGGCGATCACATCGCCGTCGTACACGTACAGCGGGGTCCCGAACCGCTCGGCGAGCTCGGTGATGGGCAGGCCCTGGACGGTGTGGGTCCCTCGCGTCCCCTGGGGCGTCGCACCGGATTCAGACATGGGTGAGGCTCTCCTTCCGCACGCGCAGCGCGACGGCGTCGTCGAGTTCGGCCAGTTCGGCCTCGGAGTGGGCGATGAGCAGTCCGTACAGCCGGCCGCCGTAGGAGTCGGGCGCGGTCCCGTCGGTCTTGTCGGTCCCGGCCGGCGCGGCGGCGTTGACCGTCGCGAAGTTGTTGACGAGCAGACCGCGGCCGGACGCGGTGGTGAAGAGCAGGTCACCGAGCCGCTCCCGGAGTTCGCCGAACGGCATCGCACCGGTCAGCGACACCGGGTACTGGCGCGCGAGCGCGACGGCCCCGGGGCCCATGAAGCGCTCCTGGAGGGCGGTCTGATAGGTCGACATGTTGTTACGGGCGTTGATCTCCAGCACCGGCAGCAGACCGCCGCCACCCGTGACGATGGCGTCCACCCCCACGACACCGTGGAACCCGTCGGCGGCGAGCCGCGCGCCGAGCAGGTCCGCGCACCGCTCGATCTCGGCCCGGTGCGCGGCGGAGATCCGGGCCGGGATGCGGTGCCCCTTGTGCACCCCGTTCTCGGTGATCGCCTCCTTGACGAAGTCGAATCGGACCGAGCCGTCGCGATACACCGTGAAGTGGTAGTTGAGGTCGACGGCCTTGTCCGCCCACTCCTCGATGACCACTGCGAGGCGCGGGTCGCCGGTGCGCCGGGCGACCCGGGTGACCATCCGGACGAGCTGGTCGAGCCTGCGCTCGTCCTCCACCACCATGATTCCCTTGCCGGAGACTCCGAAGGCGTCCTTCACCCCCACCCGGCGTCCGGCGGCCAGCGACTCCCGTGCCGCGTCCGCCGCCGCCGTGAACTCGTCGACCGACTCGCACTTCCAGCCCCTGGCCTGCGGGAGCCCCAGCTCGTCGGCGACCCGGCGGCTGTAGATCTTGCTGTTGACGGACTTGACCAGCGCGGCGGGCGGCAACGCCGGTGCCAGACCGGTCAGTTCGCACAGCCGCTCCTCCAGTACCGACATGCCGTGCGGCAGCAGGTGCGCGCCGCGTTCGGCGAGCCGGGCGAGCGCGGCGGTCAGCACCGGGGAGCGCAGGGCGTCCACGCTGACGCTGTGGGCGGGGTCGTGCGCGTCGGTGACCAGGATCTCCGGCAGCTCCAGGCCCAGTTCCTCCAGGTAGGAGAGGTAGCCGGGGTCCGGTGCCGCCTTCAGTACGACGCAGTCGTCACGGCCGGCGAGCAGCAGCGCGAACTCGTCCATGCGGTTGACGATCGCCGCGGAGGCACTGCCCCCGACCGACGGGAGTCCGACCTCGTCCACGGCCCACTCGTCCTCCACCTCGAAATTGCCGAGCAGGACGAACGGGGTCCGCGGGTCGCCGGTGCAGGCGTGTTTCACACCGTCGAGGAAGTTCTGGCGGGGGGACGGTGGCATGGGCTTCTTCCTTCTCACGGTGTCGGACGGGTCGGGTGGAGCGGACGGGCAAGCAGGGACGTACGGGCAAGCAGGGACGTACGGGCAAGGGCGCGAGGCCGAGCGCGTACGGGCACGGCCGGTTTCCGGGATCGGATCAGTGGCGCAGTACGGCGGCCGAGAAGGTCGCCCCCAGACCGACGGCGGCCATCAGGTAGAGGTCTCCCGGCCGGAGCCGGCCCGCCTCACGGGCGTGCACGTAGTTGATGAAGGGATCGGCCGTGAAGCAGTGGCCGGTCACCGGGATGTTGTCCAGGAAGACCCGGTCGAGCGGGATGCCGAGGAGCTTGCAGGTCCACTGCCACGACAGCCGGTTGACGTTGTGCGGCAGGACCAGCGCCAGGTCGTCGAGCCCGACTCCGGCGTCCTCGGCGGCTTCGCGCATCACGGCCGCCAGGGTGGCGTTGTGCTCCTTGAGGAACCTCGGGTCCAGCGGGTACGGGGGGAACTCCTCGCTGTACCGGCCGTGGGTGCGGGTCGCGAAGCCGAGCAGCCGGTCGCCGTCCCCGTCCGCGGAGACCAGACAGGCCGCAGTCCCCTCACCCATGACGGTGCTCTCCGGGATGATCTGGAGGGTGCGGCTGAACGCCTTCTCCCCGGCGAGTACCAGCGCCAGGGCGTCCGGGTCGCCGTCGGCGGCGAGCAGCCGTCCGGCCAGGTCCACCGCGAACAGCCCCGTCGCGCAGCCGTGCTGGGTGAGCGTGAAGGAGGCGGCCCGGGTCAGCCCCAGTTCGGCGCACAGCCCCTCGACGGTGTTCTCGCCGGCCGGGGCGACGGTCGAGACCGTACGAGGATGGATCACATAGCGGACCCGGTGCTCGTTGCCCCGCAGTCCGGTCAGCGACTCCACGGCCGCGGTCAGCGTGGCGCGCAGATCCCGGCCGGGGGCGCGCAGCACCGTCCGCAGTCCGTAGAACCTGCGGAAGGTCCACATGAGGCTCGCGTCGGCCCCGACGTCCGCGCCGATGTCGGCGATCGGGACGTGTCGTTCGGGCAGATGGCTCGCGACGTCCAGCAGGGCGGTCATGCCCGTCCTCCGATCCGGTCCGCGGTCGCGGCCGTCGTGCCGGCGGTCTCCGCGAGGGGCGGCCCGGCCGCCGCGGTGTCGGTGCCGGTGTCGTACGAGAGGGAGCGGTCCGGCCACCACAGGTCGTCCGGGCCGAGCGCGTCGGTCGCGTACTTGCCCAGCGCGCTGATCAGCAGCCTGCTCTCCAGGGCCAGGGCCTCCACCAGGCGTACGAGCCCGTCCTCGGGGTCCTCGTCGACCGCGACGAGTGCCGCGCGGCCCAGCCCCGCGGCCGTGGCGCCCAGCGCCAGACTCCGTACCACCCGGCCGCCCTCCCACATCCGGCCGGTCACCAGGAGGCAGCCGCCGGGGCGTCCGACGCGCCGCAGGCACTCGGCCAGCGGCAGCCCGACATGGTCGAGGAAGACGCGCGGCGCCCAGCCGGTGCCGCCCTCGGCGCCGTCGACGGTCACCGCGTCCGCGCCGGCCCGCCAGGCGGTCGACGCCGCGTCCGCGATGTCCCGGCCCGGATGGAACTTCGCCCACACCCTGGCCCGGGGGAAGTTGTTGCGCATGAAGCGCAGTTGCTGGCGCACGATCTCCTCGGTGTACGTCCCGGGGCTCGCGAGCCGCAGCCGGCTGCCGGGGCCGAGCGTGTCCCGTACGGCGAAGCGTCTGCCGAGCCGGTCGGCGTCCGCCTCGTCCACCACGGTCATGCCGCCGAGGCCCGGCTTGGCGCCCTGACCGATCTTCAGCTCGAAGGCGAGCCGCCCCGACTCCAGCAGCGGCTCGGTCGCCGGGTCGCTGTACAGGAGGTTCCAGACCTCCGAGTCGGCGTCCTCGGTGCTCTGCTGCACCACCACGCCGCCCGTGCCCTCGGGGCACTCGTCGAGATACGCGCGGATGCGCGCCGTGATCGCGGAGGGCGCGGCGCGGCCGGCTCCGGTGCGGTAGCCGTGCACCGGGACCATGTTCTCCCCGATCACCATGGGGATACCGAGCCGCCCGGCCTGGCGGCTCGCCGCGATGCCGAGGTCACCGCTGCCGGCGCGGGTGGAGCCGAAGGCGGAGAGGTAGACCGGCAGCGCCGAGTCGAAACCGCCGATGGCGGTACGCAGGCTGACGTCGTCGTCCAGCGGTTCGCGGCCCAGCTCGATCAGCTTCTCCAGCCGCCGTGGCATGAAGACCGGCGGCACGATCCGCGCCCGGTCCAGCTCGTCGGGAAGGCTCAGCGGGGTCTCCGCGTCCGCGCCCGCGCCCGCGCCGAACAGCTCGGCTCCGTACGCCGCCACGGGCGGGAACACCTCACGGGTGCCGTGCCGGGCGCGGGCCCGTATCGCCGCGACCGGAAGACCGCCCGCCGTCAGGGGAGTTCGCGGTGTCGTCACGGCGCGATCACCCCCGGCAGCTTCGGGTAGGCACTGACCTGCCAGAGCGCGTCGAGTCCGGTGAGGAAGCGCACCAGCCGCTGCACCCCCATGCCGAACCCGGCGCTCGCGGGGATGCCCTCACGCGCCATGGCCAGGTACCACTCGTACTTGGCGGGGTTCTCGCCGCTCTCCCGCATCCGGGTGACGACGGTGGCGTAGTCGGACTCGCGCTCGCTGCCGCTCACCAGTTCGCCGAAGCCGCCGTGTGCGATCAGGTCGAAGTTGCGCAGCACACCGGGGCGGTCCGGGTCCTCACGGTCGTAGAAACCGCGCGAACCCTTGGGGTAGTCGGTGATGAAGAACGGCCGGTCGGCCTCGTGCGACAGGGCCTCCTCACCGGTCCAGTCGATCTCGGCGTCGGCGCTCTGCGTGTGCCCGTGGCCGCGCAGCCGGCCGACCGCCTCCGCGTGGGTGCAGGCGTCGAACTTGCCCGTGAGGAGCTCGGCGAAGGCCAGCGGGTCGCGGCCCAGACCGGACAGGACCCCGGGCACCGTCTCCCACACCCGTGCGGTGACGTGCCGCAGCAGTCCCGCCGCGATCTCCATGACGTCGGCGCGCGACGCCCCGGCCATCTCGACGTCGATCTGGTGGAACTCGACCAGGTGCCGCCCGGTGTGCCGGGTCTCCGGAGGCTCCACACGGAGGTTCGGCGCGATGTAGAACAGCTTCGGAAAGCCGCGCAGCGACGCCTGCTTGTAGAGGATCGCGCTCGTCATGAGCTTGTACGGCTCGCCGTAGTAGTCGACGTCCAGGGCCTTCGCGCCACGCCCGCCGGGGTCGGTGACCGGTCCGACGAGCGGCGGGAGCAGCTCGACGAAGCCGCGCGAGCGCAGGAACTCCCGCGCCGCGTACAGCGCTTCCTGCTGGACGAGCATCGCGGCCCCGAGCGACGGCGAGCGCAGGTGCTCGCCCAGGGGGGCGGGCTGCCGTCCGTCCGCGATCGTGGTACCGACGTCTTCCGTGGGGGGCATCAGCTCTCCTGATCTCATGGGTGGTCGAACCTCCTTGCGACACCGTGCAGGGCGGACATCAGCTGGTCCGAGGTCATGGCGGTCCGCGCTCCGGGGCCGGGATCGGGCCGGATCGGCATCGATCCCACCGACGACCAGCGCAGCAGTCCCGCCGCGTCGACGAAGCTCCGTGACCGGCCGGCGTTGTCCGGGTGCAGACAGAACGGGATGTCCAGGTGGCCGCGCTCGAAAGCTGTGGTCAGCGACCGGCCGAGGTCGTCGCCGAGGCCGAGCACCGCCGTGACGAAGGCCCGTGCCTCCGCGTGGATCCCGCTCTCGGGCGGATGCGGCCGCGCGGGAAGCGGGGCGGCGCCGGCCGCCGCGAGCGCAGCGGCCTCCAGCGACCGGACGTTCTCGTCGACGGTCGGGATCCGGTGCGCCTCGGCCGCGGTCTTGACGATCAGGCGCCGTGCCCCGGAGCGGACCGCGAGCCGCGCGGACTCCTCCAGCAGCCGCCGCGCACCGTGCGCCGTGACCGGGAAGACGCCCATGTAGGTGTAGAGGACGATGTGCCAGTCCGTCCCGGCCGGCAGGAACTCGGCGGCCAGCCGGCGCAGCGCCAGGACCGCCTCCTCGTCCTGCGCCGGGTGCGCCTGCTGGGCGTAGCTCATGGAGACGCTGCCGATGCCGTGCCGGGTGAAGAACACCGCTTCGAGCAGGCTGATGGCGACCAGCAGACTCGGCGGGCAGAGCTGGCCGAGCATGCAGCCGCCGAAGCTCTCCAGATGCGGGGCGGGCACCGTGGCGGCCAGCAGTTCGCAGGCCCGCGCCCAGTTCCGGACCGAGTCCCGCAGCGGGGTACGGCCGTAGGGCAGGCAGTACGAGACCGGGCCGCCCTCGGTGGCGTCGATTCCCGCGTCGGCCAGTGCCCGGATGATGTGGTGCGGCCGTGAGGAGCCGTGGCGCACCTGGACCGGGAAGGACGCGTCCCGTACCCCGTCCAGCAGGGCGCGGGTGGTGTCCCGGGAGTGGCTGACGATCGGGTAGCCGTTGAGGCGGGCCCCCTCGTCCAGCGCCCGGCGGGCCGCCGCGTGGTCGCCCAGGCGGGTGTAGCTGTCGATGGTCAGGGTGCCGACGGTGGTGGCCGCGGCTGACTTGGTCCGCTCCAGGCCCAGACGCATCCGGGGGAGGTCGCTGAAGCCCATCCGGGGCTGGACCACCAGCCGGCCCGCCGCGGCCGACTCGGCCACGAACCTGCCGAAGGGCGAGCGGAGTACGGGTGCGGGAGCGGCGGTCCGGGCCGCGGTCCCCGTCATGCCGTCACCCGGTTCCGGCGCGCGGTGGCCGGCTCGCGGCGCGGCAGCCGTGCCAGGAACTCCCGGAAGGCGTCCACGTTCCCGTCGTCGAAGACGGCGGTGAATCCCGCTTCGAGCAGCCGGAGCGCGGCGTCGGTGTCGGTGGCGCCGGTCACGCCGAGCTTGCCGCCGATGACGACCGGCAGCGTGGCGAGCGAGGGCTCCCGGCGCAGCCGGACGATGGCACCGAGTCCGTCGCGGTACCCGTGGCCGTTGACACTGCTCATCACGACCAGGTCCGGACGGGACGCCCGGCACTCCTCGATCAGCAGGTCGTCCGGCACACAGGGGCCGAGCCCGATCACCCGATGCCCCAGCTCCTCGATGAGGAGCTGGAGGAAAACCAGATTCCAGTTGTGCGAATCGGATCGGGTACTGGTCACCAGGACCGTGAGCCCGCTCTGCGACAGCACCATGGCAGCTCTCCGAAAAGATATATGGGTCTCTGCTCCGGCGGACACTTTCCTGAACCGGCGCCTTTCCTTGTACCGCACCAGAAATATAGAAGTCCGAAGAGGGCGTGGACGGAAGTTGATGCGGCAGTAAGGCGGGCAGTCGGAGAAATCGCAGGCGGCCGGCACCGGGCCGGAAAACGAAAATGGCGGCCCGCCGTGCACAGAGGCACGGCGGGCCGCCGAATTCACCCGGACATCAGGTGTACTGCGCCACCAGGCTTTTCGGGCGAATGTCCGTCCAGTTCTTCTCGATGTACTCCAGGGACTCCTGGCGGCTGCTCTCACCTTGTGCGATGTCCCAGCCGGCAGGTACGTCGGCGAATACCGGCCACAGGGAGTGCTGGCCCTCGTCATTCACCAGAACGAGGAAGGTGGCGTTGTCGTCGTCGAAAGGATTGGTCATCTCAGTTCCTTGTCTCGTTGAGGCCGAGGTCAATTACCTGCGGATCCGACAGTCGTTGCCGAAGAATTCGGCCGATGTGCGCGAGCGGTTCTGGTTCGGTCATGCGGAGATGGGTGGAATTGATGTCGTGGCGCTGCGTCTCTCCGTCGGTGTAGGGGTCCCACAGACCGGCGGACGGTGAATCGGGGCCCCGCCCCTCGGCCGCGGTGAACAGCAACGGGTCACCGGTGAACACGCCGGGCCGATAGGCCCGCATGAGGGCGGCGTGGTTCACGGCGGCGCCGACCAGCGCCGCGACCTCCGCCTCGGCGAAGCCCGCGAGCACCGGGTCCCGGCGCCGCAGCACCTCCACCACGGCGGCCGTGTCGAACCGGGCGAAGAAGGCGTCCGGCAGCGGGTCCGGACGCCCGGCCTCCTCGGCGGCCGGCCCCACCAGCATCTCGACGGTCTCCCGGTCCGTCATCGGATCCGCCGCCTCCTCGGGCGGCACCGGGTAGGCGTCCATCAGCGCGAGCAACTCCACCTCCTCGCCGGCCGCCTGGAGCCGGGTCGCGACGGCATGGGCGACGACACCGCCGAAGGACCAGCCGAGCAGCCGGTACGGTCCCCACGGCTGGACCCGCCGGATCTGCTCCAGATAGTCCTCGGCCAGCTCCTCGACGCTCGACGCCCGGTAGTCCGGCCGGGTCAGCGCCCTCGTCTGGAGGGCGTACACCGGCTGGGAGTCGCCCAGATGCGCGGTGAGGCCCGCGTACGCCCAGCCCATGCCGGCTCCCGGATGGACGCAGAACAGCGGTCGCCCGCCGCCCTCCGCGCGCAGGGGCAGCAGCACCCCCAGGGCGTCGCTCTCCGTCTCGTCACCGAGCAGACCAGCCACGGTGGGGGAGCGGAACAGGTCCCGTACGGAACGCTCCACGCCCAGCACCGACCGGACACGGCTCATCAGCCGTACCGCCAGCAGTGAATGACCGCCCAGATCGAAGAAGTTGTCGTCGATCCCGACGCCCGTCACACCCAGGATCTCGGCGAACAGCCCGCACAGCACCTCCTCGCGGGGGTTGCGCGGCCCGCGCCCGGACCGGGCGCCGTCGCGAACCGGGGCCGGCAGCGCGGCCCGGTCGAGCTTCCCGTTCGGGGTGAGCGGCAGCGAGTCGAGGACCACGACGGCCGAGGGGACCAGGTACTCGGGCAGGGTCTCGGCCAGCCAGGACCGCAGCGCCCCCTCGTCCACCGGTGAGGAGCGGGGGACCACGTAGGCGACGAGCCGTCTGTCGCCGGGGCGGTCCTCGCGGACCACGACGGCGGCGCGGCCGACGGACGGGTGCCGGGCCACCGCGGCCTCGGCCTCGCCGGGTTCGATGCGGAAGCCGCGGATCTTGACCTGGTCGTCGGCCCGGCCGGCGAAACGCAGCCGCCCGCCGGTCGTCCAGCTCACCAGGTCGCCGGTGCGGTAGAGGCGTTCACCGGCCGGGCCGAACGGGTCGGCGACGAACCGCTCGGCCGTCAGGGCGGGGCGTCCCAGATAGCCGCGCGCGAGATGGGAGCCGCCCAGGTACAGCTCACCCGTGCCGCCGCGCGGCACCGGACGCAGCCGGTGATCCAGCACGTAGGCCCGGGTGTTGTCCATCAGCCCGCCCAGATGCACCAGATCGAGCTCCCGCTCGTCGAGCCCGAAGCGCTGGTGGTGCGTGCCGAACGTGGCCTCCGTCGGCCCGTAGGAGTGGACCAGCACGGTGTCCGGGCAGTGCGCGAGGACCCGCCGAACGGCGTCCGGCGACAGGACGTCGCCGCCCGTCCACACCTCGCGCAGCAGCCCGAGCGTGTCCAGTGCCTCGTCGGCCAGCAGGTGGAACAGCCCGACGGTGAAGTACGCGGCGCTCACGCCGTGCCGCTCCACGGTCCGCCTCAGCGCGGGGAGATCGGTGCCGTCACCGGTCCCGATGACGAGCCGTGCCCCGGCCAGCAGCGGCACCCAGATCTCGTAGGTCGAGGCGTCGAACCCGAAGGCCGAGTGGACGAGCATGCTGCGATGCGTCTCCCGGTCCCAGCACCGGTCGGCCGCGAGCCGCGCGACATTGCGGTGGGTGACGCCCACGGCCTTGGGGCGGCCGGTGGAGCCGGAGGTGAACATGACGTACATCAGGGCCTGTTGGCCGGTCGGCACGGCGGGTGCCGTGTCGGGCGTGCCGGCCGGGGCCGGACCGTCGGCCCGCAACACCGCCGTCCCCGCGGCGCGTTCCCCGGCCGCGATCCCCGCGTCCGCCCGTTCCGCGTCGGTCAGCAGGACCGTCGCCCCCGACTCCTCCATGATCACGCGGACTCGCGCGGCCGACAGAGCGCCGCCGACGGGTACGTACGCGGCGCCCGCCTTCAGAACGGCCAGGACGGCGACGATCAGGTCCGGGCCGTGGTCCATGAGGACACCGACGGTGCCCTGCGGTGCGGTCCCGGCGGCGATGAGCCGGTGGGCGAGGAGATTGGCGCGGCGGTCGAGTTCGGCGTACGTCATCTCGCCACCGTCGTGGCTGACGGCGACGGCGTCGGGGGTGCGCCGGGCCTGGGCCTCGAACAGCTCGTGGACCGTGCCGTGCGGAAGGGGGCCGGCGGTGGCGGTGTCGTTGTACTCGGTCAGGAGCAGCCGGTGGTCCTCGGCGGTGAGCAGGTCGATGTCGTCCACGGGACGCCCGGGATCGGCCGTCACCGCCCGCAGCAGCAGGCTCAGACGCGTGGCGACGAGCGCCGCGGTCTGTGCGTCGAACAGATCCGTGGCGTACTCGAGATATCCGTACAGCCCCTGAGGGGCGCCGTCCGCACCGTGCCGCTCGGTCAGGGAGAGCGTCAGGTCGAACTTCGCGAGTCCCGTGTCGTACGCCACCTCCGTCGCGCCCGGCACGGAACCGCCACCGGCCGGCCCCATGCCGTTCTGGAGCAGCAGCATGATCTGGATGAGCGGGTGGTGGGCGGTGGAACGGGTCGGGTTGAGGTGTTCCACCAACTGCTCGAAGGGGAGGTCCTGGTGGGCGTAGGCGGCGAGGTCGGTGTCGCGTACGCGGGTGAGGAGGTCGGTGAAGGCGGGGTTGCCGGAGACGTCGGTGCGCAGGACGAGGGTGTTGACGAAGAATCCGACCAGGTCGTCCAGGGCCTCGTCGCCGCGGCCCGCGACGACGGTGCCGACCGGTATGTCGGTTCCGGCGCCCAGCCGTGACAGTGTCAGCGCCAGTGCCGACTGGAGGACCATGAAGAGCGTCGTCCCGTTCTCGGCGGCGAGCCGGGCCAGCCCGTCGTGCTCCGGACCGGACAGCGTGACGGGCACCGAGGCGCCCCGGTGCGTGGCGACGGCCGGCCTCGGCCGGTCGGCCGGCAGC
Organism: Streptomyces sp. NP-1717; assembly: GCF_022695985.1. GTDB lineage: Bacteria > Actinomycetota > Actinomycetes > Streptomycetales > Streptomycetaceae > Streptomyces. The sequence continues at coordinate 16,342 of NZ_JAAPBF010000033.1, read as the reverse complement.
TCCAGGACCGGCGGGGCGCCGTCCAGCGCGTCGCTCCAGTACGCCAGAAGACGCTCCCGGGGCCCCTCCGCGCCGTCGGTGTCCGCCGCCTCGCCCATCGTGTCGCGCTGCCAGAGCGTGTAGTCGGCGTACTGCACCGGCAACGGCCGCCATTCGGGGGCCTGTTGGGCGAGCCGCGCGCCGTACGCGGTCCAGAGGTCCGCCATCAGCGGGCCCATCGACCAGCCGTCGCCGGCGATGTGGTGCAGGACGATCACCAGATACTGACCGGCGCCCTCCTCGTTCGCGTCGTCCTCTTCGGACTCCACCAGGGCCGCCCGCAGCGGCAGTTCGGCACTCAGGTCGAACACGTGCCCGGCCGCGGCGTCGACGGTGGCCGCCAACTCCGCACGGGGCACGCGTATCACGCGCAGCTCGGGGCGGGCGTCGGCCAGGATCCGCTGGTACGGCTCCCCGTCCACCGCGCCGTAGACCGTCCGCAGCACCTCGTGCCGTGCCCCGACGTCCGCCAGCGCCGCCGCCAGCGCGGTGGCGTCCAGCGGCTCGTCGAGCCGCAGCACGACGGGGATGTTGTACGCCTGGCTCGGCCCGTCGAGTTCGTTGATGAACCAGAGCCGGCGCTGCGCGAACGACAGCGGGATCCGCTCCGGCCGCGACCGGGGTACCAGCGGCGCCCGGACCGGCGCCCCGGCCCTCGCGTCGACGCGCTCCGCCAGCCCGGCCACCGTCGGTGCCTGGAACAGGTCCCGGATCGCCACCTCCACGCCCAGCGCCGCCCGCACCCGGTTGATGAGCCGGGTCGCCAGCAGGGAGTGCCCGCCGAGGTCGAAGAAGTTCTCGTCCGCCCCGACCCGGCCGAGACCGAGCACTTCGGCGAAGAGCCCGCACAGGATCTCCTCCCGGAGCGTGCGCGGCGCGCGGCCCTGCGCGGTGTGCCGGGGTTCCGGCGCGGGCAGGGCCCGCCGGTCGAGCTTCCCGTTGACCGTCATCGGCAGGGCGTCGAGCGTCACCACGGCCGAGGGCACCAGATAGCCGGGCAGACTCCGCGCCGTCGCGGCGCGCAGCCCCGCCTCGTCCACGCTCAGGCCAGGCCGGGGCACCACATAGGCGACCAGCCGCTTCCCGCCCGGCGCGTCGTCGCGCACGACCACGGCGACCCTTCCCACGGACGGGTCCCGGGCGAGGACCGCCTCGACCTCGCCGGGTTCGATGCGGAAGCCTCGGATCTTGACCTGGTTGTCCGCCCGGCCGACGAACCGCAGCTCACCGTCCGTCGTCCACGCCACCAGGTCCCCGGTCCGGTACATCCGGCCGCCGTCCGCCCCGAACGGGTCGGGAACGAACCGGTCCGCCGTCAGCTCCGGCCGGCCGACGTACCCCCGGGCCACATGGTCACCGGCGATGTACAGCTCGCCGCTGGTACCCAGCGGCACCGGGTGCAGCCGGCCGTCGAGGACATAGGCCCGCGTGTCGTCGAGCGGACGGCCGAGAGACAGGGTCTCCGGCAGGCCGCCGGAGCGGTCGTACCGGTGCAGATGCGAGGCGAACGTCGTCTCGGTCGGGCCGTACACATGGGTCACGGCCGTGTCCGGGCAGTGCGCGAGCACCGCGCGCACCGCCGCCGCCGACACCACGTCACCACCGGTACCCACCTCGCGCAGCAGCGCCAGCGTGTCCGGCGCCTCCTCGGCCATCAGATGGAAGAGACCGACCGTCAGGAACGTCGCGGTGACCCCGTGCCGCTCGATCGCCCGGCTCAGGGACCGCACGTCGGCGCCGTCCCCGCCGGCCGTGACCAGCGTGCCGCCGGCCAGCAGCGGCACCCAGATCTCGTACGTCGACGCGTCGAAACCGTACGGCGAGTGCACCAGCACCCGGCGCTGGACCTCGTGGTCCCAGAACCGGTCCACGGCGAGCCGGGCGACATTGCGGTGGGTCACCCCGACGCCCTTGGGGCGGCCGGTGGAGCCGGAGGTGAACATGATGTACATCAGGGCCTGTTGGCCGGTCGGTACGCCGGGTGCGGTGTCGGGCGTGCCGGCCGGGGCGGGGCTGTCGGCACGCAGGACCGCCGTGCCCGCGGCCCGCTCGGCGACCGTGACGTCGCTGTCCGCGGTGGCCGAGCCGACCAGCAGCAGCCGCGCACCGACCTCCGCCATGACGAGCCGCACCCGGTCGGCGGGAGAGCGCCCGTCGACCGGCACATAGGCCGCGCCGGTCTTCAGCACCGCGAGCAGGGCGACGATCAGGTCCGGGCCGTGGTCCATGAGGACAGCGACGGTGCCCTGCGGTGCGGTCCCGGCGGCGATGAGGCGGTGGGCGAGGAGATTGGCGCGGCGGTCGAGTTCGGCGTACGTCATCTCGCCGTCGTCCTGGACGAGGGCGACGGCGTCGGGGGTGCGCCGGGCCTGGGCCTCGAACAGCTCGTGCACCGCTCCGCGCGGGAGGGGAACACCCTCGGTGTCGTTGTACTCCGTGACCAGCAGGCGGTGTTCATCGGCCGTGAGCAGGTCGATGTCGTCCACCGGGAGCCCCGGATCGGCCGCCACCGTCTCCAGCAGACGGGTGAGGCGCGTGGAGACGAGCGCGGCCGTCTCCGGCTCGAACAGGTCCGTGGCGTACTCCACGAAACCCTCCAGACCACGGGGCGTTCCGTCGTCGTCGCGCCGCTCGGTCACCGTCAGCGTCAGGTCGAACTTCGTCAGCCCCGTGTCGAACGCGACGTCCGTGCCGGCCAGCGGCGAGCGCGTCATCGCCGCGTCCCCCTCCGCCGTCCCTGTCGCCCCCACACCGTTCTGGAGCAGCAACATGACCTGGACCAGGGGGTGGTGGGCGGTGGAGCGGTCCGGGTTGAGGTGTTCCACCAACTGCTCGAAGGGGAGGTCCTGGTGGGCGTAGGCGGCGAGGTCGGTGTCGCGGACCCGGGTGAGGAGGTTGGTGAAGGCGGGGTTGCCGGAGACGTCGGTGCGCAGGACGAGGGTGTTGACGAAGAATCCGACCAGATCGTCCAGAGCCTCGTCGCCGCGGCCCGCGACGACCGTGCCGACCGGTATGTCGGTTCCGGCGCCCAGCCGCGCCAGCGCCAGCGCCAGTGCCGACTGGAGGACCATGAAGAGCGTCGAACCCTGCGCCGCCGCGAGCCTGGCGAGCCTCTGGTGGGTCGGGCCGTCGACCGAGAACGGCACCACGGAGCCGCCGTGCGTGGCGACCGCCGGCCGCGGCCGGTCGGCCGGCAGGTCGAGAACGGGCGGAAGCCCCTTCAACGCCTCCGACCAGAAACCCAGTTGGCGGGCGAGCGGGCTCCCGGCGTCCGCCGCGTCGCCCATCGTGTCGCGCTGCCAGAGCGCGTAGTCGGCGTACTGCACCGGCAACGGCCGCCACTCGGGGACCTGTCGGGCGAGGCGCGCCGTGTACGCGGCCGACAGGTCCGCCAGCAGCGGCTCCATCGACCAGCCGTCGCCCGCGATGTGGTGCACCAGCACCACCAGCACTTGGGCGCCCGAGTCCTGTATGTCCAACAGCCAGGCCCGCAAGGGCAGTTCGGCACCGAGATCGAACACGTGTCCCACCGCGTCGTCGATCGAGGCCGCCAGCCGTTCATCGGTGGTGCCCACCACCTCCAGGGACGGCCGGACCCCCGTCAGGATCCGCTGGTACGGCTCCCCGTCCACCGCGCCGTAGACCGTGCGCAGGACCTCGTGCCGCTCGGCGACGTCGGCCAGCGCGTCCGCGAGCACAGCGGCGTCCAGGGGTTCGTCCAGGCGGAGCACGACCGGGATGTTGTACGAACGGCTCGGCCCGTCCAGCTCGTTGACGAACCACAGCCGCTGCTGCGCGAAGGAGAGCGGAATCCGCTCCGGCCGCTCGGCCGGCGCGGGCGCGGGACGCGCCCCGACACCCGCCAGTTCGTCAAGCCGCCGGTCGAGACCGGCCACCGTCGGAGCCAGGAACAGATCGCGGATCCCGAGATCGGCACCGAGCACCGACCGCACCCGGTTCACCAGACGCACGCCCAGCAGTGAATGCCCGCCGAGATCGAAGAAGTTCTCGTCGCCCCCCACCGACGGAAGGCCGAGCACCTCGGCGAAGAGCCCGCACAGGATCTCCGCGCGCGGTGAGAGCCCGCCGCGCGCGGTACCACCCGACGCCGCGGCGAACCCGGTGTCCCGGCTCCGCTCGTCCGCGACCCGCTCGCGCCGTTCGGCCAGTTGGTGGCGTTCGGCGTCGGTGAGGGCGACGGCGTCGGTGACGCGGGTGGCCGGGTCGGCGGCGACGGCGTCGAGCGCCCGGGTGAAGAAGTCCAGCAGCAGGGTGGCGGTCGGCTCGTCGAACAGGTCGGTGGCGTACTGGAACCACACCTCGATCCCGGCCGCGTCGCCCGCGCCGTCCAGCGTCTCGACACAGGACACACTCAGATCGAACTTCGCCGTCTCCAGCCCGGCCGGCTCGATCGTGCCCGGGACATCGCCCAGGGGGATGCCGGGATCGGCGTCGTTCTGGAGGGTGAGCATCGTCTGGAAGAAGGGGTGGTGGGAGAGGGAGCGGGCCGGGTTGAGGTGTTCGACCAGCAGGTCGAAGGGCAGGTCGTCATGGGCGTAGGCCGCGAGGTCCGTCTCCCGTACCCGGTCCAGGAGTTCGGTGAAGGCCGGATCGCCCGACACGTCCGTGCGCAGGACGAGGGTGTTGACGAAGAATCCGACCAGATCGTGCAGCGCCTCGTCCGGGCGCCCCGCCACCGGTGTACCGATCGCGATGTCGTCACCCGCGCCGGCCCCGGACAGGGCCGCCGCCAGCGCCGCACGCAGCACCATGAACAGGCTCGCGCCCTGCCCGGCGGCCAGCTCCCGCAGCCGCAGATGCGTCTCGGCGCCGAGCCGGACGGTCACGGTCTCGCCCCGGTACGACGGCTCCGCAGGTCGCGGCCGGTCGGCCGGCAGGTCCAGCACCCCGGGCAGACCCGCGAGCGCCGTCCGCCAGAAACCGATCTGACGGGCCATCACGCTTGTCGGGTCGTCCGCGTCACCCAGCATGTCGCGCTGCCAGAGCGTGTAGTCGGCGTACTGCACCGGCAGTTGCTCCCACACCGGGGCCGCGCCCGCCGACCTCGCCTCGTACGCCGCTGTCAGATCCCGCAGCAGCGGGCCCATCGACCAGCCGTCCGTCGCCACGTGGTGGAGCAGCAGCACCAGCACCGACTCACCGGGGCCCGTCACGAACAGCCGTACCCGCACGGGGACATCGGCCGGGACATCGAACGCCTCGCCGGTGAAGGCCGCCACGGCCGCGTCGCCCGTACCCGGCGCGCACTCGACGACCGCGAACGCACCGCCCGCACGGTCGCGCACCCACTGGTACGGCTCGCCGTCCACGGCGGGGAACACCGTCCGCAGCACCTCGTGGCGCTCGATCACGTCATCGACCGCCGCCGCCAGCGCGTCCCGTCGCGGGACACCGGCCAGCCGCAGCACGAGGGGCACGTTGTACGTCGCCGAAGGGCCCTCAAGCCGGTTGAGGAACCACAGCCGCCGCTGCGCGAAGGACAGCGGAACCCGGTCCTCCGCCGCAGGGTGTTCGTGCTCAGGCGCCGCCTCCTCGGGGCGGACCGGCTGCTCCCGGGACGGTCGCATCGCCCGCAGCAGCGACCGATCGATCTTACCGGTGCTGGTTCTCGGCAGCGACTCGATCAGACTGATCACACCCGGCACCGCCGGCGGCGGCAGCTGCTCCGCGAGAGCCTCGCGTATCCCGGCCGGCGTCGGACGACCGTCCGCGACGACATACGCCGCCAGCCGCTTCGTACCGTCCGGCGACTCCTGGGCCACCACGGCGGCGGCCCGGACCTCCGGAAGGCCCAGCAGCACCGACTCCACCGCCGCGGGGTCGATCCGATGCCCGCTGATCTTGACCTCGTCGTCCACCCGGGACACGTGCACCAACTGGCCGTCGGAGCCGAGGCGCACCACATCGCCGGTACGGTAGGCCGGTTCGCCGCCGAGTCGGGTGAAGCGACGGGCCGTCAGCTCCGGCCTGTCGAGATAACCCCGGGCCAACCCGCCGCCCAGCAGCCACAGTTCACCGTCGACCAGGGCGGCCCCGACCCCCGGCAGCGGCAGTCCGATCGGTACCCCGTCGGCCTCCGAAGTGCCGTCGGCAGGGCCCTCGGTCAGATCCGCGACGGTGGCGACGACGGTCGCCTCGGTCGGCCCGTACGTGTTGAGCAGCCGCACCCGCGAGCCCACCGCGCGCCGCCAGCGCGCCACGCGCTCCGGAAGCGCCGCCTCGCCGCCGATGATCACCGTACGCAGGGTGGCCGGCAGCTCCGCCACACCGGCGGCCACGGCGTACGCCAGCTCGTGCCAGTACGCCGTCGGCAGATCGAGAACCGTCACACCGTGCGCCACGCAGCCCGCCAGCATCCCCCGTACGTCAAGCATGTCGTCGGTGCGCAGCACCAGGGTGCCGCCCGCGCACAGCGTCACGAAGATCTCCTCGACGCTGGCGTCGAAGTGCAGCGGGGCGAACTGGAGGACCCGGTCGTCAGCGCCGATGCCGTACCGCTGCGTCGCGCCGGCCACGAAGTGCGCCAGCGCCTCCTGGCCGACGAGCACCCCGTTGGGCGTGCCGGTCGACCCGGAGGTGTAGATCACGTACGCGGTCCCCGCACCCGCCGCGTCCCCCGGCAGCACGGCCTCGCCCTCGGCGCGCAGCGTCTCCGGGTGCGGCGGCTCCCCGTCGCACGCGTCCGCCAGGATCGCCGTGTTGCGCGCCGGGGGCGCGTCCGGGTCCAGAGGCAGATAGGCCGCACCCGAGCGCAGGGCCGCCAGGACGGTCACGATCGCCTCGACACCGCGCGGCCTGCACACCGCGACGAGCCGCCCGGGGCCGGCGCCCGCCGTCCGGAGCAGCGCGGCCCTCGCCTCGACCGCCTCGGCCAACTCGCCGTAGCTCAGCCGGACATCACCGTGCACCAGAGCCGTCCGCCGCGGATCGGCCGCCGTCCGCAGAGCGATCAGCTCCAGCACCGGTACCACCGGAGCGGCCTGCGGACCGCCGTCCAGCAGCACGGACGGCTCCGGGACACCCCGGTTCGGCTCGGCTTCGGTGGTGGGCACCGCGAGGTCGGTTGACCGCATCGGACGTCCTCCTTACGGGGGCGTTGGTCGGACGGGACCGGCACCGGGGAGGGGGCCGGGACGACGGCCGACGGGAACGCCCGGTCCAGGGCCCGCCGTCCTTCTGGCAGAAGGCTAGGTACGGGCAGGCCGCACGATCGGCAGTACCTGAGGCAGATTGGGCGGCACGGCGCGCCGTCGCACGAACCGCGGTCGACGGCGACAGCTGCCGGGTGCGGACGCACCTGTGCTAATCGCGCCGCACCCACCTGACCGGACGGTGGGGAGCGAACCGTGCCTGGTCCGCGCTGTTGGTGCGGCGAGGGGCGGTGCGTGGGCGACGACAGTACGGAAGCGCTCTGCCCGCCCCGGGTGTTACGACACGTGCGAGCAGCGTTGCTTGTCGGTCTTGGGCTTTCGGCGGCGGGGGGTAGGTGGGTGTCGGCCTACACGAGTCCTTTGCTCGTCACAGGCACGGCGGTCTGTCCGCCTCGCCGGGGCGCGCGAGTCGCGTCGCCTCCCGGCCTTCGCTCTCGTCCGCGGGCGGTGCATGCGGGCGTCGGCTGTATGGGCGGTCGGCCAGGCCGCCGCGCGATCCGGCGTTTCTCGCGGAGCCTCGCTCCCGTAGGCGCGGCACAGCGAGGAACAGTGCGGTGCCGGACCGGAGTTGACGGTGCGTCGCGGCGGCGCCCCTGGGGCACGGCCAGCAGGCCAAGTACGTGGGGCCGCCCCCGTACCTCCGGTACGAGAAGCGGCCCCGGACATCGGCTCGGTCCGGCCTACGGTCGGCCCGCCGGGACCGGCGTGTCGTGTACGCGGCTGCCCGCCCGGGTCCTGCGGCGCAGCGTGGGGCGGTTCTCCTGGGGGGACGGCGTGGTCTCCGGGCCTCCGTTCGCGGGCAGTCGCTCCGCGAGAGTGGCGACGGTCGGGGAATTGAACACGTCGCGCAGGGTCAGTTCGGCGCCCAGCGCCGAGCGGATCCGGTTCACCAGCCGTACCGCGAGCAGTGAATGGCCGCCCACCCGGAAGAAGTTGTCGTCCCTGCCGATCTGCCTGCCGCCGAGAATCTCGACGAACAGGCCGTGCAGGACCTCCTCCCGTGCGTCACGCGGCAGTTCGGCCTCCGAACCCCGGACGTCCTCGGGAGCGGGCAGGGCGAGTCCGTCCAGCCGGCCCTCCCGCGTCAGCGGAAGCGCGTCGAGTACGACGAACTCCGCCGGAACCCAGTGCGCGGGCAGCGTCTCGGCCGTGGCCGCCCGTACCGCCGCCACGTCGGGCGCCCTTTCGCCCGCCGCCACCAGATAGGCGACCAGGCGGCGCTCGCCCGGCTCGTCCTCCCGGAGAAGTACGGCGGCCCGCCGGACCGACGGATGCCGGGTGAGCACCGTCTCGATCTCCCTGGGCCCGACCCGCAGCCCACGCACCGTCGGCGGTTCGTCCAGGCGACGGCCGAGGACGTGCAGGGTTCCGTCCGCCGTCCGGACGGCGGACTCGCCGGTACGGTGCATCCGGCTGCCCGCGGGGCCGAACGGATCGGCCGTGAAGTGCGCCGCCGACACCCCGGGCCGACCCGGGAGACCGTCCGCGGTTCGCGGACCCGCGACGTACAGCTCACCCGGCACACCGACGGGCACCGGACGCAGTCTGCCGTCCAGGACGTAGCGGTGTCCCTCGCCGAAGGTCCCCGGGCCGTTCCCCACGGTGCCGCCGTGGCCGAACACGCTGCCCGACGAGCCGTGGCCGTACACGATCCGCACCTGCCCGAACAGGTCCTGTGCGTATACCAGTTGCCCGGACGAGGGGGGCTCCTCGCAGCTGATCACCAGGCCGAGCCGGGCGAACGCCTCCGGATGGTCGTCCACGAGCGCGTCGAACACCCGGCCCGGCAGCGCCGTGGCGGTGACGCCGTGCCCGGTGACGAGCGAAGCGATCGCCTCGGGCCGTCCGCTGCCCCCGGACGACAGCACACAGGCCGCGCCGGACAGCAGCGGGCCCCACAGCTCCAGGGCGAACCGCTCCGAGGTGACGGGTGCGTGCTGGAGCCATGTCTCCGGGCGGCCCCCGGAGGACGTCGGCCCCAGGAGCGCGCGGTCCGTCGCGGCGGCCACGACGGCGCGGTGCGAGAACAGCGCGGCGGGCGTGCCCGGCAGGACGTACGCCGCCTCCGACGCGTCGCCCGCGAGCGACGGGGCACCCGGGTCGGACCCGGCGTCCATCGCCGAACCCCCCGTCACGGGAACGCCGTCGGCGTCCAGCACGACGACGTGGGCAGACCGGGCCACCCGCGCTCCGCAGGAGCAACATGACCTGGACGAGCGGGTGATGGGCGGTGGAACGGTCCGGGCTCAGATGCTCCACGAGCTGTTCGAAGGGGACGTCCTGGTGCGCGTACGCGGCCAGATCGGTGTCCCGGACCCGGGCCACCAGCTCGGTGAAGGCGGGATCGCCCGAGACATCCGTCCGCAGGACCAGGGTGTTCACGAAGAAGCCCACCAGGTCGTCCAGGGCCGCGTCACCGCGCCCGGCCTCGACGGTCCCGATCGGCAGATCGGTCCCCGCCCCCAGCCTCGACAGCGTGAGCGCCAGCGCCGCCTGGAGGACCATGAAGAGCGTCGCGCCGCTCTCCCCGGCGATGCGGGCCAGAGCGTCGTGCGCGTCCGCGTCGAGCGCGAACGGCACCAGCGCGCCTTCGTGGCTCGCGACCGCCGGGCGGGTGCGGGCGGCCGGCAGCTCCAGCACCGGCGGGGCGCCGTCCAGAGCGGCCCGCCAGAAGAGAAGCTGTCGCGCGAGCACACTCTCCGGGTCGGACTCCTCGCCCAGCACCTCGCGCTGCCAGAGCGCGTAGTCGGCGTACTGCACGGGCAACGGCCGCCATTCGGGAGCCTGTCGGGCGAGCCGCGCGGTGTAGGCGGCCGACAGGTCGGCGAGCAGCGGTTCCAGGGACCAGCCGTCGCCCGCGATGTGGTGCACCAGCACCACCAGCACCTGCGCGCCCGAGTCGGCCACCTCCAGGAGCCGCGCGCGCAGCGGGACGTCGGCGCCGAGGTCGAAGATCTGGCCCGTCGCCGCGTCCACGGCCCCGGTCAGACCTGCCTCGTCGGTGTGCACCACGTCCAGCGGCGGCCGGACCCCGGTCAGGATCCGCTGGTACGGCTCGCCGTCCACGACACCGCACACCGTACGCAGCACCTCGTGCCGCTCGGCGACATCGGCAAGCGCGTCCGCGAGCACAGTGGCGTCCAGTCGTCCGTCCAGCCGGAGCACGACCGGGATGTTGTACGAACGGCTGGGTCCTTCCAGCTCGTTGACGAACCACAGCCTGCGTTGCGCGAACGACATGGGCACCCGCTCGGGGCGCTCCACCGGAACCAGAACGGGTCGCGCCGACCCGCCGGCCAGTTCGTCCAGCCGCCGGTCGAGCCCGGCCGGGGTGGGGGCCAGGAACAGGTCACGGATGCCGAGTTCTACGCCGAGTACGGATCTGACGCGGTTCACCAGGCGCACACCGAGCAGTGAATGCCCGCCGTTGCGGAAGAAGTTGTCGTCCGGAGCGATCCGCCCCCTGCCCAGCACCGCGGCGAAGAGCCCGCACAGGATCTCCTCGCGCGGTGAGCGTGCCGCCCCGGCTGCGCCCTGGGATCCGGCGTGCGGATCCCCGTCACCCGCTGCCCGTTCGCCCGCGCCGTCCTCGGCCCGCGCCCCGGCGTCCGCGACCCGTTCGCGCCGTTCGGCCAGTTGGTGGCGTTCGGCGTCGGTGAGGGCGACGGCGTCGGTGACGCGGGTGGCCGGGTCGGTGGCGACGGCGTCGAGCGCCCGGGTGAGGAAGCCGAGCAGCAGGGTGGCGGTCGGTGCGTCGAACAGGTCGGTGGCGTACTGGAACCACACCTCGACACCGCCGGGCTCCCCGCCGTCGCCGTACACCTCCGTGCAGAAGACGTTGATGTCGAACTTGGCGGTGCGCAGCCCGGCCGGTTCGACGGCGCCCGGGATGCCGCCGAGCCGTACGCCCGGATCGGTGCCGTTCTGGAGGGTGAGCATCGTCTGGAAGAAGGGGTGGTGGGAGAGGGAGCGGGCCGGGTTGAGGTGTTCGACCAGCAGGTCGAAGGGCAGGTCGTCATGGGCGTACGCGGCGAGGCCTATCTCCCGTACCCGGTCCAGGAGTTCGGTGAAGGCCGGATCGCCCGACACATCGGTGCGCAGCACCAGACTGTTGACGAAGAACCCGACGACGTCGTTGAGTTCCTCCTCCGGGCGCCCCGCCACTGCCGAGCCCACGACGATGTCGTCCCGCCCGCTCACCTCCGCGAGCAGACCCGCCAGGGCCGCCTGCGCCACCATGAACAGGCTCGCCCGTCGCGACCGTGCGAGTTCCAGCAGCCGGGCGTGGGTCCCGGCGTCGATCCAGCCCTTCACCAGGTCCCCCCGGCCCGACGGCTCCGCCGGCCGCGGCCGGTCCGTCGGCAGCTCCAGCACCGGCGGCACTCCGGCCAGCGCCTCGCGCCAGAAGGCCAGTTGCTCGGCCATCACACTCGCCGGGTCGTCGGCGTCGCCCAGCATGTCGCGCTGCCAGAGCGTGTAGTCGGCGTACTGCACCGGCAGTTGCTCCCACTGCGGGGCCGCGCCCGCCGACCTCGCCGCGTACGCGGTCGACAGGTCCCGCAGCAGCGGTCCGGTCGACCAGCCGTCCGTCGCCACGTGGTGGAGCAGCAGCACCAGCACGGACTCACCGGCACCATCCACGAACAGCCGTACCTGAAGCGGCCGTTGTGCCGTGATGTCGAAGGGCTCGTGCGCGAACGCGTCCACCAGGGCGTCCACGGCCCCGGGCGCGCACTCCACCCACTCCGGCTCCGGTCCGGGATCGCCGAGGACGTGCTGGTACGGCTCACCGTCCACGGCGGGGAACACGGTACGCAGCACCTCGTGGCGCCGCACCACGTCCGACACCGCCGCGGCCAGCGCGTGCCGGTCCGGCACACCGCCCAGCCGCAGCACGACCGGCACGTTGTAGGTCGCCGACGCGCCTTCCAGGCGATTCATGAACCACAGCCGACGCTGCGCGAACGACAACGGGAGCACAGTCATTCCTCCAGACATTTCAAGGGAGTTGAGCGATCTCGCCGACTTGCCCGGAGTCCGGGCGGCGCCGGGAGCCCGCGCGGCGGGACGGAAGCGGGAGCGGTGGAACCGGGACGGGGCCCGCGGGGGAGCGGCGCCGCACGGCGACATTCAGGGCCCGGGTCCTGCCCATGAGGAAGGGACCGGGTGGGCGCGGCACCGGCTCCGGGCCGGCACCGGCTCCGGGCCGGCGCCGCGCCGGCGGACGGGCGCCGGTCAGGCCGACGCCCCCACCGGCTGCCGTTCGGCCTCCTGGGCGGCGAGCATCGACTCGATCCGCCCGGCGAGGTCACGCAGCCGGGGGTGCGCGTAGACGGTCTTCACCGGAAGGCTCACCCCCAGCTCCCTGCGGACCCCGGCGACCAGTTTGATCGCCAGGAGCGAGTGACCGCCCAGCTTGAAGAAGTTGTCGTCGGCGCCGATCCGGGGCATGTCGAGCACCTGCGCCCAGACCCGGGCGATCAACTCCTCGACGGGGCCGGTCGGTTCGTCGGCCGCCGGGCCACCGGCCGGAGCGGCCGGGCCGGCCACGGGCGGCGCGGCCACCGGGGCGGGGAGCGCGGCGCGGTCCAGCTTGCCGCTGGGCGTCGTGGCGAACCGCGCCACCTCCATGAGGACGGCCGGCACCATGTAGCCCGGCAGCGTCGCCGTCAGGTGCTCGCGCAGCTCCGCCTCGGCCACCGGCCGTGAGGCGCGGTAGTACGCGACGAGTCCGGCGGTCCCGTTGACGTCGTCCCGCAGGACCACCGCGGCCTCGGCGACGGCGGGGTGTCCGGAGACGGCCGCCTCGATCTCGTACAGCTCCACACGGTGACCACGCACCTTGACCTGGCCGTCCGCACGGCCGAGGTAGGCGAGCCGGCCGTCCGGCAGCCGGCGGCACAGGTCACCGGTCCGGTACATCCGCGAGCCGCCCGCCGACATGTCGGCCACGAACCGCTCGGCGGTCAGGGCGGGGCGCCGTCGGTAACCCCGGGCGACCCGGGGACCGGCCAGATACAGCTCGCCGGTCTCGCCGTCCGCGACCGGCCGCAGCTCGTCGTCCAGCAGCCGCATGCGCAGACCGGGCAGGACGGCGCCGATGTGCGGGCCGTCGCCGGCGGCGATCCACCCGGCGGTGGCGTCCACGGTGCACTCGGTCGGGCCGTACAGATTGACGGCGCGCAGCACGCCCTCGTCCACCAGCCCCGCCAGGCGCCCCCACAGGTCGGGGCTGATCGCCTCGCCGCCGATGAGCAGGGTGAGCGGGCCGCCGGCCGCCGGGTCACGGGGCGGGAGGTGCTCCAGAAGCGGCTCGGCGTGCGACGGGGTGATGTCGAGATCGGTCAGCGACCGGTCCCCGATCAGTGCGGCGAGGAGCGCCGGGTCGGACCGTGTCTCCGTGTCGATCATGACGAGGGTGTCGCCCCGGCAGAGGCGTACCCACTGCTGCACCGACGCGTCGAAGGACGGTGACGCGTTCCAGCCGACCCTGCCCGGCCCGGGAGCGGCGATCCCCTCGGACTCCAGCTCGGCCAGGAGCGCCGACGCGGAGCCCCGGCTCACCTCGACGCCCTTGGGGAGCCCGGTGGAGCCGGAGGTGTAGATGACGTACGCCAGGCTCCGCGCGTCGACCGCGACCGGGGCGAAGCCGCCGTCCGTCAACGGGCCGACGGGTGAGGTCAGTTCACCGAAAGCCACCGTACCGGGCCCGTCGGCCGGCCCGTCGGACGGTTCTGCGCCGTCCGCGACGATCAGCAGATCGGCAGCCGAGTCCTCGACCAGATACCTCCTGCGCTCCGCAGGCAGCGCCGGGTCGACCGGAAGATAGGCCGCCCCCGCGGTGAGCGTGCCGATCAGCGCCACCACCAGGTCGGCGCCGCGAGGCAGGCTCAGCGCCACCACGCTCTCCGGGCCCACACCGCGCCTGGCCAGAACCCTGGCGACGCGTCCCGCCTCGGCCCGCAGCTCACCGAAGGTCAGCTCCCGGTCGCCGGCCAGCACGGCGGGGCGGTCGGCCGGTACGGCCGCGAGCCGGGCCAGCAGATCCCGCGCCGTGCCTCCGGCGGCTGCCGGACCCGTGTTCTCGCTGTGGGCATGTGCTGTCGTCATCGCCGCTCACTCCCCGAACGGGGTCGTCGAGGGCGCGGTCGCGGGGCGGCAGGCGTCCAGGGTGATGGGGTCGCCCATGGCCACCAGGATCTTCCGGTCACCCTTGAAGGACTCCCGGCCGTGGGCGTTGAGCACGTTGTCGACCAGCATCACGTCACCGCGCTGCCAGGTCTCGCGGACGGTGACCTGGTCGTAGACGCGGTTGATCGCGTCGACCTCGTCGGCCGTCAGCCGGGTGCCGTCGCCGAGGTAGGTGTCGAACGGCAGCCCGTCGTCCCCGTACGTCTCCAGCAGCACCTCGCGGACGTCGGCGTCCAGCGTCCGGTTGTTCCAGAACGCGAAGTGGTTGAACCACGACTCCTCGCCCGTGACCGGGTGGGTGACGACCGCCGAGCGCCGCTGGCGGGTGCGCAGCGCGCCGTCCGGCAGCCACTCGTAGCCGATCGCGTTCTCACGGCAGTACGCCTCGGCCACGGCGGGATCCTCGGTGGCGAAGCTCTTCTGCCAGGGCAGCCCGGCCAGTTCGGAGAAGTTGCGGGTCAGCAGCCAGCCCTTGGCCATGAACCTGTCGCGCAGATCCGCGGGCAGCAGGCGAAGCGCCGCGCGCATGTCGCCGACCGTCGTCGCGCCGTCCTCCGAGGGAGCGGTGACGCAGCCGAACAGCAGGGTGCCGGGGAAGTCGAGGGTGTAACTGTTCTCGTTGTGCAGCCGGATCGGCTGGACGGCGGGCAGGTCGGTCGACGAGAACACGCCCTCGCCGAAGTCGGTGCGCGGCGTGGCCTTCTCCTTGTAGCCGGCTCTGCGCGGCATGAGAACGTCGCGCACCCGCCCGAAGTCGGCCGCGTCACCCACCCCCAGCCCGCGGATCAACAGGGCTCCGGAGCGGTGCAGTTCGTCCTTGACCGCGGGCCGCTGATCGGTGAGCCAGTCGATCGCCGGGTCGATCGCGTCGAACGAGGGGGTCCGCAGGACCGCGGGCTTGCCCGCTTCCCTGCTGACGTCGAGAGCGGTGGCGGGGGTGGCGGTGGCCGTGGGCGACATCGCGTGATTCCTTCTGATCGGGTGGACGGGTGGTCTGGGTCAGGCGAATTCGTGCGGGGTGGGCGCGCCGGAGACCACGGAGTTGACGAGGCCGAAGAAGCGCTCCAACTGCTGCTGGAAGTAGAAGTGGCCGCCCGGCAGGGACTCGAACGTGGCCGGACCGGTGGTGATCTCGGCCCATCGCGCGAGCGCGTCGAGCGGTACGACCGGGTCCTCGGTGCCGCCGATCGCGGTCACCGGGCAGCTCAGCGCGGGGGAGGGTCCGGTGTAGCGGTAGACGTCGTCGATCGCGAAGTCCGCGCGGATCGACGGAATGATGATCTCGCGGAGCTCGGGCTCGTCGAGAATGCCGTCGTCGGTGCCTCCGCGTGCCTTGATGGCCGTGACCAGCTCGTCGTCGGTGAGCCGTTCGGGGTGGACCGTGCTCGGGTTGGCGATGAACGGCGCCCGGCACGCCGAGGCGATGAGCGCGCGCGGCGCCCGGCCGGCCAGGGTGAGGGCCCGTGCCACCTCGAAGGCGACGAGCGAACCCATGCTGTGTCCGAGTACCACCAGGTCGTCGGTTCCGGCCGGCAGGCTCTCTACGATCGGACCGACCAGGTCGTCGACGTCGGTGGGGAGCGGGTCGGAGAAGCGGGCACCGCGGCCGGGGTACTGGCCGATCAGCAGCCGTACGTCGGACGGCAGGAACGCGCGCCACTCCGTGTAGGCGTGGGCGTTGCCGCCGGCGTGCGGGAGGACCAGCAGGGACGTACGTATCTCGGTGGCGTCGGCGGCGTCGAGTGACCACACCACGTCGTCGGGATCGGGAATCACCTTGCACTCCGTTCGTCTTCAGGACAGCGGGACAGCGGGACAGCGGTAAGGAGGGGCAGCGGGAAAGAGGGGCGGGACACGAGAAAGGGAAATGAGCGAAGTAGTACGTCAGCCGCGCGCGCCGTCACCGCTCAGGAGCGCGCCCGCCTCGGTGCGGCGCCGCA
>NZ_JAAPBF010000329.1 GCF_022695985.1 Streptomyces sp. NP-1717 | reverse complement strand
CGACCACCTCCGCCACGACACCACCCGGTGAGCCGATGGCGACGTTCATGCTCGGAGAGGTCCGACCAGACCGGCGCGGGGTCCGGCGAGCGCTGTTTCGACGATCTCGCCGGCGGCGTCGGCGCTCAGTCGTCTTCCACAGGGTTGCCCCGATGCCGTGCCCAGAGCGGGACCACGAACCAGCAGAGCAGGAACCAGACCGCCATCGCGCCGACCAGCGAGGCGGCCCAGGCGTCCTGGACCGCCAGTCGAAGCACCAGGAGCAGCGATGACGTCATGGTGCACAGCAGGAGGACGAGTCCGAGCACGGTCAGACGGGAGGCCAGGAGCACCGTCTCCGGCTTGAGCCGCCGGCCGGTGAGAAGGCGATGCAGTGCGACCGGGCCCACCAGGGCCCCGACGGTGGCAGCGCCCAGGACCACGGTCACGGTGTAGATGTGCCGGTCGGTGTCCGAGAGGTCGGTGAATCGCTGCTGGAAGACGACGGTGAGCAGGAATCCGAAAAGGATCTGAACCCCTGTCTGGGCGACTCTCAGCTCTTGGAGCAGATCGCCCCAGCGCCGGTCGGCGCGCTCTTCCGGGGTCTCGTCGCCGCGCCCGCGATCGTGTGCGCCGGTGCGCCCTCGCCCCGTAGGGCCGGCGTCGCCCTCGTGATCACGCATGCTGTTCGCCTCCCCGGCGCGGTCGGGTCCGGTAGTGCTCCGCGCCCATGACGAAGGATGCGGTCGGCAGAGCACACCGCGCGGGAGCCGCGCCGGACGGCCTTGTGAGCCCCCTTCTTCCGCAGAGGTGAGCGGAGTCGGTACCGGTCGCCGGCGGGCGGTCCGGCCCGTGGGCCGGCAGCCTTTCTCACCGGACCGTCACCGCCGCAGCGGCCCCCGCGCCAGGACAGTCGTCCCCGTACCGCCGCGACAGAACCCGCGGTCTCCTTCGGCCGAGTCGCCGTATGCGGCTGTCCGACGGTGAGTGCCCACGTTGCTGGTGATCAACTCGGCGCACAGCTCGCGGAGTTCGACGGTGCGGTGCCCGGGGACGGCGGGCCGAGCGTGCCCAGGAGCCAGGGCATGTTCGTCCTGGCCGTGACGACCAGCACCGGCGTGCCCTTGTCCTCGCACTCCAGCACCACGGCCTTTGCGCCGTAGTTGTGGTGGTCCGGGTCCCTCCAGTACGGCGGGCGGACGCGGACCGGGGACAGGGTGTCGGGGATTCGGCGGCGGAACGCAGCGCCCGTCGGGTCGGGGGTCGAAAAGAGGGAAGTGGGGCCGGCCACCAGGAACGCCTGGGTCGCGTAGGGGACTTCGCCCACGATCCGGGCGGCGAAGATCCGTTCCTCCGTCGGTACGGACGGGGTCATCGCGATGGTGTCGTCGCCCCGCTGGCGCCGTCTCACGATCAGGGCGGCCACCGAGCAGACCGCGAGGACCGCCAGTGAGCACAGGCCGAGGAGCCGGAGCGCCGATCCGAAGCTGTCGGTGGCCCAGGGCGCTCCCGCCCCGGGCAGGGTGAGGAGCACCGCGCCCGTGATCGGGACGCCGACCTGCCACGGGTCCGCCCGGAGCGTCGACCGGGAGTGGCGTGCCCACCAGTACGAGACCCACAGGATGCCCGCGCCGAAGACGCCGATCGCGAGGCCGAAGGAGGCGAAGGGGCGGTAGCCGCCGCGTGGGTCCGCCGTCGTGTGGCGGCGTGCGGAGTCGAAGTCGACGTACCGGATCTGCCCCCGCCAGTACGTGACCTCGACGCGCGTCCCCGTCGAGGCGGCCGGGGGGTCGGACGGGCTGCCCCAGAGACGGGGGCTGCTGGTCGTGCCGTCCGCCTCGGTGACGTACAGGAAGTACGACGCCGTCTTCTTACCCTCCACCCGCTCGGTCCGGTCGATCCGCGCCTCGGTCGTCCGCAGGCAGTCGTCGCCCGAGTCGCAGCTCACCGCCGCCCTGAAGGCGCGTTCGTCGTCGAGCGCCCCGCGCACGTTGACCAGCAGCAGCCACGCCGCCACCAGCGCGCACAGGGAGCCCAGCACCGCCGCGCGGCGCATCGTCGCGCGGTTCCGCGGGTGGGGTGCGTCGGTCTTCTCGGGTGTCACCCGCGCATTGTGGGACGACGGGAGTGGGAAGCGACATGGGTGAGGTATGCACCTATGAGGCGCCGCTCGTTGCCGGGGACCGGCAAGACGCCCGCCGGGCAGGAATCGGACGAAAACTGCCTCACTGTACGGGAGTCGGCGACGCTACCGGCTGGTATGTCCTTTTTTCGGAAAAGGCGATCAGTTGCGGGTGCTTGGTCATAATCTGGCCGCCTGCCGGGCCCTTTGGGGGGTGCCCGGCCTCGATCAGAAGGACGCACATGCGCTATTCCCGCACGCTCTCCACCGTCGCCGCGACCGCCGCGGTGGTCGCCGGAACGGTTCTGTTGCCGTCGCAGGCGCAGGCCGCCGGGTCGGTACACCTGTACAAGATCTACTACGACAGCCCCGGCACGGACAACCGCTCCAACACCAGCCTCAACGGCGAGTACGTGCAGATCCGCAACACCACCACCAGGGCGGTCAGCCTGACGGGGTGGTCGGTCGTCGACGGGTCGAACCACAAGTACACGTTCGGCAGTTACTCCCTCGCGCGGGGCAAGACGGTGACCGTGCGCACGGGCAGGGGTACGAACACCACCGCCAACCGCTACCAGGGGCGCGCCGCGTACGTGTGGAACAACGACCGCGACAAGGCCACGCTCAAGAAGTCCAACGGAGCCACGGTGGACACCTGCTCGTACAACTCGACCCGGGTCGACTACAAGATGTGCTGATCCGGCACGCGTCGGCGTTCGCCTCCTGAAGAGGGCGGGCGCCGGCGCCCGCCCTCCCGGGCCCCGGGCCCGGTCATCGATCCTCCACAACTCGACGCACAACCAGGCCTGGAATTCCGGTGTCTAGCAGGTGACCAGTGGGACACGCTGTCCCGCTTCTGTACGTTCGAGGAGACTCACCGTGCGCCAGCACAAGCGCCTTGCGCGCCTGACTTCGACAACGGTGGCCGCGGTCGCGGTCGCCGCCGCCCTCCCGCTCGCCCTCGCCCCCGGCGCGTACGCGGACGAGCCCGTCGCGCCCGATCTGTCCGTGTCCGAGCTGTCGGGGAATCAGCTCAGGCCCGGCGAGGTCCGCGACGACTCCGTCACGCTCACCAACAACGGCACCGCCGCCACCGACGGTGTCACCTTCCGGCTGCGGCTCACCCGCGGACTGGCCTTCACCCAGCCCGTCGACGGCTGTACGTACTCGACGGTCGGGGACAAGGTCAGGCAGGCCGTGTGCGAGCTGGACGTCGGCATCGCGCCGGGCGAGAGCTACACGGTGCCGGTGAGGTTCAAGGTGCTGAAGAAGGCGCTGATGGAGGTCGTCGAGTACGGCACGAGCCGCACCGGTGAGGACCCGGGGGAGGGTTACGACGAGGCCCACCGCCGCCTCGCGCTGGACACCGACAACTCGGCCGACCTCGTCGCCACGGGGGACAAGGCCAAGGGGAAGCCCGGCGGTGAGGTCGTCGTCACGCCGTCGATCCGCAACGACGGACCGGGCTGGATCCAGAACAACGAGAGCGACGACCACCCGGCGCTCCTCGTGAACATCCCCAAGGGCACGAAGGCCGTCGAAGTCCCCGAGGAGTGCAGGCCGTTCGGGATCGACGGACCGACCGGACCTTCGGAGCCGGGGCACCCGAAGTACGTCTGCCAGGAGGACGACTACACCCTGGAGGTCGGTGAGACCGAGGCGTTCGCCTTCGTCCTGAGGATCGACAAGGGGCGGAAGGCGGACACGTCCGGCCAGGTCAAGGCCACCTCCAACTACGACATCGAGCCCGTCTACGACACCAACAAGGTCAACAACACGGCCACGTTGAGCATCGGCGTGCAGTAAGAGCGGAAGGCGGAGGGGCGTTCACCGGCACCACGCCGGTGAACGCCCCTTCCTGCGTACCTATGCCGGCCCCGCCGTCAGGCGTGACGCCGACGCGATCGTCGCGCGCGCCTCGCGTTCCGTGAGGCCCGTCCGTACGGCGGCGTCGACGAGCGTCTCCGCGAGGGAGTCGCCGAAGCCGTGCTCGTACGCCCGGCAGGCCGCCCAGAACAGGCGGGTGTTGCGCTGGCCCGCGTGCGCGGCGAGTACGAACTGGACGAGTCCGTGCCCCTGCGCCGGACGGCCGCCCCGGTGTCCTCCGGGGCCTGCGTGGCGCCCGCGCTCGGGGGGCGTGAGCAGGCGTAGCAGCGCGCGCGGGCAGGGCGCCGGGGTGAGCCCGGCGGAGCCGGGGGCGAGGCGGTACGCGCCCCGGGCGGTGACGGAGCCGGGACCGACGAGATAGCCGCCCGCGCCCCGCACATCGATGCCCGGTGCCAGGCGGCCCGCCGAGTTGGGGACGGTGATCCTGGCCGGACCCGACAGCCAGATGTGCCGGCCGCCGCTCGGGGTGAGTACGACCACGGTCTCCGGCAGCGTGAACAGGTGCTGGAAGGCGAGCTGCTGGAGTGCGGCGACCGAGTCCGGGGTCGGGTCCTGCGCGCCGTTCGAGCCGCCCGCATGGCCGTCCGTCGAGCCCGAGCCCGTGGCCGTGGCCGTCGTCGGCGTCACGTCCAGATCGACGCCGATCAGATGGTGCGGCGCCCGTCCGCAGGCGATGCCGTAACCCGTCGCCCAGGGCGCGGCGGCGAACAGCGCCCGTACGGCGTCGGGGTCGGTCGTCGCGTCGTACACGCCGTGGCCCAGGAGGCCGCACTCGCCACGACAGACGCCGGTCCCGCCGGTCGTGCCGCCGGAACCGGGCTCGTTGCGGTGTGGTGAGCGCAGGGCGGGGAGCTTGCTGGGGGACAGCGGGATGACGGGGAACCCGCTCTCGGCGGCGGAGAGGGCGTAATCGAGGGCCAGGTTGGTCGTGTGCCGGGCTGTGATGGCCATGGATCCATGTTCGCACTGATGTTCGAAGAACGGGAGTGGGAAAGATTGGCCGAAAGCATGCCGAAACGCTTCACCCCTTGCGGGAGACGGATCGTGGTGCGGCCCGTACGGGTCGATAGCGGCCGAACTGGCCTGTTGATGTCAGGAAGGGGGTTTATCGACTTGTCCTCACGCTTGCGAGGGAATAACCCCGTCAGGCCTGGTTCGCCGGGGATTCGGTGGGCAATTCTTGATCCGCGACGTCGAGCACAACGTCGGGGCGGTCGGCCAACTGTCCGGACAAGAGCCGTACTTCTCGTTCATGAAGATCTCGTTCCTGGAGGAACTGACATGGCAAGCTTCCGTACCGCCCGCGTCTTCGCCGCCGTCGCCGCCCTGCCCCTCGCCGCGGCCCTCTTCACGACTTCGGCGTCGGCCGACGACTTCGCGGACGACGGATCGAACGCCAGCGTGGCCACGATCGTCGGCAGTGGCGTCGGTGACGACAACTCCGGCAATTCGACCACCACTCAGCAGGTTGCGACGGGTGCCGGTGCGTCCAACCAGAACAACACCGCCAATGTGAACGGTTCCGGCTTCACGGTGATCGACCAGGACAACGAGAATGTCGCGGTGAACTTCGTCAATCTCTGGTGATACGCGGCCCGACGGGGGATTTGGCTGAGGGGTGAGGGACGGTCCGCTCGACGGCACTTCGGTGGCGGCGCGCGGACCGTCCT
>NZ_JAAPBF010000328.1 GCF_022695985.1 Streptomyces sp. NP-1717 | reverse complement strand
CGCCGAGGGCCCCGTCGTACTGGTCCATGTGCCACCCGCGGACAGCGCCCCCGGCCCCGTGGCCCCGGCCGGCGGCGCGCTCGTGGTGACCGGGCGGGGCGTCGAGGCCGTACCGCTGCCCCTGCTCGACGCGCCCGCGGTGACCGCGCGCACGGCGGCCTTCCACGACGCGCTCGCCCGGCTCAACGCGCCCGGCACCAGCCGCGAGGAGGCCCTGCGGGCACAGGACGAGGTGCGGTCCACGCTGGACTGGCTCTGGTCGGCCGTCACGGGCCCCGTGCTGGACCGTCTCGGCCTCGGTGTCCATCCGGAGGGGGAGGAGCCGCCGCGCGTCTGGTGGTCGCCGGGCGGACTGCTCGGCACACTGCCCCTGCACGCCGCGGCGCCGGACGGCACAGGCCCCGGCGCGCTCGACCGGGTGGTGTCCTCGTACGCCCCCACGCTCCGTACGCTCCACCACGCCCGCACCCGCGTCCCCTCCCGCGCCGGGGTACGCGGCGCCCGGCGGGAGGGCTCCCTGCTGGTCGTCGCGGTACCGGAGGCGGAGGGGTTTCCCGTGCTGCACGGTGCGCGGGCGGAGGCGGGGTGGCTGGCGCGGCGGTTCGCGGACGCCACGGTCCTGGCCGGCGGCGCGGCGACCCGCGCGGCGGTCGACGCCCGGCTGCGCGACGCCGCGTACGCGCACTTCGCCTGCCACGCCGTCAGCGATCCGCTGCGCCCCTCGCACGGGCGGCTGGTGCTGCACGGCCCGGCCGACGCGTCGCCCACGGTGCGTGATCTCGCCCGGCTGCGCCTTCCGGGCGCCCGTCTGGCCTATCTGTCCGCGTGCGACACGATGCGCGTCGGCGCCGAACTCGCCGACGAGTCCGTGCACATCGCGAGCGCCTTCCAGATGGCGGGCTTCCCGCATGTCGTCGGCTCACTGTGGCAGGTGGACGACACCGTGGGGGCGAGGGTCGCCCGCAGGCTGTACGAGCAGCTGGCCCCCGGGGAGGGTGGCCCGCTGTCCGTCGACGGCACCGCGCGGGCCCTGCACCGGGCGGTGTGCGAGGTGCGCGCGGACTACCCGCGTACCCCGAGCCTCTGGGCCTGTCAGGTCCACACGGGGCCGTGAGCGCGGCCCGGGCCCGTCACCCGGCCAGCGTCTTCAGCCGGGCCGCCGCGTCCGCCAGGACCTCCGCGCGCTTGCAGAACGCGAACCGTACGAAGGGCGCGCCCTGCTCCCGGTGGTCGTAGAAGACCGCGTTCGGTACGGCCACCACCCCGCAGCGCTCCGGCAGCGCACGGCAGAAGGCGAAGCCGTCGCTCTCGCCGAGCGGGCGGATGTCGGTGGTGACGAAGTACGTGCCGGCCGGGCGGTAGACCTCGAAACCGGCCGCGGCGAGCCCCGCCGACAGCAGGTCGCGCTTGGCGCGCAGATCGTCGCGCAGCCCGTCGAAGTAGCTGTCCGGCAGCCGCAGCGCCTCGGCGACGGCGTACTGGAAGGGGCCCGCCGAGACGTACGTCAGGAACTGCTTCGCGGCCCGCACCGTGGTCACCAGCTCCGGCGCGCCCGTCACCCAGGTCAAGCCCTGTTTACACACATCTCTGCTAAGTGTCTTGACCTCGGGTGATAGCTCGCCGCTCGCCAATGGGTGGCTCAGCTTCTCCAGAGCATGCTTATCGTGAGGCCGGGCAGTGACCGACGGTGTGCGGAAGGCGGGAACTCGTGAATACGAGTGGGACGGCGGCAGGGCGCGGCATCGTGGGCTCTGTGGATTGGAACCCGGCGGCGCGTGTGCACGGCATGGGTACGTCGATCTTCACTGAGATGACAGAGCTGGCGCGCAGTACCGGTGCTGTGAACCTCGGGCAAGGCGTACCGGAACTCCCCAGTCCCGGCGCCCTTTTGAAGGACGTGGCCGAAGCGGTGACGTCGGGCAGCAACCAGTACCCGCCCGCTGTCGGCTTTCCCGCGCTGCGTGAGGCGGTGGCGGCTCATCAGTTGCGGCGGTACGGCCTCGACTACCGACCGCAAGGTGAAGTGCTGATCACGACGGGCGCGACGGAAGCGCTTGCATCGGCTGTGCTGGCGCTCTGCGATCCTGGCGACGAGATCATCGCCTTCGATCCCTGTTACGACGCTTACGCGGCTGATGCCCGGCTCGCCGGCGCTCGGCTGGTCGCCGTTCCCTTGGCGCTCGACGGCGCAGACTTCGTGCTCGATGTCGATGCGCTGCGTCGCGCGGTCAGCCCAAGGACTCGTGTGTTGATCCTGAACACGCCGCACAATCCCACAGGCAAGGTGTTCACTGCCGACGAACTGGCGGTGATCGCTGACGTATGTACGCAGCATTCGCTCACTGTGATCACGGATGAGGTCTACGAGCACCTGGTGTACGGCGACGCTCGCCACCTGACGATCGCGTCCCTTCCGGGGATGCGAGAGCGGACGCTGACGATTTCCTCGGCGGGCAAGACCTTCAACGTCACTGGCTGGAAGGTTGGGTGGATCTGTGGACCCCGGCCGCTGGTAGCCGCTGCCGGAGCCGCGAAGCAGTTCCTGACGTACGCCTCGGGCACTCCGTACCAAGAGGCGTTGGCGCGTGCCCTCGACACCGTAGATGCGTGGGCGGGAGACCTGCGCGGAGTTTTGACCCGGAATCGGGACTTGCTGAGTGACGGGCTGACGCGCGCAGGACTGCTCCCCTTCCACGCGGATGCCGGGTACTTCCTGCAAGCGGACGTCAGGCCCTGGGGGTACGCGGACGGCGTGGAGTTCTGTCGGGATCTGCCGGAGCGCGCGGGCGTTGTCGCCATTCCAACATCGGCGTTCTACGTAAGCGCCGACGCCCCGGCCTGGCTGGTCCGGTTCTCGTTCTGCAAGCGTGAGGAGTCGCTGCGAATGGCGGTGGATCAGTTGATCAAAGCTCAGTGACGGAACCGTGCACGTGGCAGTCAGAACGGAAGTTCCGGCGTGCTCGCGCCGCGCGTGATGGTCAAGATCCGTTCGTGGAAGTCGCGCGTAGACGCCTCGCGAGGGAAGCGGGCGCGGAGTTCGTTGTCCAGCTCGTTGGCGACCAAGAGCAGGGACGGGAGAGACTTCCGGTCGGCTGCAAGGGCCGCAGTGCCCATGCCTACGGCTTCTTCTATTTCACCGGCCCGGGCGGCGGCGACTCCGAGAGTGAGGCGGGCTTCTGCGGCACGCATGGGGGAGATCTCGGTGCCGTCGGGCCCGGTGCTGATCTGGATTACCGACCGGGCGTGGCCGGCGGCGCGTTCGTCGTCTCCGAGCAGGCGGTAGGCGTCCATCTCGTAGAAGTCCCACTTGTCAGGGTCGATGATGAAGTGGTGTTCGGGGTGATCCGGGCGGGCCAGGCGGTCCAGCCTTGCTCGGCCGGCGTCCAGGGAGTCGCGGACCAATCGCGCGTCTCCCATCCGGGCTGCCGCGCGTGCCTTGTGTGCGTACAACTGCACGCCGACGGAGTGCGTCTGATCGGCGAGGTGTCCGGCTTCCACTGCGGTGAGCATGTCTGACCATCGGCTCTGGGTGAGGGCGAACCATGCCTCGATCTCCCACGCCCATGCCTTGATCTCGCCGTGGCCGGCTTCATCGCCGATGCGGAGTGCGGCGGCCTTGCTGAGGTTGGCGGCTTCCCGCTGGCCCCGGTCGTACTGGACGCACGCGTTGAGTAGGAACAGCCAGCCCGCGTTGACGAGCAGTTCCCGGTGCTGGCGCAGTGTCATCCGGCTCTCAAGCTGCTTGGTGACGTACTGCAAGCCGTTCCGAGTGCGCTGGTGCAGGTAGTCGGCATCGGCGTACGGGTAGGCGCGGGCCAACTGGTCGATGCCCTGCTCGATCGACTCCAGAGCTGCGCTGTTGATGCTGGACATCTCCGTTCGCCGCAGCAGTTCGGCGATGTCCCACAGCCCCGCACCACCCTCCGCGAGCAGGGTGCTCGGGTCCTCCGCCTGGGATGTGTTCGCTCGCCGCTCCAGCTCCCATGGGCGTGGGGAGAGTCCAGCGAGGTGGCCGGGAATGCGTAGTCCGTCAACCACTTCGAGGATCTTGCGGTACTGGGTGATCCGGGGGCGAACGCCCTTGCCTTCGGTTTCGTCCTTGGCCATCTTGCCGATGTGCTCGCGCTTGTAGCCGACGGCCTCGGCGATCTTGGCGTAGCTGATCTTGCCGTGCAGCCTGGCGAGTCTGAAGACCTCGCCGAAATCGTGGTTGGCGATCGCGGAGCGGACGTCCGCGCGCTCCAGCACGTGCGGCGGCAGTGCTGCGGGCGTCGGAGCAACTTCGGCCATCTCACTTCCCCTGATGATTGACCTGTCAACTCTTCGGGGTGCGTCTCGCGAGTGTACCCACGAGGGGGGTCCCCAAGAGGGGGGAGCGACGGCTGGTGCAAGGGGTGCATCCTCGGGCCACCCTGCCGGGAACGCCCCGGTAGACGTGACCGAGGACGGTCGATCGTGTCATGGCAACCGGAAAGATCACGCAAGGCTTACTCCCGGCAGCAGAGGCGGGATTCGTCGGGCCTGCGGAGGTAGCGGCAGCAAGCCGCTTTCGCGCGCTCACACTCTTCGCAGACGCAGAGGACACCCCGCTGGCGGCGCGGCGTATAACGGTCGGGACGCTCAGGAGCTGGGATCTCGGCGATCTCGCCTACGACGTCGAACTGTGTGTCTCGGAATTGGTCGGCAACGTGGTGCTTCACGCCATCGCCGACCGCCACTCGACGGAGCCCGGCCACCGCCCGGTGATCACACTCACCCTGCGGTCCTGGCCTCGGTGGCTGTTCGTGGATGTGGCCGACGAAGACTCAGACCCACCCACGCTGCCGCTCGGCGACGGCTTCGGCCCGGACCTGGCCGAGGATCTCCCGGAAGCGCTGCTACCCGATCACGGGCGGGGGCTGCACATCGTGCGCACCCTGGCCGACGGCTTGTGGTGGACGCCTGACGAGGGCGGAGGCAAGAGCGTCTTCTGCCGCTTCGACCTCGGCGGTTCTGTCGGAGCGCCATCGATGACCACTGGCGAGCGGCGGTCGGCGTGATGACACGGATGTTGGCGATGCGGGTACGGCGCGGCGACGCGATCAGCGACCGGGGCCGACGGCGAGAGGTCAAGGCAGTGCGCTCGGGTCGGGGTGGCTCCGGGGGGCCGGCGGTGGTCCTGATCTTCAAGTCGGGGCCTGCCCTGCGGGTGAATGCCACAGACGTGGTGAAAGTGGAGCGGGGCGGACTCCGTTCAGATCGGGAGGGGCGCCGATGACGACGAGGGAGGTATGGCGCTACGCGAACTGGGCGTTGCACACGGACACCTCGGGAAGCGGGCCGATTTACATAACCGAGTGCACCTCGTGCGGCGAGTCCTCCGGGGCGGCGGACGACAGGGAGGGCCCGGAGACCTGGTGCCTCAAGCACGCGGGACGCACCGGTCACACCGGCTTCCGGAGCGTGATCACCAGCTTCTTCCGCGCCTTGTTGGTGGAGGAGCCCCTATGACCTGTCGATAGTCAGGCGCGGGCCGGATCGTCCAAAACAACCGCAGACGCAAGACCGGACCACCCCGTGACCTGGCGGGCTGGAGGTGGTCCGGTTAGGAATCCCATGATCAGGACCCTGGTGCCGATGGTACCGGGGCCGTCGTCGTGCTCTCGTTCGATGCGTCCCTGATGGACAGTCATCAGCCAGTACGGGAAAGGGACTTGACGCAGATGTGTGACCACGCGGGTTTCGAGGGCGAGGAGTTCGACCCTGAGGCGGTTTTGTGGGTGCGTGGGGTCGACTACGTGACGGGC
>NZ_JAAPBF010000327.1 GCF_022695985.1 Streptomyces sp. NP-1717 | reverse complement strand
CGGTCTGGCCACGCTCTTCATGACGGAGATGTGGGAACGCTTCAGCTTCTACGGCATGAGGGCTCTGCTCACGATCTATCTGCTGTCCGGCGGCCCCGACGCCTCGACGGGGCTCCAGGGGGGCGGTCTGGGGCTGACCCTGGCCACCACGACCGCGATCTACTCGATCTATCTGTCGATGGTCTATCTGCTGGCCATGCCCGGCGGCTGGCTCGGCGACCGGGTCTGGGGCCCGCGCAAGACCGTGACGATCGCGGCCTGCACCATCATGGTGGGCCATCTGACGCTCGCCCTGCCGGGCCAGGGCACCTTCTTCGCCGGTCTGGCACTGGTGGCACTCGGCTCGGGACTGCTGAAGTCCAACATCTCCACGATGGTCGGCCATCTCTACGACGGCCCGAACGACCCGCGCCGCGACGGCGGGTTCACCATCTTCTACATGGGCATCAACATCGGTGCCTTCTTCGCGCCGCTGATCATCGGCACGGTCGGTGAGAAGTACAGCTGGCACCTCGGCTTCGCGCTCGCGGCCCTCGGCATGGGGATCGGTCTGATCCAGTTCCTCCTCGGTACGAAGCATCTGTCGCCGCGCAGCGGTGTCGTCCCGATGCCGCTGTCGCGCGAGGAGCGCGCGAGCTGGCTGACCAAGGGGCTGACGTGGCTGCTGGTCGGCTCGGTCTTCTACGGAGGCGTCGTCTTCACCGGCAACTTCACCCTGAACTGGGCGATGGTGCCGTTGACGCTCGCGGGCATCGTCATCCCGGCCGGGGTGCTGATCCGGATAAAGCGCGACAAGGATCTGTCGCCGGTCGAGCAGACGAAGATGTCGGGGTACATCTGGTTCTTCGTCGCGGCCGCCGTCTTCTGGATGATCTACGACCAGGGCGGATCGACGATCCAGGCGTTCGGTACGACGAAGGCCGCCGACGACGTCTTCGGCATCGGTTTCCCGACGTCCTGGTACCAGTCGCTGAACCCCGTGTTCATCATGGCGCTGGCCCCGGTGGCCGCCTGGTTCTGGCTCTGGCTGAACCGGCGGGGCAAGGAGCCCGGTACGGTCGTGAAGTTCGCCGCGGGACTCGTCTTCGTCGGCGTCTCGTTCTTCTTCTTCCTGATCCCTCTGGTCCTGGCGGCGGACGGCACCCTGGTCAGTCCGGTGTGGCTGGTGGGCATCTATCTGATTCAGACCGTCGGGGAGTTGTGCGTCTCGCCGGTGGGCCTGTCGGTGACGACGAAAATGGCTCCGGCCAAGTACGCCAGTCAGATGATGGGCGTCTGGTTCCTCGCCGTGACGGCGGGCGACTCGGTGACCGGGATGCTCTCCATCGCCGGTGTCGATCTGAGCCGTACGGGAGTGGTCGCCGTGGAGGCGCTGCTGGCCACGCTGGCGGGCTTCGCGATCTTCATGTACCGCAGGAAGGTGCGCGCCCTGATGGGCGACGTGCGGTGACGTGGCGCCGGGTCGGGCGGGCCCGGAACGGGTCCGCCCGGCGACCGGGGGCGCGTCGGCGGGGCAGGAGGAGCCGCGCGTTACGCGGGGGCCGCCAGGACCGCCCAGACCGTCTTGCCGGGGGCTCCCGGCGTACGGGACACGCCCCAGTCCAGACAGAGCCGCTGCACGATGAACATCCCGTGTCCGCCCGGCCGTCCGGCGCGGTGCGGGGTGCGGGGCGCGGGCTGGCCCGTACCCCGGTCCGTGACTTCGAGGCGCAGCGCCTTGGCGTCGGAGGAGACCCGCAGCTCCTCGGGACCCTCGGCGTGCAGGCACGCGTTGGTGACCAGTTCGGAGACGACGAGCAGCACGTCTTCCGCGGCGGCGCGGCGGTCCGCTGTCGCGGCCGGCAGCCAGCCCCAGTCGTACAGCGCCTGACGGGTGAAGTCGCGGGCCATCGGGACGATGCCGCTGGCGTTGCCCAACGCCAGGGTGCGTACCCGGCTTTCGGACCCGGCGGAGGTGGTACCCGCGCCGTCCGGCTCGGAGCCGAAATCGCCCGGCGGAAACTGCCGGGTGGTGCTCATCAGCGCTTCACCTCACCGATTCACCGGTTCACCAATTGGTCGTTACGTCGTTACGTGGTTACAGAGAGTGCCTTGCCTGTCGCGACCGGCCGCCCGGGACTCTTCTGCCCGGCGTAATCGTGACAACACCCACAAGACCTACGCGGCTGTCGTGACACTTGCAACATCTGGTTCGCGCGGAGTCTTCGTACCGGCTCCGGGGTCACTCGACAAGAGCCGCTTCCAGCGAGTCGTGCACGGTGAAGACCGCGTCCGCGCCCGTGATCTCGAAGACCCTGGCCACCACCGGCAGCATCGCGGCCAGATGGACGGCGCCGCCGGCCGCTTCGGCCTTGAGGCGGGCCCCGAGCAGCACGTTCAGTCCGGTCGAGTCGCAGAACTCGAGCTGCGAGCAGTCGACCACGAGTCGTACCCGCCCCTGGTCGATCGCTTCTTCCAGGGGTGCGCGCAACAGTTCGGCGGTGTGGTGATCCAACTCACCCGCCGCTGTCACGACCTCGCTTCGGCCCTCGGTGCGAACTTCGACCCGAAGCCGGCCCCGGTTCGCGCTGCCGACCGTCTGGCGGTCCATGCCCGTCCGTCCCTCTTCCGCAGTGTCGTGTGCCGTCATCAGATGTCTAGGAATGCTTGGAAAGGTGTCGTCGGACGCGCTGTGATCGCGCTCCCGTTCGCGCCCGGCGCTCTGTCATACGCCCTGACGTTCGTCGAAACATTACGCCTTTCACGCGTTCTCCGGTAGCCAATCTCCCACGCAATGCGGACATTTGTGCGAAATGACACTTGCATGTGCCCGCGCCGAACCGATAGGGCTAGTAAAGACACAACCAACCTGACCGACGCGACCGGCTATGGAGGCGCCGCAAACCGCAGCAGCGCGTATTGGCATCGGCAGCCATATGCCGAGAACGTATGGAGGAGACCCATGTCACCCCGGCTCGACGAATCGCGTACCCACGACGCGGCGTCGACAATCCCGTCCGACCCTGACGAGACCGGCGCCACACTCGCGTCCGGTTTCCCGGGCCTCGATGACATGCCAGAGATCCCGCCCTTCGACGAGGTGGGCGCGCTGGATGCCCGGTCGCTGTCGAAGACCCTCTTCGGACGCCTCGAAGGTCTGGAAGAGGGCACCCATGAACACGCTTACGTACGGAACACCCTGGTCGAGCTGAATCTCGCCCTGGTCAAGTTCGCCGCCTCCCGGTTCCGCTCCCGCAGCGAGCCCATGGAGGACATCATCCAGGTCGGCACGATCGGTCTGATCAAGGCGATCGACCGCTTCGAGCTGAGCCGGGGCGTCGAGTTCCCCACCTTCGCGATGCCGACGATCGTCGGCGAGATCAAGCGCTTCTTCCGCGACACGTCGTGGTCGGTGCGGGTGCCGCGAAGGCTCCAGGAGCTCCGCCTCGAACTGGCCAAGGCGGGCGACGAGTTGTCCCAGCTGCTGGACCGCGCGCCCACGGTCCCCGAACTCGCCGAGCGGCTCGGCCTCACCAACGACGAGGTCGTCGAGGGGATGGCGGCCAGCAACGCGTACACGGCGAGTTCGCTGGACGCCCAGCCGGAGGAGGACGACACCGAGGGCGCGCTGTCCGACCGCATCGGTTACGAGGACCACGGGCTCGAAGGCATCGAGTACGTCGAGTCGCTGAAGCCGCTGATCGCGGGCCTCCCGGCACGCGACCGGACGATCCTGTCCCTGCGCTTCGTCGCCAACATGACCCAGTCGGAGATCGGCGAGGAGCTCGGCATCTCACAGATGCATGTGTCGCGGCTGCTGTCGCGCACGCTCGTCAGGCTGCGGAAGGGCCTGACGATCGAGGAGTGACGGGCACGCCTTCGGCGCAATCCCTCCGTGTGGCCCGGCGGTCGTCTCCGACGACCGCCGGGCCACTGGCGTTGCGGGCCCATGGCCTCGGGCGGCACGACTCGGCGCCGGATGGCGCCAGCCGGTGTCACCGGTGGCGCCAAGTGGTGCCACCGGGCGCCACTTTGCGACTCCCGAGACGCACTGGCGCACGTGACACCACCATGGCCCAGCTGGACGCTGATGCGTTTTCCCAGCTCAGAGCGGTTGCCACGAGCGTCGATTCGACAACGCCACGATGACGCTTGCACATGGAGCCACAATGGTGCCATGATGGCGCCATGGACCTCACCCCGTACGTCGACAACCTCCGCCGCGAACTCGCGGTGGCCGCCGAGGCCGGCAGCGACGAAGCCCGCGAGCTGGCCGAGAGGCTCACCGCTCCGCTGGAGTCGGCGACCCGGCTGACCCTGCTCAACGTGCTCTCCGCCGCGATGGACGAGATCACCCGCGAACTCGCCCCCGGATCGGTCGACGTACGGCTGCGCGGGCTCGACCCCGACTTCGTGGTGACCCTGCCGCCCGGCGACGGCGGGGCCCACGCGGAGCAGGCCGCGCCCGTCGAACCACTCAGGGCCCCGGTCCCGGCCGACGGCGACGAAGGCGGCACCGCCCGCGTCAACCTGCGCCTGCCGGCCCACCTCAAGACCCGCGCCGAGGAGGCCGCGACCCGCGAGGGCCTGTCGGTCAACGCGTGGCTGGTGCGCGCCGTGTCGGCGGCGGTCGACGGCGGCGCCCGGCCGCGTACGGCGGAGAAGACCCAGACCGTCGGACAGAGTTTCACCGGCTGGGTGCGCTGAGCCCGGCCGTTCGGATCAGGCCCGGGCCGCACATCGGCCCCATCTCGCACCACTTCATCCACACCACGTCCCACCTGCGGGGACGACCCGACGAGCCAAGAGGACGGGACAGCCATGCCTTCTTACGACACACCCGAACCGATCTCCGTCACCGCCTACGTGTACGCCGGTTCCATCTGGTTCACCGCGGGCGACCGCCCCGACACCGTCGTCGAGGTGCGGCCCCGTGACCCGAAGAAGGACCTGGACGTACGAACGGCCGATCAGACCGAGGTCGCCTACGCGGGCGGCTCGCTGACCGTCAGGACACCCAAGGCCAATCTGCTGGGGCGCGGCGGCACCGTCGACGTGGTGGTCGAACTGCCGGCCGGCTCCAGCATCGACATGACCGGTGCCGGGGCCAATCTGATCGGCGAGGGCCGGCTCGGCGAGGTCCGTGTGAAGACCTCGGCCGGCGACGTCCGCCTCGACACCACCGGCCCGTTGCACCTCAAGGCGTCGCACGGCTCGGCCACCGTGGACCGGGTCGAGGGCATGGCCGAGATCACCAGCAGCACCGGCAATGTGCGCGTCGGCATCGTCGACGGCCCCGCCGTCCTGAAGAACTCGCACGGCGCCACGACCGTCGGCGCCGTGACCGGCGAACTGCGGGTGAACGGCGCCCACGGCTCCATCGACATCGAGCGCGCCGAGGCATCGGTCAGCGGCACCACCACCCACGGTCGCCTCCGGGTCGCCGAAGTCGCCTCCGGGACCGTCCAGTTGGAGACCGCCAACGGCTCCATCGAGGTCGGCGTCCGCGAGGGCACCGCCGCCTGGCTCGACGTCAGCTCCAACCGCGGGCAGGTACGCAACACGCTCACCTCCTCGCAGACCCCGGAGCAGAGCGAGGACACCGTCAGGGTCCGCGCCCGGACCAACTGGGGCAACATCGACATCCGCCGCGCCCGCCCCGGCGCCTGAGAGTTCAGCTCTCCTCTCTCACCATTCCTGTCACTTCATTCCTGCCTTCGAACGGGAGGGCTCCATGCCTTCATCTGTCATGCCCACGTCCAAGCGCCCGAGCGGCCAGGAGTCGCCCACCGCCGTCTCCGCCGTCGGCCTGCGCAAGTCCTTCGGCGACAAGGTCGTCCTCGACGGCATCGACCTGCGTATCCCGGCGGGCTCGGTGTTCGCGTTGCTGGGGCCGAACGGTGCCGGGAAGACCACCGCCGTGAAGATCCTGTCGACGCTGATCACCGCCGATGGAGGG
>NZ_JAAPBF010000326.1 GCF_022695985.1 Streptomyces sp. NP-1717 | reverse complement strand
GCGGGCGAGCTTGCCGTTGGGGGTGCGGGGAAGGGCGCCGGTGAGGCGGAGTTCGGCCGGTACGAGGTGCGCCGGAAGGCGTTCGGCGGTCCAGGCGCGCAGGTCCCGCGGCGCGGGCGGCGCGGACGTGTCGGAGGGGACCAGGTAGGCGATCAGCCGGGCGTCCCCGGCGTGGTCGGTGCGTACGACGGCCATCGCCTCGGCGACCCGGGGGTGGCGGGCCAGTGTCGCCTCCACCTCGCCGGGCTCCACCCGGAAGCCGTTGATCTTGACCTGTTCGTCCACGCGTCCGAGGAAGTCGAGCTGCCCGTCGGTACGGCGGCGGACGAGGTCACCGGTGCGGTACATGCGGGTGCCGGGCGGGCCGAAGGGGTCCGCGGGGAAGCGGTCCGCGGTCAGCCCCGGGCGGCCCAGATAGCCGCGGGCCAGTCCGTCGCCGGCCAGGTACAACTCCCCCGCCGCGCCGTCCTCGACCGGCCTCAGGGCGTCGTCCAGGACATGGGCGCGGACGTGGCCGAGTGGCCGGCCGATGGGCGGCGCACCGCCGGCCTGCGGGCCGTCGGCCCGCCACGCGGTGGCGTACACGGTGGCCTCGGTCGGCCCGTAGGCGTTGAACAACCGGGTGCCGGGCATCGTCCGGACCACATGGTCGGCGAGATCGGCGGGCAGCGCCTCACCTCCGAGGGCGAGGGTCCGGGCCGACAGGTCGAGGTTCGTCCGGTCCAGCAGCTTGCCGAGCGCCGAGGGGATCGCGCAGACGAGACCGCCGGACCACCGGGGCGGTTCGTCGTCCAGGAGGGACAGCAGGTTCCGTACGACCTCGACCGTGCCGCCGGTGGCCAGCGGCGGGTACACCTCGGCCACGGACACGTCGAAGCTGAACGAGGTGGCGGCGAGACTGTGCGCGAGCGCGTCGGGTCCCAGCTCCTGCTCGGCCCACGCGAGGAGCGGCAGCACGTTGCGGTGGGTGACGACGACGCCCTTGGGGGCGCCGGTGGATCCGGAGGTGTAGATGACGTACGCCGGGTGAGCGGGCGTCAGTGGTGCGGTGCGTTCGCCGTCGGTGATGTCGTGCGACGCGGCGGACGTCAGTTCCGCCCGTACCGCCCCGTCGTCCAGGACGACCACCGGGCCGGTGGGTGTCCCGAGGTCCCGGCCGGCGTGGGCGGTGTCGGTGAGCAGGCAGGACGGCCGGGCGTCGCCGACCACGAAGCGCAGGCGCTCGTCGGGGTAGGCCGGGTCGAGCGGCAGGTACGCGGCGCCGGACTTCAGGACCGCGAGCATCGCCACGAGCATGTCGGTGGTGCGCGGCAGCAGCAGGCCGACCAGGCGCTCGGGACCCGCGCCGCGGCTGATGAGCAGCCGGGCCAGCTTGTTGGCCCGCTCGTGGAGTTGGCGGTAGGTCAGCTGTCCGGTCCGGTCGCGTACGGCGACGGCGCCGGGTGCGCGTCGCGCGGCCGCGTCCAGCACCGATGTGAGGGTGTCGTGGTCCGTGCGCCCCGTGGTGGCCGCTGGGGGGGTGGTCGCGTCGGCCTGTTCCCCGGCCGGCGGTGTGCCGAGCGCCGCGAGGGTGTGGCCCGGTGCGGAGACCGCGGCGACGAGGAGGTCGCGGAGGTCGCGGACACGGTCGTCGAGGTCCGTTCCGGTTCCGGTTCCGGGGTGGAGGACGGCGACGCGCAGCACACCGTCCGGATCCTCGTCCAGCAGGTACCTCGGAGCGGCCGACGGCGGGCCGGCCGGTCGCCGACCGGTCGCCGGGTGGTCACCGAAGCGCAGGGCCGGCGGTGCCTCCCGTACGTCGGCGATCGCCGCGTACAGCGTTTCGCCGGTCCCGGCCGGGTCGAGCGCGCGGCAGACCTCGGTGTGCCGGAGTCGCT
The DNA here is from genome assembly GCF_022695985.1 of Streptomyces sp. NP-1717. Taxonomy (GTDB): domain Bacteria; phylum Actinomycetota; class Actinomycetes; order Streptomycetales; family Streptomycetaceae; genus Streptomyces. The sequence continues at coordinate 4,108 of NZ_JAAPBF010000326.1, read as the reverse complement.
GGTGGCGGCGGACCCGGCGCGATTCGCGGGCCACCTGCCGGACGAGGTCCGCGAACGGCGTGCCGGGCCGTACGTCCAGGCGCAGCGCGGCGATGTCCTCGGCGGCGCCCGGCACGCGCTGGAGGGCGCGCTCGAAACGGCCGTCCACGGGCAGTCCGACGACCACGTCGGTGGTGCCGGTGGTCCGGTGCAGATGGGCGGCGACGGCGGCGATCAGAACCGCTCGCGGGTGGGCGCCGCAGTAGCGGGCGGCAGCGCGCACGCGCTCGGTGTCGGCGGACGGCAGCGGGGCAGCCGCCGACATACGTACGGCGCCGGGCTCTCCTGCGGGCGGCCCGGCGGGCGTGAGGCCGGCGAGGCGTTCGCGCCAGAAGGCGGTGTCCGCCTCGGGTGCCGTCGAGGCCCGGTAGGCGGCTTCGGCCTCGGTGAGCCGTGCGAGGGGCGCGAGTGCGCCCCCGGCGACGGGCCGGCCCGCCACGAGCGAGGTGTAGACCTCGGCGGCGCGGCGGCTGACGAGGGCGCAGCCGTAGGTGTCGAGGACGCGCCGGGGGTGCCCGTGGAACCAGGTGAACCTGTCGTCCGCGAGCCGGATCAGGGCCTGCGAGGACCGTGACGTGCCCTTGCCCGGCGCCGTCTCCTCCCGCAGCCAGGCGTCGAGGGCGGCGGCCGGGTCGGCCTCGTCGGCCAGGTCCACCATGGTCAGCGGGACGCTCCCGCCGTCGGTGAACTCCGTGCGGCCGCCGGCGCCGCCGTCCGCGCGCAGACGTACGGCCTCCGCCTCGCCGGTCACCTGGCGTATCGCGTCCTGGAGAAGGGTCACGTCCACCGGGCCGTGGATGTCCACGGCCTCCGCGACGACGTCGGCGGTCGGTGTCCACGTGCTGCGGTGATCAGACATGGCTGTCAGCTCCTGCGGGCCGCGACGGATCGATGGAGGACCGGTGTGAGGGGTACGGGTGGAAGCCGCGGCCGGCCTTTCTGCCGACGCTGCCTTCGGCGACCAGCTTCGACAGCAGCGGTGTCGGCCGGAACCGGTCGTCGCCGGTGAACTCGCGCAGCACGACCAGTGTGTCGACGACGGTGTCGAGACCGATCAGGTCGGCGGTGCGCAGCGGGCCGGTGGCGTGCCCGAAGCAGTCCTTGAAGACCCGGTCCACGGTGTCGGCGTCGGCGGTGCCGGCTTCCACGACGGCGGCGGCCTCGTTGACCGTCAGCATCAGTACGCGGTTGCTGACGAATCCCGGGCCGTCGCCGACGACGATCGCCTTCTTGTCCAGGCCGGCCAGGAGGTCCAGGGTCCGGCGCACGGTGTCCGCGCCGGTGGACGTGGAGGTGGCGACCTCGACGGTGTCCTTCAGCGGCGCGGGGTTCATGAAGTGGGTGCCGATGACGTTCGCGGGGCGGCCGGTGAAGGAGCCGAGGTGGCCGATGGGTATCGCGGAAGTGCAGGAGGCGAACACCGCGTCGGCGGGGCACGCGCGGTCCAGGGCGCGGAAGATCGCCTCCTTGACCGGGAGCCTCTCCGGGGCGCAGTCCACGACGAAGAGGGCGTCGGACAGGGCGGCCGGGTCCGCCGCCCAGCTCACGCGCTCCTCGGCGGCGCCGGGGTCGCGCCGGCGCAGCAGCCGTGCGGCGCGGATCCCGGCGCGCAGCCGCTGCGGCCCGCTCGCACGGGCCGCCGGGTCGGGGTCGACCACCACGACGGGGTGGCCGGCCGCCGCGAAGCACTGGGCGACCCCGGCGCCCATGGTGCCGGCTCCGACGACGCCCACCGGAATCCTGGCCGTGTTCGGCTCACTGTCCTTGCTCTGGACCACGCGTGTGGTTCCTTCCCGTTCGGTGCGCGCTCGCGGTGTCATTCGGCGGACGCGGCCGCGGCGCGCGCCAGGGTGACGAAGTCGTCAGCCAGGGCCAGCACCGTCGCCTCGTCGAACAGTTCGGTGCGGTAGTCGACGGCGAGCCAGTGGTCGGCGACGCTCCAGTGCAGGTCGGGAGCGGGGCCGTCGGCCGCGTCCGCGGTACCCGCGTCTCCGGTGCCCCGGAGGTCCACGGTGATGTCGACGGGCAGTGCCCCCGGCCGGGGCTCGGCCCGCGCGGTCAACCGGGCGATCCGTGCGGTGAGTTCCGTGAGCGAGGGTTCGTCGGTCACGTCGATCCGCAGGGGCAGCGGCGCCGTGTGGGGCCGGAGAAGGCCGACGACGAGTTCGTCCGCCTCGGCGCGTTCGGTGAGCAGGGTGACGAGTACGGCGAGCAGACCCGCCTCGTCGAGGGCCGGGGCGAGACCGTCGGGGAGACCGGTCTCGTGACGGGCGGTGGTGCCGGTGCCGCCGCCCTGGGGGCGCGGCCGGTCGGTGGGCAGCTCGAACCGGCGCAGTCCCGCCGCGGCGTCCGGCCCGTGGCCGGCAGGCCGGCCCGGGAGCGCGGAGAGCGGGAGATCGACGTCCCCGGTCGCCGCCCACAGCAGGTCGACCCAGGAGCCGGTCAGCGCGGCGATGGTGCTCCGGTCGAACAGGTGGGTGCTGTACTCCACCACCACGTCCAGGTCGTCGGCTCCGGCGCGCTCCCCGACGACCACCGAGATGTCGAACTTGGACGTCCCCGGCGGAAGACCGGGGAACAGCGGCCCGCCCTCCTCGTCCACGGCCGGGCCGAACAGGCTCTCGCCGAAGACGAAGTGGGGCGGCAGCGTCTGGTGGACGTACATGACGTCGAAGATCGGGTTACGGGCCGGGCCGCGCTCGGGGGCCACTTCGCGGACCACGGCGTCGAAGGGGATCTCCTGGTTCTCCAGGCCGTCGATCACACCGGTGCGCACCTGGCGCAGCAGCGTGCGGAAGTCCGGGTCGCCGGAGAGGTCGGAGCGCAGCGCGATGGTGTTGTTGAAGAAGCCGAGCAGGCCCCAGAGTTCGGGCCGGGTACGGCCGATCGTGGGGGTACCGACGACGATGTCCTGCTGGTCCGCCCACTGGGACAGGGTCATGTTGAGTCCGGTGAGCAGCATCGTGAAGAGCGTGGCGGACTCCTCCACGCCGACCTTGCGGAGCCGGTCGACCAGCGCGGGCGGGATGGTCAGGCCGTGGGCGGCGCCCGCGTAGTCCATCCGCGCGGCGCGCGGGCGGTCGGTGGGAAGTGCCAGGGCCGGGGGGTCGGTGAGCCGTTCCTTCCAGTAGGCCAGCTGGCCGTCGAGCAGCCCGTGCTCCATCAGCTCGCGCTGCCAGTGCGCGTAGTCGCGGTACTGCACGGGCAGCGGCTCGAAGCGGTGTTCGCGTCCTTCGCCGCGTGCCTGGTAGAACTCCATCAGCTCGCGCATGAGGATCTGCGGCGCCCATCCGTCGTTCACCGCGTGGTGGGTCAGCCAGCAGAAGAGGTGGTCGTCGGGGGCGAGGCGGATCAGGGTGACGCGGACGAGTGAGTCCCGTTCCACGTCGAGGGACCGCTCGGACTCGACCCGGATGATCTCGCGGGCGATCCGCTCCGCGTCGTCCCTCCCCGTCAGGTCCTCGTAGCGGAAGAAGTCACCGAGCTCGGGCCGGACGGCGAGCCGTGCGCGGCCGTCCACGGAGACGAAGTTGGACCGCAGGACTTCGTGGCGGCGGGCCAGGTCCTCCCAGGCCAGCCGCATGGCCTCGGGGTCGATCGGGCCGCTGTGGCGGGACGCGCCCGGGAGGTTGTAGAGGGTGGTGCCCGGATCGAGCTGGTGATGGAACCACATGCGCTCCTGCCCGTAGGACAGGACCAGGGTGTCGGTCCGCCGGATCGGCGGGAGGGCGGTGGTGTCCTCGCCGGGTGCGGTCCCCGGGGATTCGGATGCCGGGGCCGGGTCGGGGGACGGCGTCAGGTCGGCCTGGACGGCGGAGGCCAGGTCGGCGACGGCCGGGTGGTCGTAGACGTCGATCATGCGCAGGCTGACGCCGTAGCGCTGTTCGACGCGCTTGAGGAGGAGCAGGGCGATGATGGAGTTGCCGCCGATGGCGAAGTAGTCGTCGTCGGGGGCGACGGCGTCCGCGTAGAGCAGTTCGGCCAGGGTCTCGCGCAGCCAGGGCAGCACCTCGGTCGTGGAGCCCGTGCCGGGGGGCGGCTCGGACTCGGGCGCGGACTCCGGCGCGGT
>NZ_JAAPBF010000325.1 GCF_022695985.1 Streptomyces sp. NP-1717 | reverse complement strand
CGGTCCTTCACAACTCGGCGGCCTCCGGGGTGTCCGTCCCGCTCAGCCCACCGGCACGCCCCCGAGCCACACCCGGGCCGGGCGCAGGGACGGGTCCAACTCGACCAAGTCCGCGCGCAGTCCGGGGCGCAGTTCGCCCCGGTCGCGCAGGCCGAGCAGACGGGCCGCCGTGCCCGACGTCATCCGGACGGCGTCCGGCAGCGGGATCCCCACCGAGGTCACGGCCCTGCGGAACGCCTCCGCCACGAACAGCGTCGACCCGGCGAGGGTGTCGGTGCCGCGCAGTCTGGCCACCCCTTCCGTGACGGTCACCTCGCGGTCCGCGAACGCGTAGTCCCCGTCCGGCATGCCCGCCGCCGGCATCGCGTCGCTGACCAGCGCGAGCCGGTCGGGGCCCGCGACCCGGTGCGCGAGGCGTACGGTGTCGTCGGCCAAGTGGTGCCCGTCCAGGACGAGTTCGCAGACCAGCCGGGGGTCGAGCAGCGCGGCGGCGACCGGCCCCGGCTCCCGGTGGTGCAGCGGGGGCATCGCGTTGAACAGGTGTGTCACCGCGCGCGCACCGAGATCGGCGGCCCGCGCGAACCCGGCCGCGTCCGCGTCGGTGTGACCCAGACAGCACACCAGTGCGTCCGCGTACCGCCGGATCAGTTCCGGCGCGCCCGGCAGTTCCGGTGCCACGGTCATCGACACGGCGTGCCCGCCCGCCGCGTCCAGCAGCCGCTCCATCAGCTCCGGGTCGGGGGCGCGCAGCGCGGTGCGGGTCTGCGCGCCGCGCCGGGCGGGTGACAGGAACGGCCCCTCGAAGTGGACGCCGACCAGGTTGGGCGCGGACCCGTCGTCGATGACGGACGCGACGGTACGTACGGCCTCTTCCATCGCGGCCGGTTCGACCGTCGCCACGGACGCCAGCATGCTGGTCGTACCCCGCGCGAGATGACCCGCCGCCGCCCCCCGTACGGCTGCGGGGTCCCCCGTGTACACCGAGTGCCCGGCCCCGCCGTGGCAGTGCGGGTCCACGAACCCGGGCACGACGAGCCGCCCGTCCAGATCCACCGCGATGTCCGGCCCGCCGGGCGGGTCGCCGGTCCCGAGCGAGTGGATACGCCCGTCGCGTACGAGCAGCCACCCGTCCACGACACCGGCGTCCGGCGTCGCGAACCTGCCGCCGGCGAACAGCCGTCCGCCCTCGGCCCCGCCCCCGGGCGGCCGTGCCGGACGGCCCGCCGTCACCGCGCGCCCAGCAGCGCGTCCACCGCGGCCCGCGCGCAGACCCGCGAGGCGCCGAAGGTGCGCACCCAGCCCCGGAAACCGCCGAAATCGTCGCCGGGCACCCCCATGTCGACCACTACGCAACCGGGGTACCGCTCCAGCAATTCGTCCAGGACCGGCCGCTGCCAGGGGAACCGGTGCGAGCTGCGCACCAGCAGCACCACATCGGCGTCCGGCCCGAACTCGTCCAGGTACAGGCCGACTTCGGCCTTGATCATGCCCTCGGCGTTGTAGGTGTCGCCCGCCACCGCGAGCGCCTCGACGTCGATGCCCGCCGCGCGCAGCGGCGCCTCCACGCCCCAGGAGGCGCCGCCCTGCGCGGGCGAATGCGTCGGGTCGAGCCGTACGACCAGGGCGCGGCGTCCCCTGAGTACCGCGTCGCCGCTCACCTCCAGGACGTCCCTCGCGAGCTGTTCGCCGACCGTGTCGTCGTGCGGGACACCGGTGGCGCGCGGCCGGGTGCCGAGCTTGGCGAGACGGGTGTTCGCCTCGCGGAGCCGCTCCTCGGGCAGGGTGCCGTTCTCCACGGCGGCCACCAGCGCCGCCGCGGCGGCGTCCACGTCGTCCCCGAACGCCCACGCGCCCAGGCACAGCGCGTCCGCGCCGGCCGCGATCGCCCGTACGGCGGCTTCGGGCAGGCTCGCCACATCGGCGATGCCCCGCATCTCCAGCGCGTCCGTGATGACGACGCCGTCGAAGCCCAGCTCCTCGCGGAGCAGCCCGGTCAGCACGGCGGGGCTGATGGTGGCGGGCACGTCGTCCAGTTGGCTGAGGTGGACGTGCGACACCATGATGCTGTCGACGCCGGCGGCGATGGCCGCGCGGAACGGGTCGAGGTAGTGGTCCACCAGCTCCTGCCGGGACAGGTCCACCGTGGGCGTGCCGAGGTGGGCGTCGGTGGAGCTGAGGCCGTGGCCGGGGAAGTGCTTGGCGCAGGCGCTCACGCCGGCGGCCTGAAGTCCCTCCACCCACGCGGCCGCGTGTTTGGCGACCAGCGCGCGGTCGGCGCCGAAGGTGCGGATGCCGTTGGGGGAGAGGGGGTTGACGGCCGCGTCGACGGCGGGCGCCAGATCCCAGTCGATACCGGCCTCGACCAGGGAGAGTCCGAGCTGGTAGGCGGACTCGCGGGTGCGCTCGGGATCGTCGAGGCGGCCGAGGGCGTGATTGCCCGGAACGGACGTACCGCCGTGGTCCTCCAGGCGGTTGACGTCGCCGCCCTCCTCGTCGACGGAGAGCAGTACATGGTCACGGAGGCCGTGCAGCGCGGCGGTCAGCTCCCGTACCTGTTCGCCGGACGCGATGTCCTTGCCGAACAGGACGAAGCCGCCGAGTCCTCTCGCGACCCGGGCGCGCGCCCACCGGGGGACGGTCCTGCGTCCGAGCGCGGGGAACAGCACGCCGTGGGCGAGCCGGGACAGCTCGGTCATGATTCGATTCCTCACCTTGCGATTGGTCTTCGTGCGGTCGTGCGGTCGTACGGGGCAACGGGGCGCCGCGAGGGGCGCGGCGCCCCGGGTTCAGCCCTTGACCGCGCCGCTGGTCATGCCGCCCACGAGACGGCGCTGCACCAGCAGGAAGAAGACGAGTACGGGAATGGAGAAGATGGTCGACGCCGCGATCATCGCGCCGTAGTCGACGCTCTCGGACGTCTTGAACGACACGAGCCAGACCGGCAGCGTGTAGTTGTCCTGCGATTTCATGATCACGTAGGCGAAGATGTAGTCGTCCCACGCGTTGACGAAGGCGAAGATCGACGTCGCCACGATGCCGGGCATCAGCAGGGGCAGCAGCACCCGTACGTACATCTGGAACCGACCGCACCCGTCGACCAGCGCGGCCTCCTCCAGCTCGACGGGGACACCGTCCACGAACCCGCGCAGCGTCCAGATCGTGAACGGCAGCACGAAGGTCATGTATGTGAGGACGAGCCCCGGCAGGAAGTCCAGCCCGCCGACGGACCGGAGCATCAGATACACCGGGATGACCATGGCCGCCGCCGGGACCATCTGCACCAGCACCAGGATGATCAGCACCGCCTTGCGGCCGGCGAACCGGAACCGCGCGATCGCTATCGCCGCGAAGAGCGAGATGACCAGCGAGAGGACGACCGAGGACACCGTGACCGTCAGGGAGTTGCGGACGAACGTCCAGAAGCCGGGCCTGTCCAGCGCCCGGACGAAGTTCTCCAGGCTGATCGGCCAGGGGACGAACTTCGGTACGGCGCTGAGGATGTCGGACCGCTCCTTGAGCGCGGTGGCCACCATCCAGTAGACGGGGAACACCATCACCGCGGACACCGCCGTCGCGATGACGTTGTTGACGGTGCGCCTGCGGCGCGCGGGTGTGCGCCGCGAGGGCGATGACGTGGTGCGGGTGCTCATACGACATCTCCCTGCCGGGACAGCCTGCGGACGTACGCGACGGAGAACAGGGCGAGGATCAGCACGGTCACCACCGCGACCGACGCGCCGCTCCCGTACTCGTTGCGGCTGAACGCGGTGATGTACGCGTACACGCCGAGCGTGGTGGTCGCCCCGTCGGGACCGCCCTGGGTCAGCACCCAGATCGGGGTGAACGAGTTCACCGACCAGATCACTTCGAGGATGGTGAGGATCGCGAGGACGGGCCGCATGATCGGGATGGTGATGTGGCGGAACATCTGGAGCGTGCCCGCACCGTCGAGACGTGCCGCCTCGTACAGCGACTCGGGTATCTGCCCGCGCGCGGCGAACAGGGTCAGCGCCACGAACGGCAGCCCCTTCCAGACCGTCAGCAGGATGATCAGGGCGAGCGCCTGTGTGGGGTGGGAGAACCAGTCGTGGACCGACATGTCGCCGAAGACCCGCAGCTGGGTGAGCAGCCAGTTGGAGACGCCGTACTGCGGCTGGAACATCCACTGCCAGACCAGGGTCGCCGCCACCATGGGCATCGCCCACACCAGCACCAGGCACACGGTGAGGACCACACGGGCCCACGGCGAGACACCCATCAGCAGGTGCGAGATGAGGAATCCCAGCACCATGAGCAGCGTCACGCACACCAGCGTGAAGACCACGGTCCGCAGCAGGACGGCCAGGAAGTCGGCGTCCGTGAAGATCCGCGTGAAGTTGTCCAGTCCGATGAAGTCCGACTGCCCCGTGAACAGCGACCGGGGGCCGAACTCCCGCGTCGACAGGGTCAGCAGCCGAAGCAGGGGATAGCCCTGGATCAGCAGGAGCGCGGCCAGCGCCGGGGCGATCATCGCCCACGGCAGCATCCGGGACCGCCGCGCCCGGCGGCGCCCGTCCGGTGGCCCGGTGCGGCGGTCCCGGTCCGGTGCGCGCACCGGACGGTGCTTCTCAGTGAGTGCCATCAGGCGTCCAGGGGTGTCAGTCGCTCAGCGAGTTGAAGGCGTCCGTCGCGTGCTTGTCGTACGCGGCCGACGACGAGGCGATGTCCGCACCGCTCGCGATCTTGGAGAAGAACTGCTCGTTGTAGCGCTCGGTTTCCAGAGTCGCCTCGCCGGGGCTGTTGGGCAGCGGCTGGCTCACCTTGCTGGCCTGCGAGGCGACGGTCAGCTGCTCGGGTACGCCCGCCGGGGTGAAGGCCGGTGAGATCGGCAGCAGATTCAGCTCCGTCGCCATCCGCTGCTGGAACTTCTCGCCGGTGACGATCCGCAGCCAGTCCTCCGCCAGGTCCCGGTCGGGGCTGCCCGCGGCTATGCCGATGGTCGAGCCGGAGACGATCACCGGCATCGTGGTGTCGGCGGTGTAGCCGGGCATCGCGAAGAAGCCGATGTTGTCCTTCATCTCCGGGTTCTTCTCGATGACGGCGGCCGGCTCCCACGCCTTGACGTAAGCCATGGCGGCCTTGCCGTCGGCGAACAGCTGGTCCTGGTCGGGGCTGTCGGTGTTGACGCCGACGGACGACGGGGTGGAGCAGGTGTTCTGGAAGGACTTCCACGCCTTGAGGCCGGCCTGGTTGGCGGGGGAGGACATCTCCGCCCGCCACTTGCCGTCCTTCTGCGAGGCGATCTTGCCGCCCTTGGCGAAGAGGAAGGGCATGCCGTTGAACCAGTACTGGCCCGGCAGGTAGAAGCCGGAGAAGTTGGCCGTGCCCTTGTTGGCGTCGGCGAGCGTGCCGCAGTGTTCCTGCAGCTCCGCGAGGGTCTTCGGAGGTGAGGTGATGCCCGCGTCCGCGAACATCTTCTTGTTGTACATGACGACCTTGGTGCCGCCGTAGAGCGGGACGGCGTAGAGCTTGCCGTCGAACTCGGACGGGCCGGAGAGACCCTTGAGCCAGCCCTCGGAGCCCTCGAAGGTCTTCTTGCTCCCCGTGAGGTCGGCGAGAGAGCCGGAGTAGGTCTGCAACGGGGTCTGGGTGTTGCCCATCTCCACGATGTCCGGCGGGTTGCCGCTGGCGAGCGCCGTGGTGATCTTGGTGGCCACGCCGTCCCACTGCTGGATCTCGATGTCGACCGCGACGTCCGGATGGTCCTTCTGGAACTGGGCCGTCGCCTCCTTGATCAGCGGGTTGTCACCGGGCCCGCCGGTCATCATCCAGATCGTCAGCTTGTTGTCGGAGTCGGACTTCGCCACCCCGCCACCGCCGCACGCCGTCAGCGTGAGCGCGAGAACCGGGAGCGCCGTGAGCGCGTACCGGATCCGTGATCGGTTCATCGTTGTCACCCTTCTGCCATCTGCTCGTCGTGCCTGGTGTGGGGGGCGTTGTGCTCTTC
>NZ_JAAPBF010000324.1 GCF_022695985.1 Streptomyces sp. NP-1717 | reverse complement strand
GGGTGGATCAGCGGGAGGTGTCGAAGACCTCGTCGCGGGTGGTCGCGAGGGCGCTCTCCAGCGCACCCCGCAGCACGGGGTCTTCCCGCACCTCCCCGACGACCAGCCGCGGCCTGGAGGCGGCCAGTTCGGCGAGTTCCGCCTGGACCAGCGCGCGCAGCGGTTCGCCGCCGGCGGCGGTCACCCCGCCCGCGAGGACGATGAGTTCGGGGTCGAGCACGGCGGTCACGGACGCCAGTCCGGTGGCGAGCCGCTGTGCGAACAGGCGCAGCAGTTCGGCCAGCCGGGGGTCCTCCCCGTGCTCGGCGGCGGCCTTCGTGAGGAGGGCGGCGGCGACGTCCGCGTACGGCTGCTCCGGCGTCTCGATGCCGAGACTCCGGGCGAGGCGCGGTACGGACTGGGCGCCCGCCAGCTCCTGGAAGCCGCCGCTGTTGGCCTTGACCACCTGGCGTACGAGGGGAGTGCCCGGCACCGGCAGGAACCCGACCTCGCCGGCGCCCCCGGTGAAGCCGCGATGCAGCCGTCCGCCGATGACGAGCGAGGCGCCGAGACCTTCCTGGTTCCACAGGAGGACGAAGTCGTCGTGGCCGCGGGCCGCTCCCAGCCGCTGTTCGGCGACCGCGGCGAGGTTCACGTCGTTCTCGTACTCGACGGGCATCGGCAGGGCGCCGGCCAGTTCGTCGAGCAGTGCGGGGGAGTGCCAGCCGGGCAGGTGCGAGGCGTACCGCAGGCGTCCGGTGGAGGGGTCGAAGGCGCCCGGCGTACCGATGACGACGCGGTGCACGTCGCCGCGCGCCAGCCCGGCGGCCTTCACGGCTCCCTCCAGCGCGTCGGTCACCTGGGTCGCGACGCCGTCGGACCGGCGTCCCGGCGTCGGCAGTTCGAACCGGCCGACGGTGGCGCCGGTGATGTCCGCGACGGCGGCGAGGATGCGCTGCGGGTTCACGTCGAGCCCGGCGGCGTGGGCGGCGCCCGCGTTCACCGCGTACAGCTGCGCGTTGGGCCCCGGGCGTCCCTCCGTGGTGCCGGTGGCGACGACGAGACCGGCCGCCTCCAGACGGGCCAGCAACTGGGAGGCGGTGGGCTTGGAGAGACCGGTCAGTTTGCCGATCCGGGTGCGGGAGAGGGTGCCGTGCGCCAGCAGCAGATCCAGCGCGGCACGGTCGTTCATCGCGCGCAGAACGCGTGGTGTGCCCGGGGACGGCGTGGACGGATCGCTCACGACGTGTGCACCTGCCCTTCGGCGACTGCTCTCCCGGTGTCGTGTTCCGACACTGTTAGGAAAGTTTCCTATTTGATGGGAGGAAAGTAGGCCGCACGTCGGGGAGCAGTCAATACCCGTTCACGGGCAGCGCCCCCGAGGCAACCAAAGCGTTACCTGCGGGGGCGCGTGTGCGAAGCGTGTTCGACCGGGTGCCCGGTGCAGCGGCCGGACGCCCGGCCCTACTTCGTCAGATTGGGGTTCGGGGACTGCGGGGGTATCGGCGACGCCGCGAGGGACTGCGGCGACGTGGGGCTCGCCAGGGCCGACGGCGCCGCCACACCGGCGGTCGGGTCGGCGGACGCCGCCTCCGTGCCCGCCAGGGGCAGTCCGCCGACGATCTGGATGCCCGCCGCGTCGAACGCCTGCTTGATGCGCCAGCGCAGTTCGCGCTCCACGCCCAGGGCCTTGCCCGGCATCGTCTTCGCGCTCACCCGCACCGTCATCGATTCGAGCAGCACGGAATCCAGGCCGAGGATCTCCACCGGGCCCCACAGGCGCTCGGCCCAGGGGTCCTCCTTCGCCATCTTCTCGGCGACCGCGGTGATCACCTCGCGGACCCTGTCCAGGTCCTCGGTCGGCCTGACCGTCACATCGACACCGGCCGTGGCCCATCCCTGGCTCAGGTTGCCGATCCGCTTCACCTCGCCGTTGCGGACGTACCAGATCTCGCCGTCGTCGCCGCGCAGCTTGGTCACCCGCAGACCGACCTCGATGACCTCGCCCGAAGCGACGCCCGCGTCGATGGTGTCGCCCACGCCGTACTGGTCCTCCAGGATCATGAAGACGCCGGAGAGGAAGTCGGTGACGAGATTGCGCGCGCCGAAGCCCAGGGCCACACCCGCGACACCCGCCGACGCGAGCAGCGGGGCCAGATTGATGTTCAGCGCCCCCAGAGCCATCAGCGCCGCCGTACCGAGGATCACGAACGACGTCACCGACCGGAGTACCGAACCGATCGCCTCCGAACGCTGCCTGCGCCGCTCCGCGTTCACCAGGAGGCCGCCGAGCGCCGTGCCCTCGACCGCCGTGGCGCTGCGGTTCATCCTCGCTATCAGCTTGGTGATGGTGCGCCGCAGCACATGGCGCAGGACGAGCGCGATCACCACGATCAGCAGGATGCGCAGACCGACACTGAGCCAGGTGGACCAGTTCTGCTCCACCCAGCCGGCGGCGTCGTTGGCGCGTTCCGCCGCCTCGTCGAATGTGGCGGGCCCGGACGACGGGTCCGGGGCCGGCGCGGCGGACAGGGACACGGCGGGAACCTCCTGGAAACACGGGCGGGACCAACCACACTAACGGGGCATCGCGAGTCCTTCGTCGCCGTGCGCGGGGGAGAGACACTCCTCACGCGCCGGCGCCGGGCGAAGTCCCAGGAAGTCACGGGGGCGTGGACACGCCAGGTCAGGGGCCGCGGGGCGCGTGTGGGCGAAAACACTCCGAGCCCGTTACCAAGACGTGGTGGCGTTCGGACCAGGCATGAGGAGAGACTGAGACAGATCGTCCCGGCGCGAGCCACGCGCCGCCGGCGTACTAGGAGGCACCGTGCCACATGTCCTGGTCCTCAACGCGTCGTACGAGCCGCTCGGCGTCGTACCGCTCCGCCGCGCGCTCGTCCTCGTTCTGGAGAACAAGGCCATCTGCCTGGTGGAATCCGGCGCCTTCCTGCACAGCGAGACCCAGGTCGTCGCCGCGCCCAGCGTCGTACGGCTGAAGCGGTTCGTACGGGTGCCCTACCGGGGGCCCGTTCCGCTGACCCGCCGCGCGCTCTTCGCCCGGGACGGCGGGCGCTGCATGTACTGCGGCAGCGTCGCCACCAGCGTCGACCACGTCATCCCGCGCAGCCGGGGCGGGAAACACGTGTGGGACAACGTGGTGGCCGCCTGCCGCCGCTGCAACCACGTGAAGGCCGACCGGCATCTGCGGGAGCTGGGGTGGAGACTGCGCCACCAGCCCGCGCCGCCGTCCGGACTCGCCTGGCGGATCATCGGGACCGGACACCGGGATCCGAGCTGGATGCCGTATCTGCAACCCTTCGGCGCCGAGGACGCGGTGGCCCGGATCGACGGCATCTCTGCCTAGGATCCGGGCCTTCGTCGTGCGGGGCGCACCGGCCGTGACGGCGCTTCCTCCTGCGGAGGCGGCGCCCACGGACGCGGTCGCCCCCTCCCGCGGACAAGGCGCCTACGGACGGGGCGGCGCTTCCGTCACCGCGTACGCCTCAACCGACCACAGCGAGTAACCGAACTCCGTCGCGCGCCGTTCGCCCTGGATCCGGATGAAGCGGGTGTCCTTCGCGTCCATCCGGACCGCCTCGCGCCCGCCCCGGCCCCCGTCCACACGCGCGGCGTCGCGCCACACACGCCCGTCGGCCGACACCTGGACCCGGTAGCCGCTCGCGTAGGCGTCCTGCCAGTTCAGTACGACCTGGCCCAGCCGGACCGGCTCCGCCAGCTCCGCCTGCCACCACGCGCCGTCCTCGGCGGGCGACGACCAGCGGGTGGCGGGGTCGCCGTCCGTCGCCGCGGACGCCGGGAAATCGGGCGTCTCGTCGCCGGACGAGGAGGCGGTGACGGACGGCGTCCTCAGGAGGTCGGGTCCGCCGGTACGCGGCGACGCCCGCACCGTCAGGACGCGCTCCTCGCCGCCGAACGTCAGCGGGACCCGGTAGCTCCCCGGCGGGGTGTCCTCGGGGACGGCGACCCGGATCGGCACGGTCGTCCGCACGCCGCGCGGCACCGTCACCCGCTCGGGCACCGTCACCTTCACGCCGTCGGGGGCCTTCGCCGTCAGCGCGCCGCTGACCGGACCGGGCCGCTGTGCCTCCAGCTCCGCCTCGACCGTCAGGGGCTTCCCGCCGATCTCGGCGTCCACCTCGGTCCGGGCGAGATCGAGCCGGACCCGCGGCTCGTCGGTGAACCACGGCACCACACGCCGCACCGACGGCGCCGTCGCGCCGGGCACGGCGGGCCAGGTGATCCGTACGGCGTCGGCGCGCAGCCCCTTCGCGTCGGTCTGGGTCCAGCCGCTCTCCGACACGGGGCCGAGCCGCCGCCAGCCCTCGCCGGGGACGTGCGCCTCCACCGAGGCGCCGTCGCCGGTGCCCGGCTCCGTCATGGTCGTGATCACGCCGACGGGGCGGGGGCGGCCCACGCCGACGGTGTACGCGTCGGTGCTGTGCTCGGCGCGCGCCTCCGGGCCCGCCGAGCGGTCGGCGCCCGTCCAGGCCGCAGACTCCTTGGCCGCGCGGTCGAGGAACGGGTCGAGCACGCCCTTGCCGACGGTGACCGTGCTCCTCGCCGCCTCCTCGCGCAGCGGTTCGAGGTCGAGCGACGCCTGCCAGGCGGCGTCGCCGTCGCCCCGGGTCTGCGCCTGGAGCATGTCGACCGACAGCTCACCGGCCCGGCCGTAGCGCGCCAACTGCTCGCTCCACGGCCGCACTTCCTCGTCCAGCCGGCCCTCCGCCGTGCCGGACAGGCGCTCCGGCGTCTGACGCATCACGGTGAAGGCGGCCCGCAGCCGGCTCGCCGCCCGGTCCCTGGCCTTCGGGTCCGCCGCGGACGCCGCGTCCGTACGGGTGCTCCAGAACTCCTTCAACAGAGGGCGCAGATAAGCCGACTCGGTCGGGTTCAGGATCGAGGAGGCGTGGTTCCCGGCGAGCGCGCCGATGGCCTCGCGCGCCTCGGGGTCGCCGTCCGCGAGATCGTCCATCGCCGCCTGCCAGGACTCCTGCGGCTGGTAACCGCGCGGGTTCCAGGCGTAGTCGGCGGCCGTGAACAGCGGGATACGGGACGCGGACGGCTGCTCGCTCGCGTTGGCGAGGAGCGCGGCCGAACCGGAGGCGACGGCGGGCTCGCGGCCCGTGTAGGGGCCGAGGAAGATGCGCCCCTGGTCGTAGTCGTTGACCGGGTAGTTGTCCATCGTCACCAGCGGGTGCTCGAACGCCTCGCGCGCACCGGCCAGTTCGCGTCCCGTGATGGTGCGCGGCACGACACCGACGCCCGTCCACGCCACCTGGACCCGCGCGTCGAGGTCCGCGGCGAGCGCCGTGCGGTACTCGGTGGCGCCGTCCTGGTAGTACTCCGTCGGCATCACGGTCAGCGGCTCGCCGCCCGCGTGCCGGCGCGCGAGGTGCCCGGCCACCGCGTTGGCGACACGCGCCTGCGCCTTGGCCGCGGCGGCGGGACCCGAACCGAAGGCGTCCCGGTCCCCGTCGCAGTGCCACTCGCTGTAACTGACGTCCTGGAACTGGAGCTGGAAGGCACGCACACCCAGCGCCCACATCGCGTCGACCTTGCGGTTGAGCGCCTTGACGTCGTCCTGCGACGACATGCACATGGCCTGGGCCGGAGCCACGGCCCACGCGAGCGTCACATGGTTGCGCGCCGCGCGTTCGGCCAGATCACGGAACTCGGCCCGCTGCGCGGCGGGGTACGGCTCGCGCCAGCGCGCCTGGCGGAACGCGTCGTCGCCCGGCGCGTAGAGATAGCGGTTCTGCTTCGTCCGTCCCATGAAGTCGAGCTGAGCCAGCCGCTCCTGATGGCCCCAGGGCTCCCCGTAGAAGCCCTCCGTCATTCCCCGTACGGCCGTGCCCGGCCAGTCGCGTACGAGGACGCCGGGGACCCTCGCCCGGCCCGGTGCGCCGGCGATCAGCTGCCGCAGCGTCTGCGCGGCGTGGAAGAGGCCGTCGTCGCCGACCCCGTCGAGCGCGATCGTCCCGCGGTCCGCGACGGTGCCCACGGCGATCCGGTAGCCCCCGGAGGGGATGTCGGTCCGCTCCGGTGCCCGCAGCGCCCTGAG
>NZ_JAAPBF010000323.1 GCF_022695985.1 Streptomyces sp. NP-1717 | reverse complement strand
GAATCGTGAGCGTAGATCTTGGGGAGGACGAGTACCGCCGTCGTGACCGGGGCCCGGAGCGGCGGCAGATGTTCGCCGTCGCTCCGGGCCCCGTGCACAACACCGATTACGGAGCCGTCTTGACGGTGATCTTGCCGTCGACGATCTCCTGCTTGGCCTTGTCCACCGCGGCGGTGACCTCGGTCAGCTTGACGTAGGCCGGGTTGGAGTCGGTGAGGCCGACGCCGTCCTTGTCGAGGCCGTAGCGGATCTCACCGTTCTGGGGCTCGCCGTCCTCGACCGACTTGATCAGGTTGAACACCGCGTCGGCGATGTCCTTGGTGACCGAGGTGAGGATGCTGTCCTTGTACTGGGCGAGACCGGCCTGCTTGTACTGGTCGGAGTCGACGCCTATGTTCCACTTGCCCGCGGCCGAGACGGCCTCGATCGACCCGGAACCGGCCAGACCGGCCGCCGCGTAGATCACGTCGGCCTTCTTGTCGAGCTGGCCCTGCGCCGCGGCCTTGCCGAGGTCGGGCTTGGAGAAGCCGTCGAAGTTCGGGGGCTGGGTCAGGTACTGCGAGAGCACCTTCACCGAGGGGTCGGTGTCCTTGACGCCCTGCGCGTAGCCGGCCTCGAACTTCTTGATCAGCGGGGTCTCGACACCGCCGATGAAGCCGACGGTCTTGGACTTGGTGGCCTTGGCCGCCGCGACACCGGCGAGGTAGGAGCCCTGCTCCTCGTTGAAGACCATGTTGGCGATGTTCTTGCCGGTCACCGAGGAGTCGTCGATTATGCCGAAGGTCGTCTTCGGGAACTTCGGGGCGACCTTCTTGATGGCCGGGGCGTAGGCGAAGCCGACGCCGATCACCGGGTTGTTGCCGGCGCGGGCCAGCTCGGTCAGGCGCTGGACCTTGTCGGCGTCGGACTCGCCGTCGGACGGCTCGGCGTCGTTGCCCTTGACCTTGAGGTCCTTCTCGGCCTTCGCGAGACCCGCGTACGCGGCGTCGTTGAAGGACTGGTCACCGCGGCCGCCGATGTCGTACGCGATGGCGACGCTTTTCTCCTTCGAGTCGGACGCGGCGTCCGAGGAGGAGGTGTTGCCACACGCGGTGGCGGTGAGCGCAAGCGCCGCGGACGCGACGCCCACGGTTGCGATCCTGGTGATCCGGCGCAAGGGAGGCTCCTTCAAAGCGACCTAAGCGCCTCTTCCGGCGCTGGTTTCGCCGCGATCGTAACGCGCGTAGATGTCAGATAAAGCCCTGTACGGAAGCCGTTATCGGATCGTCGCGAACAGGACGTGCGACATCCGATTACGGGAAAGAGCACGGCCGGTTACGAACGGTCGCCATCGATCAGCGCGGCGGCGGTGAAAAGCTCCACCCCGACCTGAATCGCCCGTTCGTCCGCGTCGAAATCGCCCCGGTGGAGGTCGTGCCGTGCGGAGTCCCCCGGAGTCCGTACGCCGAGCCGCGCCATCGCGCCGGGCACCTGCTCCAGGTACCAGGAGAAGTCCTCGCCGCCGAGGCTCTGCTCGGTGTCCTCGATCGACTGCGCGCCGCGGCGCGCGGTCTGGGCGTCACGCAGCAGTTCGGCCATCACCAGGTCGTTGACGACCGGCGGGACCCCGCGCACATAGTTGATCTGCGACTTGGCGTGGTAGAGCGCGGAGATCTCGTCGATCGCGGCGTGCACCAGGTCCGGCGCCTCGCGCCAGGCCTTCAGGTCCAGGCAGCGGACGGTGCCGGAGAGTTCGGCGTGCTGCGGGATGACGTTGCAGGCGTGGCCGGCGGCGATACGGCCCCAGGTGAGCGCGAGCCCGGACCGGGCGTCGACACGGCGGGCGAGCAGCGCGGGCACCTCGGTGGCGACCTTCGCGGCGGCGGTGACCAGGTCGGTGGTCAGGTGCGGGCGGGCGGTGTGGCCGCCGGGGCCGTCGAGGGTGACTTCCAGCCGGTCGCAGGCGGAGGTGATCGGGCCGGTGCGCAGACCGATCGTGCCGACGTCCACGCGCGGGTCGCAGTGCACGGCGATGATCCGTCCGACGCCCTCCAGGACACCGGACTCGATCGCGTCGAGCGCACCGCCGGGCAGCACTTCCTCGGCGGGCTGGAAGATCAGCCGCACGGGGTGGGGCAGCAGCCCCTCGCGGTCGAGCGCGGCCAGCACGAGACCGGCGCCGAGGACGGCGGTGGTGTGGACGTCGTGACCGCAGGCGTGCGCGCGGTCGGGGACGGTGGAGCGGTAGGCGACCCCGGCCTTGGTGTCCGGGATGGGAAGGGCGTCGATGTCCGCGCGCAGGGCGAGCATGGGCCGTACGCCGGAGGCGGCGGTCGCGCCGTCACGGGTGCCGATGTCGCAGAAGAGTCCGGTGCCGGTGTTGAGTACCCGCGGAACGAGACCGGCCTGCTCCAGGCGGTGCTTGAGCGCGGCGGTGGTACGGAACTCCTGGTTGCCCAGCTCCGGGTGCATGTGCATGTCTCTGCGGAAGGCGATCAGCTCGGTACGCAGCGTTTCGGGCAGCTTGCCGGGCAGCGCGGCCGCGCTGGGCTCACCGGAGAGGTCGGCAACGGACTCGCGGGACATCAACTGGTTCACCTGTTGAAGGGTAGGCCCCCTGAGGGGGCGCCTGCCCGACGATCAACAAAACTTCAGCCCGAAAGGCGTAAGAAAACCGGGCCGCGAGCGAATAGCCGCTTCTCGGGGTGGGTAAGCTCGCCCGTCCGTCGCGAAGCGGCGACGGACAGTGACGATCCGCCGGGCGGTCCCGCGCGCGTTCCCGTTCTCCGGGCGGCGGCTGCCCGCCACCTCACGCGGAGGCGGGCAGCCTCGGGAGCCGGGTGACGTCCCGGGCCGTGCCCGTGACACCGGACAGGAAGCCGTGGGCGCGCGGTGAGGCGTTGTCCTTCAGCCACTCCGGTGCGATGTCCCACACCGCCACCCGCACGCCCGTACCGGCGAGCGCGAGCGGCAGCGTGTGCACGACCGTCGAGGGGAAGCTGAGCACGGTCGACCCGATGGGGCCGCGCCGGGCGATCAGTTCCAGCGGCAGGTCGGGGCGGACGATCTCCAGGCCGGTCTCCGTGGCGAGCCGGTGCAGCTTCTCCACGCTCTCCCTGCGGTGCGCGAAGTACCGCGTCGCGCCGTGGCTGCGGGCGAGCGAGCCCACGGCCGTCACGTACTGCTCCAGGTCGACCACGCCCGTCTCCACGAGCGAGGTGCCGACCATGTCGGCGCCCTTGGTGATCCGGGGCGGCCCGAAGGTGGCCTTGGTCCACTCGAAGGTGTTGGCCGTGACCGTGATGCCCGGCGGCGCCTCCACGGGCATCGAGGTGAACACCTCGACGCTGCGGGTGCGCGACGGCGTGAGCCGGCGCCGCGCGACGGCGGAGACCGGCGCGAGGACCATCTCGCGCGGCCCGCGCCTGCCGCCCCGCCGGTGCCAGCGCACCAGCGGCTCGCCGTGGACGAGTTGCGCGATGAACTCCATCGTCGCCGTCCCGTCGTCCACCACGGTCAGCTCCTTGCTGCTGACGAGCGTCAGCAGGAGCTGTACGTAGCGGGAGAACGGGTCCCCGATGACGATCCGCTCCGCCCTGCGCAGCAGCGGAGCCAGCTCCCGTATCGTCCGCAGCGGCGCGCTCGCGCCGCCGCGGGCCTCCTGCCAGCGCACGGTGAAGCCCGCGTCGCGGGCCAGCTCGGCCATCCGCCGGAGCTGGCCGCGCGACATGGGATCGGTCGGCGACAGGACGACCACGGTGAGCTCCTCACCGGTGGCGCTCGCCCGCGCCCACTCCAGCACGTTCAGGAGTTGGACCGGGCTCTCCACGAATGCGATGGCGCGAGGGGACGGGGTGCGCACCCCGGAGGGACGGCTCATGGCTGTCAGACCGCCACGGGCTGTGCGCCGTCCGCGGACTCGGCGATGACACCGGCGACCCGGCGGAGCTTCTTCATCGGGCCGAGCTCCGACTCGTAGACCTTCTTGACGCCGTCACCGAGGGACGCCTCGATGGTGCGGATGTCGCGCACGAGGCGGGTGAGGCCCTGCGGCTCGACGGAGGCGGCCTGGTCGGAGCCCCACATGGCGCGGTCGAGCGTGATGTGGCGCTCGACGAAGGCGGCACCGAGGGCGACGGCGGCGAGGGTGGTCTGGAGACCGGTCTCGTGGCCGCTGTAGCCGATCGGCACGTTCGGGAACTCGGCCTGGAGGGTGTTGATGACCCGCAGGTTCAGCTCCTCGGCCTTGGCCGGGTAGGTCGAAGTGGCGTGGCAGAGAAGGATGTTCTCGCTGCCGAGCACCTCGACCGCGTGCCGGATCTGCTTCGGCGTCGACATGCCGGTGGAGAGGATGACCGTGCGGCCGGTGGCGCGCAGCGCGCGCAGCAGCTCGTCGTCGGTGAGGGACGCGGAGGCCACCTTGTGGGCGGGCACGTCGAACTTCTCCAGGAAGGCGACGGCCTCGGTGTCCCACGGGGAGGCGAACCAGTCGATGCCGCGCTTCTTGCAGTGCTCGTCGATGGTGCGGTACTCGTCCTCGCCGAACTCGACGCGGTGGCGGTAGTCGATGTACGTCATCCGGCCCCAGGGGGTGTCGCGCTCGATGTCCCACTGGTCGCGCGGGGTGCAGATCTCGGGGGTGCGCTTCTGGAACTTGACGGCGTCGCAGCCGGCCTCGGCGGCGGCGTCGATCAGCGCGAGCGCGTTGTCGATGTCGCCGTTGTGGTTGATCCCGATCTCACCGGTCACGTAGACGGGGCGGCCGGGGCCCGCGGTGCGGGTGCCGAGGGTACGCAGACGGGAGTTGGTGCTCATGAGGGGGTTCCTTAACTTTCCGAGGTGTCGGCGGTGGTGCCGTGGGGGGTAGCGGGGGTGTTGACGTCCAGACCGGGACCGAGGAGCCAGGTGGCGATCTCCCGGATCGCTCCGGCGCCGCCGGGGGTTGTCGTGACGGCACGCGCCGCCGCGCGTACGGCGTCGTGAGCGCTCGCGACGGCCACCGGCCAGCCGGCGAGCGCGAAGCACGGGAGGTCGTTGACGTCGTTGCCGACGTACAGCACCCGGTCGGGTGTGACTCCGTGCTCGTCGCACCACTGCTTCAGTGCGAGGTCCTTGCGGTCGATGCCGTGGAGCACCGGCACGCGCAGCTTGCGGGCGCGTGCGGCGACGACCGGGTTCTGCTCGGTGGAGAGGATGAGCAGTTCCAGGCCGGCGCGGCGGAGGGCGGCGATGCCGAGGCCGTCACCGCGGTGTACGGCGACGGTCTCGCGGCCCTCCGAGTCGACGAGCACCCGGTCGTCGGTCTGGGTGCCGTCGAAGTCGAGGACGACCGCGTCGATGTCGGCGCGGCCGGGGAGCCCGGGGTTGTCCAGGAGCGGCGCGAGTGCGCGGGCGCGCTCCAGGTCGTGCGGGTCGTCGATCTCCAGCACCCGCTCGGGGTCGGTGGAGACGAGTTCGGTACGCCCGAAGAAGCGGTGCCCGGCCTCGCGGAAGCCTTCGGCGCGCATCGCGTAGGCGGCGCCGGTCTCCAGGAACTCCTGGGGGCGGTCCTGCCTGCGGGGCCGGTTCGACTTGTCGTGGTTGACGCCGAAGCCGTCGCTCTCGGAGCGCCAGATGAAGCCGTGGGTGGGGGCGACGGTCAGCGCGGTGTCGGCGCCGCCCTCGGTGACGGCGGACACGACGCCGTCGAGGTCGCCGGGGGTGATGAAGGGGCTGGTGCACTGCACGAGCAGGACCACCTCGGTGCGGTGTGCGTCGCCGCGCATCGCGCCGTAGGCGTCCATCGCGTGCAGGACGGCGGCCTCGCTGGTCGCGGTGTCCCCGGCGATGGCGGCCGGGCGCAGGACGACCTCGGCGCCGGCGGCGCGGGCGGCGTCCGCGATGGCGGCGTCGTCCGTGGAGACGACGACGTCGGTCACCTGGCGGGCGGCGCGGCAGGCGCGGACGGCCCGTACGACGAGAGGGACACCGCCGACCTGGGCGAGGTTCTTGGCGGGGACGCCCTTGGATCCACCACGGGCGGGGATCACGGCGAGGACGGTCATGGACGGGTCTCCTTGCTTCACTGCGTCGTGCTGGATCTCCACGCCCGACCGTTCGTCCGACGCGCTGCCCGCCCCCTGTGCGTCCCAGC
>NZ_JAAPBF010000322.1 GCF_022695985.1 Streptomyces sp. NP-1717 | reverse complement strand
GAAAAGGGGACCTCCGGCTCTCAAGCCGCGAAAGGTCCCCAACCGGTCGTACGAAGAGCCAGGCCACCCTACGGCACGACAGAGCGGTATTCAGTACGACAGAGAGGTATATGGAATGACTTGAGGGATGGATCACAGGTGGCCCCCGGATCACGAACCTCTTTCGAAGGCAGGTGGCCCAATCGTCTGCGGGAGCCACAGGCATCGGCGATCACTGCCCGGCCGCTCCTCCGCGCGGACTACCATCACCTCATGACCCGTGTACTGCTCGCCGAGGACGACGCGTCCATCTCTGAGCCGCTGGCCCGCGCCCTGCGCAGGGAGGGCTACGAGGTGGAGGTACGCGAAGACGGTCCCACCGCGCTCGAAGCCGGCCTCCAGGGCGGCGTGGACCTGGTCGTGCTCGACCTCGGGCTGCCCGGTATGGACGGCCTCGAAGTGGCCCGGAGGCTGCGTTCCGAGGGGCACTCCGTACCCCTGCTGGTGCTGACCGCCCGCGCCGACGAGGTGGACACCGTCGTCGGTCTCGACGCCGGCGCCGACGACTACGTGACCAAGCCGTTCCGGCTGGCCGAACTGCTCGCCCGGGTACGGGCCCTGCTCCGGCGCGGCGCGAGCGAACCGGCCGTGTCGCCCGCCACGCACGGCGTCCGCATCGACGTCGAGTCGCACCGGGCCTGGATGGGCGAGGAGGAGCTCCAGCTCACCGCGAAGGAGTTCGACCTGCTGCGGGTCCTGGTCAGGGACGCGGGCCGGGTCGTCACCCGCGACCAGCTGATGCGCGAGGTCTGGGACACCACCTGGTGGTCGTCCACGAAGACCCTGGACATGCACATCTCGTGGCTCCGCAAGAAGCTGGGCGACGACGCGGCGAACCCGCGGTACATCGCGACGGTCCGGGGCGTCGGTTTCCGCTTCGAGAAGAGCTGAGCCGGACCGGGCGGTCCGGCCCGGACCCCGCCGGGCGATCCGGCGGGACCGGGCCGCCGGACCGGACCGGCCGAGCAGGGTAGGGCACAGTGCGCCGTCGTCTGATCAACTCCACGCTCGCCGTGGTGCTCGTCGTCATCGCCGTCTTCGGGGTCTCGCTCGTCATCGTCGAGACCCGCACCATCAGCAGCAGCGCCCAGGAGAGCGTCGACCTGGAGGCCGTCCGGCTGGTCAGCATCGTCGACAGCCGGCTGCTCGGCGGCGAGCGCGTCACCGAGGCGATCCTGCGGGAGCAGATCAACGGCGAGCGGTACGCCAAGGTCGAGATCCCGGGCCGCCCGACCGTCGAGATCGGCGCGCCCCCCGAGGGCGGTGCCATCAGGGGCAGTGCCCAGGGCGAGCAGGGCGAGACCGTCACGGTCGAGGAGTCCCGCGCGTCCGTCACCCGCGAACTCGGCCGCACCCTGCTGATCATCGGCGCGGTGGCGCTGCTCGCCGTCGTCGCCGCCGTCCTGCTCGCCGTACGCCAGGCCAACAAGCTCGCGTCACCGCTCACCGACCTCGCCGAGACCGCCGAACGCCTCGGCTCCGGCGACCCCCGCCCCCGTCACAAGCGCTACGCCGTGCCCGAACTGGACCGGGTCGCCGACGTCCTCGACGCCAGCGCCGAACGGATCGCGCGGATGCTCACCGCCGAGCGCCGGCTGGCCGCCGACGCGTCCCACCAGCTCCGTACGCCGCTCACCGCGCTCTCCATGCGCCTGGAGGAGATCTCCACCACCGACGACCCGGACATCGTCAAGGAGGAGGCGACGATCGCGCTCACCCAGGTCGAGCGGCTGACCGACGTGGTCGAGCGGCTGCTCACCAACTCGCGCGACGTCCGTACCGGTTCGGCGATCGTCTTCGA
Source organism: Streptomyces sp. NP-1717 (assembly GCF_022695985.1). Taxonomy (GTDB): domain Bacteria; phylum Actinomycetota; class Actinomycetes; order Streptomycetales; family Streptomycetaceae; genus Streptomyces. The sequence continues at coordinate 4,284 of NZ_JAAPBF010000322.1, read as the reverse complement.
TCTCGACGACGTCGTGCAGCAGCAGCTGGAGGAGTGGCGCCCGGCCTACCGCAGCGCCGGCCGCGCCATCGTCTGCTCCGGCACCCAGCACATGCGGGCCGTCGGCACGCCCGGCGCCGTCGCCCAGGTCCTGGCCGCGCTGATCGAGAACTCCCTGATGCACGGCGGCGGCACGGTCGCCCTGCGCAGCCGGATCACCGGCAACCAGGCCGTGATCGAGGTGACGGACGAGGGTCCCGGCGTACCGGCGGACCTCGGGTCGCGGATCTTCGAGCGCGCGATCAGCGGGCACAACTCGACAGGCATCGGGCTCGCGGTCGCCCGCGACCTGGCCGAGGCGGACGGGGGGCGGCTCGAACTGCTCCAGCAGCAGCCGCCGGTCTTCGCGCTGTTCCTGAGCCGTGAGGTACGGGTGCGCAAGGAGCCGAAGAAGACCGTCAGATGACCCGGCCGGGCTGCGGACCGCGCGGCCCGTCGCCCACGGTCGCCAGTTCCGGCTCCGGCTGGAGCCTGCGGAACACCCAGGTGCGGTAGGACCAGAAGCGGAACAGCGTCGCCACGCCGATGCCGAGGAACTTGAACACGTTGCTCTGCAGCGGCCCGTCCCAGCCGAACCCGTATGTCGCCGTGTAGAGCACACCGTTCTCGATGACCAGCCCGACCGCGCTGAACAGCAGGAACAGCGTCAGCTCCTTCGTACGGCGGCTCTTGTCGCGGTCCCGGTAGGCGAAGTGACGGAAGCCCACGTAGTTGCAGGCGATCGCGACGACGGTCGCCAGGATGCTGGCCCGGACCACCTGGAGATCGGTCGTGTGCCGTACGAGGTTGAAGACCGCCAGGTTGACCAGCAGGCCCACCCCGCCGACCGCACCGAACTTCGCGATCTCACGGGTGAGCAGGGTCAGCCGCTCCCGCAGGGTCTGCCGCTGCGAAGGCGCGGGAGTCATCTGGCCGCTCAGCCCCGTCCGGTCGGTGTTCCGTCGAAGACGTCCGTGACGCCGGCGACGCAGTCTTGTCGGCCGAATCCCCCTGACGCCGCGACGCCACCGACCGGCCCACTCTAACCACCGGACCGGCTCAGGTCCGTCGTCCGGATCCCGGCGCGGTCGCGCGCCCGGTGCCGCCGCGCCGGCCCGCCGCGGTGCCGCTGCGCCGCCCCGGCCCGGTCCGGACGAGAGGCCCGGGCCGGGCGCCGGATACCCTGGGTGTGTGACATTCCCGGTAGTCGGCATGGTCGGCGGCGGTCAGCTCGCCCGTATGACCCACGAGGCGGGCATCCCCCTCGGCCTCAGATTCAAGCTCCTCAGCGATACCCCACAGGACTCCGCGGCGCAGGTGGTGGGCGACGTGGTCGTCGGTGACTACCGCGATCTGGAGACGCTTCGCGCCTTCGCGCGCGGCTGCGACGTGATCACCTTCGATCACGAGCACGTCCCGATCGAGCACCTGCGCGCCCTGGAGGCGGACGGCATCCCCGTACGCCCCGGCCCCGACGCCCTCGTCCACGCGCAGGACAAGGGCGTGATGCGCGCCAGGCTCACCGAGCTGGGAGTGCCCGCCCCGCGCCACCGCATCGTCAGCGACGCCGCCGACGTCGCGGCCTTCGCCGCCGAGGTGGGCGGCTTCCCCGTCATCCTGAAGACGGTGCGCGGCGGGTACGACGGCAAGGGCGTGTGGTTCACCCGGTCGGAGGACGACGCCGAGCAGCCCTTCCTCGCCGGCGTGCCCGTCCTGGCCGAGGAGAAGGTCGACTTCGTCCGGGAGCTGGCCGCCAACATCGTGCGCTCGCCGCACGGTCAGGCCGTCGCCTACCCCGTCGTGGAGTCGCGCCAGGTCGACGGTGTGTGCGACACCGTCATCGCGCCCGCGCCCGGTCTCTCCGAGGAACTGTCCGGCCAGGCGCAGCAGCTCGCGCTGCGGATCGCCGCCGAGCTGGGTGTCGTCGGCCATCTCGCCGTCGAGCTGTTCGAGACGGCCGACGGCCGGATCCTCGTCAACGAGCTGGCCATGCGCCCGCACAACTCCGGCCACTGGACCCAGGACGGCGCGATCACCTCCCAGTTCGCCAACCACGTCCGGGCCGTCCTCGACCTGCCGCTGGGCGACCCGCGCCCGCGCGCCCCGTGGACGGTCATGTGCAACGTGCTCGGCGGCGACTACCCCGACATGTACGCGGCCTATCTGCACTGCATGGCCCACGATCCGCAGCTCAAGATCCACATGTACGGCAAGGACGTGAAGCCCGGCCGCAAGGTGGGCCACGTCAACACCTACGGTGACGACCTGGCCGACGTGCTGGAGCGCGCCCGCCACGCCGCCGGATACCTCCGAGGAACGATCACCACATGAGCTCTCCCCTCATCGGCGTCGTCATGGGGTCGGACTCCGACTGGCCCGTCATGGAGGCCGCCGCCCAGGCGCTCGACGAGTTCGAGATCCCCTACGAGGTCGACGTCGTCTCCGCCCACCGGATGCCGCGCGAGATGATCGAGTACGGCGAGCGGGCGGCCGGACGCGGACTGAAGGCGGTCATCGCGGGCGCCGGCGGCGCGGCCCATCTGCCGGGCATGCTGGCCTCGGTCACCCCGCTGCCCGTCATCGGGGTCCCCGTACCGCTGAAGTACCTGGACGGCATGGACTCGCTCCTGTCGATCGTCCAGATGCCCGCCGGGGTGCCGGTCGCGACCGTCTCCGTAGGAGGAGCCCGGAACGCCGGTCTGCTGGCCGCGCGGATCCTCGCCGCCCACGACCCGGAGCTGCTGGCCCGTATGGAGGACTTCCAGAAGAGGCTCGGCGAGCAGGCCACGGACAAGGGCAAACGCCTGCGCGCGAAGGTCGCGGGACACGACGCCTTCGGCTTCGGGAAGTGAGGGCCACCATGGGCGCCGAGGACTATCTGGAGCAGGCACGCGAACTGCTCGAGGACTTCCCCGTGGTCGACGGGCACAACGACCTGCCGTGGGCCCTGCGCGAGCAGGTCCGCTACGACCTCGACCGGCGCGACATCGCCGACGACCAGTCGGCGCACCTGCACACCGACATCCCCCGGCTGCGGGCGGGCGGCGTCGGGGCGCAGTTCTGGTCGGTGTACGTACGCTCCGACATGGCGGGCGACACCGCGGTCAGCGCCACCCTGGAGCAGATCGACGTCGTCGGGCGCATGATCGCCCGCTACCCCGGCGACCTCGCCGCCGCCCGCACCGCCGACGACATGGAGAACGCCCGCCGCACGGGCCGGATCGCCTCCCTGATGGGCGCCGAGGGCGGCCACTCCATCAACAACTCCCTCGCCACCCTGCGCGCCCTGCACAGCCTCGGCGTGCGCTACATGACCCTCACGCACAACGACAACCTCCCGTGGGCGGACTCGGCGACCGACGAGCCGGGCGTGGGCGGCCTGTCGCCCTTCGGCCACGAGGTCGTACGCGAGATGAACCGCACCGGCATGCTGGTCGACCTCTCGCACGTCGCCGCCACGACGATGCGCGACGCGCTCGCCACGAGCACCGCGCCCGTCCTGTTCTCGCACTCCTCCTCGCGGGCCGTCTGCGACCACCCGCGCAACATCCCCGACGACGTACTGGCGCTGCTCGCGGCCAACGGCGGCGTGGCGATGGCCACCTTCGTACCGAAGTTCATCCTTCCCGAGGCGATCGCCTGGACGAAGGCCGCCGACGACAACATGCGCGCGCACGGCGCGCACCCGCTGGACACCACCGAGGCCGGAATGAAGATCCACCGGGCCTACGAGGAGGAGCACCCGCGCCCGACGGCCACGGCGGCGACGGTCGCCGACCACCTGGACCACATGCGCGAGGTCGCGGGCATCGACCACATCGGCATCGGCGGCGACTTCGACGGCACGGCGTTCACGCCGGAGGGCCTGCGGGACGTGGCCGGCTACCCGAACCTCATCGCCGAACTGTTCGCGCGCCGCTGGTCCCCCGAGGACCTGTCGAAGCTGACCTGGCACAACGCCGTACGGGTGCTGCGCGCGGCGGAGGACGTCGCACGGGGGCTCCAGTCGGAGCGGGGCCCGTCGACGGCGACGATCGAGGAACTGGACGGCTGACGGGCGGACCGGTCCGACCCTGATCGCCGGACGGGCCGCGTGTGCGGCCCGTCCGGCGCTTGCGGACAGGCGCAGCCCGCCAAGGGCCGTCCCGTAATCCCCGGTGGGCGCGCGGCGTCAGCTACGGCGCCCCGCCGCCTTGCGATGCGCCGCGTCCGACCCCGCGCGCCGACCCACCAGGGATTACGGGACAACGCTTGGCGGCGCGACCC